>WYBA01000178.1 GCA_011526095.1 Myxococcales bacterium | reverse complement strand
GCGCGCCGACCGCGCCCGCCGCGGTCGCGCCGCGCGACGCGGCCGTCGCCGCCACGGCGCCCGACGACGACGCCGGCGCCGTGACGCCGTCCGCCGACGCCGCGCCGGTCGCGGTCACGCCCGCGCCGCCGGACCCGGCGATCGTCGAGCCGCGCCCGGTCGACCCCGAGCACGGCGCGCCGCGGATCGTCGAGGCGTCCGAGCTGACGCGGATCGCCGCGCCGCCGCCGAAGAGCCGCAGCACGCGCGCGCGCTACCGCGCGCGGCTGTGCATCGACACCGTCGGCTCGGTGTACTCGGTGACCGTGCTCGACGGGCCCGAGCGGCTCGAGGAGCGGATCGCGCGCGCGCTGCTGCGCTGGCGCTACGAGCCGTACCTCGAGGACGGCATCGCGCGCCCCGTGTGCTTCGACGTCGAGGCGCGCGTCAAGAAGATCGACTGACCTCCCCACCCTACCCGAGGTACCCGCATGCGCTACCGCCGCCCCGGCGCCACGCCCGCCCCGCCGACCGGCCCGACGCCGGCCCGGACGCTCGAGCACGTCCTGCAGTCGATCGACGAGGCCGTGATCACCACCGACGCGCGCGGCGTCGTGACGCGGCTGTCGGTCGTCGCCGAGGCGATCACCGGCTGGCCGCGCGACGAGGCGCTCGGCCGAGCGATCGGCGAGGTGCTGGTCGTCGAGGACGCCCCCACCGCGGACGCGACGTTCCGCGCGCTGGTGCGCGACGCGACCGCCGCCGGTCCGCCGGCCGAGCGGGCGCTGCGCACGCGCGACGGCCGGCGCGTCGTGATCGCGCCGCGGTGCACCGCGGTGCAGGATCGCCGCGGCGAGGTGCTGGGGCTGATCGTCGCGTTCCGCGACGTGACGCGCCAGCGCCTCGTCGAGCAGCAGCTCCGCGACGGCGAGGGCCTCTACACCACCGGCCGGCTCGCGGCCACGGCCGTGTCCGACCTCGATCCGCTGCTCACCGCGATCGCCGCCGCGGCGACCGCGCTGACGCGCGAGCTGGCCGAGCAGTCGGCGCCGTACGAGCGCGCCGCGCGGATCCGCGAGGCGGCCGCGCGCGCGACCGGCCTGGCCCACCAGCTCCAGACGTTCAGCCGGCGCCGCGCCGCGGCCCACGCGCCGCTCGACGTCGACGCGGCCGTGACCGCCGCGTGCGAGCTGTGCGTGACGACGCTGCCCGGGACGACCGAGCTCCGCCCGCGCCTCGCCGCCGACGGCGCGACCTGCGTCGGCGACGCGGCGCGGATCGAGCAGGCCGTGCTGCACCTGCTGCTCGACGCGCGCGACGCGGCGCCGCCGTGCGGGACGATCCGTGTCGGCACGACGCTGGTGACGCTCGACGAGGCCGCGTGCGCGCTGCTCGGCCACGAGGTCGCGCCTGGCCCGTACGCCGAGGTGTCGATCGGCGACGACGGCGACCTCGGCGCGCGCGGCCCCGGCCTCGCCGCCGTCCGGGCGATCGTCACCGATCACCGCGGCGCGCTCCACGTCGACGCCCAGCCCGGCCGCGGCACCGTCGCGCGGCTGTTCCTGCCGCTCGCCGACGTGCCGGCGCGCGCGGCGCAGCCGCCGGTGTGGTCGCCGCGCGTCACGGCCCGGTTCGCCCGGGTCGACCTCGAGCTCGGCTGAGGCGAGGGTCCTCCCGAGCCGACTCCGTACAGGCGCCGCGAGCCCGTCTGCGGGCGAGCCAGCCGATCGACAGAGCCTGCGAGGCTGAAAGCCTCACAGGCTCTGAGCCACAGCGAGGGGACGCTCCGCGCGCCGGCTTCGCGAGTGTCCAGTGGCACTCGACAGTGGCGACTCGATCGGCCATCTGCCGGTGGTCGGACCTCGTGATTTCATATCGTTGAACGATCAAGGGCCCGGCATGCACGTTGCGTCATCCCCTTGCGCCGCCAGCAAGGACCCCGATGCGACACACCGCCCGCCCGCCCCTCCTCCCCGTGTTCGCCGCCGCGCTCGCGTCGTGGTCGATGGTCATCGCGACCGGCTGCGACGGGGCGATGGACGCCCCCACCGCGCCACCGGATCCGTTCGTGCCCGACGACGGCAAGGCCGACGGCGGCGGCGGCGGCGGGTGCTTCGTCGAGCCCGGCGCGATCGGCGCGGCGAGAGGCCCCGTCACCCTGCGTGCCGGCGAGTTCCGCGTCGGCGTCGACGCCGCGGGGCGGCTCGACGTGCGCCACACCGCCGCGCCGTCGCGCTCGCTGTTCGCGACGCCGTCGGCCGGCGGCGCGCTCGAGGCCGCGCGCGTCGAGCTGTCGGCCGAGGAGCACCAGGGCTCGTTCACGATCGACGCGCCCGCCTCGGTCGCGTGCGCCGGCGCGCGCCTCGACGACGCGCGCGAGGTCGGCGGCGCCGCCGTGCTGCGCGGCGGCTTCACCGACGGCGGCGCGTGCGCCGCGCTGCGGTGGGAGCTGCAGCTGTGCCAGCCCACCGCCGGGCACCTGGCGTTCCGCCTGATCACGAACGACCCGAGCTTCGACCGGCTCACGCTGCGCGCGGCGTCCGACGCGAGCGAGAAGATCTTCGGCGCGGGCGAGCCGTTCGGCCACGACCGGATCGATCTCAAGGGCCGCAAGATCCCGGTGCTCGCCCAGGAGGGCGGCGTCGGCCGCGGCCACGTCCCGATCACGCCGGCCGTGAACGCCGCCTCGCCCGGCTCGGGCGGCAGCCAGGACTCCAGCTACTACGCCGCGCCGCACTTCCTCACCAGCCGGCTGCGCTCGCTGTTCCTCGAGGACACCGCCTACGCCGAGCTCGACTTCCGCGCGGCCGACGTCACCGCCGTCCACCTGTTCGCGCCGATGATGACGGGGCGGATCCTCCACGGCGACTCGCCGCTGGCGCTGATCGAGCGGTTCACCGAGTTCGCCGGGCGGATGCCGCCCTTGCCGGCGTGGGTCCACGACGGCGCGATCGTCGCGCTCGCGCGCGATCTGCCGCGCAGCCGCCAGATCGTCGACGAGCTGCGCGGGCGCGGCGCGCGGATCGCCGCGGTGTGGAACCAGACGTGGTCGGGCAAGGTCCGCACGTTCATCGGCGAGCAGGTGCTGTGGAACTGGGTGCAGAACCCGACCTACCACCCGGGGTGGGGCGAGTTCGTCGACGGGCTCGCCGCCGACGGGATCCGCACGCTGTGCTACGTCAACCCGATGATCGCACCGCCGCCGCCCGAGGCGCGCGCGCCGCGCGATCTCTACGCCGAGGCCCTCGCCGCCGGCTACTTCGTCCGCAAGCCGGACGGCTCGCCCTACCTGATGCGCGTCACGGCGTTCGACGTCGGGCTGATCGACCTGACCAACCCCGCGGCGCGGGCGTGGATGAAGGCGGTGATCCAGGACGAGATGATCGACGGGGCCGGCTGCTCGGGGTGGATGGCGGACTTCGCCGAGGCGCTGCCGTTCGACGCCCGGATGGCGTCGGGCGCCGACGGCGCGGCGTTCCACAACCAGTACCCGGTCGAGTGGGCGCGGCTCAACCGCGAGGCGATCGAGGAGGCGGGCCTGCTCGGCGAGGTGCTGATCTGGAACCGCTCGGGCTCGACCCGCTCGCCGCGCCACAGCCTGCTGCTGTGGGAGGGCGACCAGCTCACGACGTGGGACAAGTACGACGGCCTGGCGTCGGCGCTGCACGGCCTGATCGCCGGCGGGTTCTCCGGCATCGCGCTCAACCACTCCGACACCGGCGGCTACACCTCGCTGAGCCTGTGGGGCCTCGCCGGCTACGAGCGCGAGGCCGAGCTGCTGCAGCGGTGGGCCGAGCTGAACGCGTTCACCGCGGTGCTGCGCACGCACGAGGGCAACCAGCCCGACGTCAACGCCCAGGTCTACTCGTCCGCCCCGGTCGGCGACCACTTCGCGCGGATGACCCGGATCTACCGCGCGCTCGGCTTCTACCGGCGCCAGCTCGAGCAGGACGCCACGACCAAGGGCTGGCCGATGGTCCGCCACCTGTGGCTGCACTACCCCGACGACGCGACCGCCGCCGCCGTCGACGACCAGTTCCTGCTCGGCAGCGAGGTGCTGGTCGCGCCGGTGAAGAACAAGTGCTGGACGTGGCCGTACTGCCCGTACGACAAGTCGGTCTACCTGCCGCGCGGCGAGTGGGTCCACCTGTGGAGCGGCCGCGTGTTCGGCTCGACCGCGGCCGGCGGGCGCATGTCGGTGCGCGCGCCGCTCGGCCAGCCCGCGGTGTTCTACCGGAAGGGCTCGGCGATCGCGCCGACGCTCGTCGCCAACCTGCGCGCCGAGGGCATCGCGGTCGCCGACGCGCGCTGAAATCGCGACGGGCGCCTGACACGCGGCCGCCCCACCCCGTATGAAGGAGGGATGGGACGAGGGACTCGCGCGCTGCTGCTCCCGCTGGCGATCGCCATGGCCGGCCTGCCCGGCTGCCGCTGCGTCGTCGAGACCGAGTACGTCTACGTCTGCGACGCGGCGACCGCGCCCGACGCCGAGCGCCCCGACGCCGCGCCCGCGGACGCGACGCCGCCCGACGCCGAGCGCCCCGACGCGACGCCGCCCGACGCGGCGCCGCCCGACGCGGCGCCGTCGTGCGCGACCGCCGGCGACACCGCCGACCACGTCGAGTGGCTCGGCGGCGGCGCGCCGACGTGCGCGCCGCCGCTCACCGTCGACGGCTTCGGCGCCGCCTCGCTGGTGCAGGACGGCGCGACCGGGCACCTGATCCGCGTCGGCGCCGACGGCGCGCGCCGCACGGCGGACCTCGACGTCCCGCTGCGCGCCTACGCGATCGCGTTCGACGGGACGGGGTACGTGGTCAGCACGCGCGACGCCGGCGGCATGGTGGAGGTCCGGACGCTGTCGTCGGCCGGCGTGCTCGGGGCGCCCACGATCGTCGGCGTGGGCACGCCGGTGGAGCACGGGCTCGCGGTCCACGCCTCGGGCGACGTCGCCGTGCTGTGGACCGCGACGGCCGACCTGTCGCTCCGCGCCACCGTGATCGCCGCCGGCGGCGGCACGACCGAGACCTTGCTCGACCCCGAGCCGCACCCCGGCCTCGACGACGTCGGCGGCGTGATCGCGAACGCCGCCGCCTCGCCGCGGTTCGTCACCGCCTACGCGCGCGACGCCGGCGCGACGTTCGTGGTCGAGGCGCGCGCGCTCGCCCCGGCCGGCGCCGCGGTGAGCCTCGACACCGCGGCGACGCTGCTCCAGCGCGTGCAGCCGGCGCCCGGCCCCGCGCCGGACACGGTCCTCGTCACCTGGCGCGAGGACGCGATCGTCCACGGCGCGATCGTCGACGAGGCCGCCGCGATCACGCTGACGCCGCGCGTCCTCGTCACGGCCGTCGCGCCCCAGTGGTACTCGCGCGTCGCCGGGCGGGCGCGCGCCGACGGCGGCTTCGACCTGCTGCTCGACGTCTACGACACCACGACCACCGACCGCTGGCTCGAGCTGCGCCCGTTCGACGGCGCCGGCGACCCCGCCGGCCCCGCCTTGCGCATCGCGACGCTCTGCAGCCTCGCGTGCTCCGAGGGCGCCGTGCCCTTCGTCCGCAACGCGGACGTCCGCTACGCGACCTGGGTCGACCTCGACCTCGGCACGAGCGTCCTCGCGTCGTTCTGAGCCCGTCTCCGTCTCCGTCTCCGTCTCCGTCTCCGTCTCCGTCTCCGTCTCCGTCTCCGTCTCCGTCTCCGTCTCCGTCTCCGTCTCCGTCTCCGTCTCCGTCTCCGTCTCCGTCTCCGTCTCCGT
>WYBA01000177.1 GCA_011526095.1 Myxococcales bacterium | reverse complement strand
TGCTCTTCCGATCTTCGACGACGGCCGCCGTCGCGCCTCCGTCGTCGCGGTCGCGCTGGCGGGCGTGACGAGCCCCGCAGCCGCGGCGAGCCACGGCCACCGCGCGGGCGCGCCGCGCGCGTCCACCCGCGCCACGCCCGCGCTCGGCGTCGGCGTCGGCGCGGGCGCGGGCGTCGGCGCCTCGGCCACCTCGCCCGCCGTCATCGCGAGCGACCGTGCGGTCGCCGAGCCGAGCACCGCCTCGACGCCGTGGTCGAGGAAGGTCACCGCCTCGAGCGGCGCGGGCGGCGCCTCGCCCGGCGGCGTCGTCGGCTCGCCCGGGCCGGCGAGCAGCAGCTCGGCGAGCGCGCGGCTCGGGCTCGGCGCGTCGGGGCGCTCGGCGCGCGCCGCGACCATCACCCGCTCGAGCGCGTCGCGCATCGCCCCGGCGTCGGCGAACCGATCGTCCGGGGCGACGGCGGTGGCGCGGCGCAGCACCGCCGCCAGCGCCGCGGGCACCTCCGCGCGCAACTCCGGCACGAACCCGGCGCGCGCCTGCGCCAGCGCCTCGGCCCCGTCGAGCGACCGCGCGCGCGCGCCGTTGGCCGCCTCGATCAGCACGACCCCGAGGGCGAACAGATCGGCGCGGCCGTCGATCGCCTGGCCGAGCGCCTGCTCGGGCGCCATGTACTGCAGCGTGCCGCGCACCGTCGCCGCCGGGTCCTGGCGCGCGACCGCGATCCCGAAGTCCGTCAGCCGGACCTCGCCGGAGCTCGACAGCAGGATGTTGCGCGGCGTGACGTCGCGGTGGACGACGCCGCGCGTGCCGTCGGCGAACTCCTGACCGTGGGCGTAGGCGAGCGCGGCGCAGCACTCCGCGCCGACGAACGCGACCAGCAGCGGGTCGAGCGCCTGGCCGCGGTCGCGCAGCCGCGCGAGCACCCACGCCAGGTCGCGGCCCTCGACGTACTCCATCGCGAGGAACAGCGCGTCCCCGACCCGCCCGAAGTCGAACACCGGGACGATGTTCTGGTGCGACAGCGCCATCGAGATCCGCGCCTCGCGCACGAACAGGCCGATCGTCTCGGGGTCGCGCGCGCGCTCGGGGTGGATGCGCTTGACCACGACGCGCTTCTCGATGCCCGCGCCGCTGCGGCGGCGGGCGAGGAAGACCTCGCCCATGCCACCGCGCGACAGCATGCGCACCAGCTCGTAGCGGCCCAGGGAAGGCACCGCGCTCATCGTAGCAAGCCCCACGGGCGGCACGCGGCGTGCAGCCCCGACCTTCATGAAGCCACTGCTCACGATGCTCACCATCTCCGCCGCTGTGCTCCTCTCGGCGTGCGGCTCCGACGCGCCGCCTCCGCCGACGTGCAACGGCACGAGCTGTTCGTGCGAGCCCGGCGCGGCGTGCGACACGTCGGGCTCGGCGTGCGAGGGCAACAGCTGCTCGCTCGACTGCACGGACGACAACGAGTGCACCGGCAGCTGCGGCAGCTCGTGCTCGCTCGACTGCAGCGGCGGCTCGACGTGCGTGATGACGCTCGGCGAGAGCGGCAGCGTGAGCTGCAGCGACGGCTCGACCTGCACGATCACGTGCCTGGACTCGTGCTCGGTGTCCTGCTCGGGCGACTCGACGTGCTCGCTCGCGTGCGGCGAGGGCGCGACCCCGGAGCCGATCGTCGAGGGCGGCAGCTGCGGCTGACCGGCCAGCCGCCGGTGTCCGCGCGTTGCACAGCGCGCTGTACGCCCCGCGGACAGCGACGCCGTAACCGGCCGACATACATGGAGGGCGACCGAGGCACGGAGGTTGCTCTGCTCCCACCCGCCGGGAAGGGAGCTGACACTCGATGCGCCCATCCACCCTCCTCCACGTCGCCGCCCTCGCCACCCTGCCGATCTACGCCGCCCTGTCGCTCGCGCTCGGCGCCTGCACCGTCGGGGACGTCACCGGCCTGCGCGGCGACGCCGGCGCCGACGACGGGGTCGACGCCGACCCTAGCGCGCCGGACGCCGATCCGGCCGCGCCCGACGCCGGGTCGACGCTGACCTGCCGCGACGAGGTCGCCAACCCCGGCAACGGGGAGCACAACGCCGGGCAGGCGTGCATCGCCTGCCACGCCGCCAACGGCGGCCCGGACTACTCGGTCGCCGGGACGCTGTACAGCGACGCCGCCGGCACCGCGCCGGTCGCCGGCGCGACGATCACCGTCGTCGACGCCGCGGGCGTCGAGGTCGACCTGGTGACGCGCACCAACGGGAACTTCTGGACGGAGCAGAACCTGACGTTCCCCGTGCGGGTGATGGCGAGCCGGTGCCCGACGGCGGTCCCGATGATCGCGTCGGTGTCGAACGGCGACTGCAACGTCGGCGGCTGCCACGCCGCCGGGGCGCCGAGCGGACGGATCCATCTGCCGTGACCGGCGCCCGCGGTTTGACCCCCAGCGGCGCCCGGCTCGATACTCCCGTGTGGTGCCCCGCCCGCTCGTGACCTGCGTGCTCGTCGCGTGCGCGACCGCGGCCGGCGCGCGCGTCGCGCACGGCCAGGAGGCCCGCGACGCCCGCGATGACGGCGTCGATCTCGTCGTGTTCCACGGCCCGGCCGCGCCGTCGACGCGGGCGAGCGCGGCCCGGGCGCGGGTCGAGGCGCGCGCGCGGGACACCGGGCTGGCGTGGCTCGACCTCTCGCCCGCCGCGCCGCCGACGAGCGAGGCGCCGGTCAAGCTGCGCGCCGGGATCGACGCGTACGACGAGCTGCGGTGGGAGGACGCGCGCGCCGCGCTCACCGCCGCCGCCGACGAGGTGTGGCGCACCGGCGGCGAGGGGCTGTCGACGAGCGAGCTGTCCGACGTGTTCCTCTACCGCGGCCTGGTCGAGACGCAGCTCGGCAACGCCGCGCATGCGTGGGACGACCTCGTCCGCGCCTCGACGCTGGTGCCGACGCGGACGCTCGACCCGATGCGGTTCGCGCCGCGCACGGTCGAGGCGTTCGATCGCGCGCGCGCCGCGGTGGCGGCGCTGCCGCGCGCGCGGCTGACCGTGGCGGCGGACGCCGCGTGCGCGGTGGCGATCGACGGCGGCGCGGCGGCGCAGGCCGAGGTCGCGCACGGCGAGCACGTCGTGCGCGTCGCGTGCCCGGGACGCGCGGCGTGGGGCGCGCGCGTCGTTGTCGCCGGCGACCAGACCGTCGCGCCGCCCGACGCGCCGGCGCCCGCGCCGCCCGACGACGAGACGCTCGGCGCCGAGGCGCGCGTGCGGGGCGCCGCCGCGGTCCTGGTCGTGACGGTGACCGACGCCGCGCCCGACCCGACGATCGTCCTGCGCGTGGTCGACGCGCGGGGCCGCGCCTCGCGCCGCGCGTCGATCGATCTCGCCGACGCCGACGCCACGGCGGCGCTCGACGCCGCGCTCGACCGGCTGCTCGCGCCGGCGGCGCCGGCCGTGATCGTCCGCCCCGACGACGCGCAGTGGTGGCAGTCGCGGTGGGTGTGGCTGGCGGCGGGCGCCGTCGTGACCGCCGCGATCACGATCCCGCTGCTCGCGGGCGACGACGGCGGCGACGGTGGCACGTTCACGGTCCGGCCGGAGTGGACGTGGTGACGCGCGCCGGCGCCGCGCTCGCGCTCGTGGCCGTCGCCGGCTGCGGCGATCCCGCGGCCGAGGTCGCGCCGGTGATCGACCTGCCGGCCGCGGGCAGCGAGGCCGACCCGATGCTGACGATCGACGCGGTCGAGCTGTCGGTCGCGCGCGCCGGCGACGAGGCGCCGCTCTTGTCCGCGAGCTTCGCGCGCGGCGAGCCGCTGGTGCTGGCTGGCGTCCCGGCGGAGGACGATCTGGTGATCCACCTGGTCGGGCGCGCGGGCGACGTCGACGTCGCGTACGGACGTACCTGCCGGTTCGCGCTGTCGCTGGACGAGCCCGCGCCGGCGCCGCACCTGTGGTTCACCCGCATCGTCCGGTGGGCGGACGCCGCGCCGCCGGTCGTGCCGGATCGCCGCGGCGGCGCGGCGTGGACCACCGCCGACGACACGCTCGCGGTCGCGCTCGGCGAGGCCGCGGACGGTCCAGTCTCGACGGTCGAGGTGTTCGACCCCTCGGGCGCGACCTGGCGTGGGACCGCCGAGGTGCTGCCGCGACGCGGGGGCACGCTCGCGCCCCTCGGCGACGGCCGCGCCGTGATCGTCGGCGGCCGCGACCCGGGCGGGGCGGCGATGCGCGCGGTCGAGATCGTCGACCCGCTCGCCGCGGTCGACGGCGTCGACACGATCGACGATCCGCGGCTCGGGCTCGACGGCACCGCGGCGGTCGCGGTCGGCGACGGGGAGGTCGTCGTGATCGGCGGCCGCGACGACGCCGGCCCCGTGGCCGCGGCGTGGAGGATCCGCGTCGGCGACGACGGGCAGGTCGAGCCGCCGCGCCAGCTCGTGTCGACGCTGGCGACGCCGCGCGCCGGCCACACGCTGACGCGGCTGTCCGACGACCTCGGCGCGCCCGTCGTGGTGATCGGCGGGGTCGACGCGGCCGGGGAGCCGGTCGCGACCGCCGAGCTGTACCGCCCGCTCGGCCAGGCGTTCTCGCCCGGGTTCGCGCCGCCGATGGTCGTCGCGCGCAGCCGCCACGTCGCCGCGCGGATGCCGGACGGCAGCGTCCTGGTCGCGGGCGGCGTCGACGCGACCGGCGCGCCGGTGACGACGCTCGAGCGGTTCACGATCGACGGCGGCTTCGTCGTCGCCGGCGAGCTTCCGGCCGGCGCCGGGCTGGTCGACGCCGCGCTGACCGAGCTCCCCGACGGCCGCGTCTTGCTGTCCGGCGGCCGGACGGACGAGGGCGCGGCGCCGGTCGAGTTGGCCTACGTGATCCGCCTCGATCCGCTCGACGGCTCGGTCGACGTGATCGAGACGGACGACCTCGACGCCGCGCGCGCCGAGCACGTCGCCGCCGTGCTGTGCGACGGCACCGTGCTCGCGGTCGGCGGCGACGGCGCCTCGACCGCAGATCGCTACCAGCCGCCGCCGGCGGGCCGACGCTGACCGTCAGCGCCGCCCGGGCGGCGGCTTGAGCCCGTACTTCTCGAGCTTGTAGATGAGCGCGCGCCGCGACAGGCCGAGCCGCGCGGCGGCGTGGGTCTGGTTGCCGCCGCTGGCGTCGAGCGCGGCGATGATCGCGGCGCGCTCGACGTCGGCGAGCTGATCGCGCACGCCGAACGCGTCGCCGACCGGCACGACCTGCGCGCGCCCGCCGACCGGCGCCGCCGCGCCCGCGCGGACGCGCTCGGGCAGGTGCTCGACGTCGATCACGCCGCCCGACTGCATCACCATCGCGCGCTCGATCGCGTTGCGCAGCTCGCGCACGTTGCCGGGCCACGGGTACGCCAGCACCAGCTCGCGCGCCGCGTGGGTCAGCGTCGGGATCACCGGCGCGTGCTCGCCGGCGAACCCGCGGATGAAGTGCTCGCACAGCGGCACGATGTCGGCGCGGCGATCGCGCAGCGGCGGCACGGCGAGCGTGAACGTGCTGATCCGGAAGTACAGGTCCTCGCGGAACCGCCCGGCGCGGACCTCGTCCTCGAGGTTGCGGTGGGTCGCGGCGATCAACCGGATGTCGACCGGGACCTCGGTCGTGCCGCCGACCCGCGTGACGACGCGCTGCTCGAGCACGCGCAGCAGCTTGGGCTGCAGCGCCGGCGGCATCTCGCCGATCTCGTCGAGGAACAGCGTCCCGCCCGCGGCCGCCTCGACGAACCCGACCTTGCGCCGGTCGGCGCCGGTGAACGCGCCCTTCTCGTGGCCGAACAGCTCGCTCTCGAGCAGCGTCTCCGGCAGCGACGCGCAGTTGAGCCGCACCAGCGGGCCGCGCGCGCGCGTCGACCCCTTGTGCAGCGCCTCGGCGATCAGCTCCTTGCCGGTGCCGGTCTCGCCGAGCACCAGCACGGTCATCCCGCTCGGCGCGACGCGCTCGACCAGCTCGTACAGCCGGCGCGACCGCTCGTCGGAGATCACGGTGTCCGGCGAGGTCGACGGCACCGGCGGCGGCGTCTGCGCGCGCCCAGCGCGCGCCTGGCGCAGCGACGCGCGCGCCTGCGACACCAGCTCGCCCGCGGTGCTCGCGTGATCCGGGAACACCGCGACCCCGGCGCGCGCGACCGCGCCGGCGCCGGCGATCTCCGACGTCAGCCGCGTGGCGAGCGCGCGCGCCGTCGGGTGGTCCAGCTCCGGCGCGACGACCGCGTACTCGTCGGGCGCGTACTCGGCGATCGCGTCCATCCGGCGCAGCGCCGCGGCCAGCCGCTCGATCGCGGCGTCGCGCGCGACCGGCTCGCCCTCGACGCGGATCATCAGCAGCGCGAGCGGCCGGTGGTAGCGCAGCGACCGATCGATCTCGGCGCCGAGCCGCTCGTCGAGGTACGACGTCCCGCCGAGCGACGTCTCGGCGATCGCCTCGCCGACGACGCCGACCACGGCGAGCGCCGGCCCGACCGCGATCTCGTCGCCGCTGGTCACGACGACCGGGTGCTCGATCCGCACCCCGCCGACGCGCGTGCCGTTGCGGCTGCCGAGATCCTCGACGTGGATGCGCCCGTCGCGCAGCGTGACCTTGGTGTGGATCCGCGACACCCGCTCGTCGTCGACCGTGATCGTCGCCGACCGCGACCGCCCGAACGTGACCTCGATCGCCTCGGTCAGCTCGACCACGCGGGAGTGCGCGTCGCCCTGGTAGACGACGAGGAAGGCGCGCAGCGGCGCCGGACGGGGCTCGCCGGCGACGGTGGCGCCGGCCTCGACGGTGCGGGGGGAGTCCATCGGAAGGCGGTGGAGCGAGTGTGGCACGGGTGTGTCCCGGACTTGCACGATCGAGGCCCGCGTCGAGCGTGGTACCGTCGTTGCAACACGTCACGTCATGCGGCCGGCCGTCCTCCTCCTCGCGACCCTCGCGTCGCTCGTCGCGTGCGGGCCTCCGGAGGGCGGCCCTGACGCCGGCGACGACGACCCGGACGGCGGCACCAGCGGCCTGACGATCCGGTGGGCCGCGTCCGGGATCGATGCCGAGCTCGACGGGGTGGTGATCGACCGCCTGCGGCTGAACCTGCGTGATCTCCGCATCGTGGGCGACGCGTCCGGTGACGAGACCTACCGCGCCGCGCAGACGCTCGAGCTGGACGGGGAAACGAAGGTCACGCAGTTCGGCGACGCCCCGCCCGGCATGTACTCGGCGATCGAGTTCGACCTCGACGGCGGCGCGGACGGCGAGCGCGCCTGGGACATGCGGGGGACGGTCGACCTCGGCGAGGACGTGGTCGACTTCGAGATCGAGGACGAGCTGGTGAGCTCGATCGACCTCGCCCTGCCCGGCGGCCTCGACCTCGCGGCCGGGGAAACCCGCGAGATCACGGTCCAGGTCGACGCGCGCGCGGTCATCGAGCCCGTCGACTGGGAGTCGGTCGAGCTCGACGACGACCACCTCGTCATCGACGACGACTCACCCGAGCTGGCCGGGATCCGCAGCCGGCTGGCCGCAGCGTTCACCATCGGCTCGGTCGAGTAGCCGCGACGCGGCGTACGCGCCGTGCACACTGTGCACGCCTCGTACACCGCGGACCTGACGCGGTCAGTGCGGCTCGCCGCTCGGGCTGGTCTCGGCCGCCACGGCGGCGCGCCAGTCGACGACGTGGGTCGGCTCGGCGAGGAACTCCGCCGGGTTCGCCACGACGAGCGCGTGCCGCAGCACCTCGTCCATGTGCTTGACCGGGATGATCGTCATCGCGGCGAGCACGGCCTCGGGGATGTCCTTGAGGTCCTTCTCGTTCTCGTCCGGGATGATCACGGTCGAGATGCCGGCGCGGTGCGCCGCCAGGACCTTCTCCTTGAGCCCGCCGATCGGCAGCACGCGGCCGCGCAGCGTGATCTCGCCGGTCATCGCGAGGTTCTGGCGCACCGGCACGCGCAGCAGCGCCGACGCCAGCGCCGTCGCCATCGTGATGCCCGCGCTCGGCCCGTCCTTGGGGATCGCGCCCTCGGGGAAGTGGACGTGGATGTCGATCCGGGCGTGGAAGTCGCGGATCAGGCCGAAGCTCTCGCCGCGCGACCGGATGTACGACATCGCCGCCTGGGCGCTCTCCTGCATGACCTCGCCGAGCTTGCCGGTGAGCGTCATCTTGCCCTTGCCCGGCACGACCGTGACCTCGGTCGGCAGCAGGTCGCCGCCGAACATCGTCACCGCCAGGCCGTTGGTCAGCCCGATCTCGTCGGCCTGCTCGCGCCGGCTCTCGCGATAGCGCTCGACGCCGAGGTACCCCGGCAGCGACTCCGGCGTGACCTCGTAGCGCTTGCCGGCCGGGCGGCCCGCCGACAGCCAGTCCTTGGCGATCTTGCGCGACAGCGTGGCGACCTCGCGCTCGAGGTTCCGCACGCCCGCCTCCTTGGTGTAGCGGTGGATCACCGTGCTCAGCGCGTCGTCGGTGAAGTCGACCTCGATCTCGGCGATGCCGTTGGCCTCGCGCTGCTTGGGGATCAGGTACTGGCGCGCGATCGCGATCTTCTCCCACTCGGTGTAGCCGGGCAGCTCGATGATCTCGAGCCGGTCCTGCAAGGGCAGCGGGATCGCGTGCTGGCTGTTCGCCGTCGTGATGAACATGACGTCGGACAGGTCGTAGTCGAGGTCGAGGTAGTGGTCGTTGAACGTGTGGTTCTGCTCGGGGTCGAGCACCTCGAGCAGCGCCGCGGCCGGGTCGCCGCGGAAGTCCATCGACATCTTGTCGATCTCGTCGAGCAGGAACACCGGGTTGTTCGACCCGACCTTCTTGAGCGACTGGATCACCTTGCCGGGCAGCGCGCCGATGTACGTGCGGCGGTGGCCGCGGATCTCGGCCTCGTCGCGCACGCCGCCGAGCGAGACGCGCACGAACTTGCGGCCGGTGGCGTTGGCGATCGACCGCGCGAGCGAGGTCTTGCCGACGCCGGGCGGCCCGACGAGGCACAGGATCGGGCCCTTGAGCCGGTCGACGAGCGCCTGGACCGCGAGGTACTCGAGGATGCGCTCCTTGACCTTCTTGAGGCCGTAGTGCTCGGCCTCGAGGATCTGCTCGGCCGCGGCGATGTCGTGGCGGTCGTCGGTCTTGTCGTCCCACGGCAGTCCGACGACCCAGTCGATGTAGTTGCGGACGACCGTCGCCTCCGCGCTCATCGGGCTCATCATCTTGAGCTTCTTGAGCTCCTTGAGGCACCGCTCGCGCGCGTCCTTGGACATCCGCTTGGTGCGGATCTTCTGCTCGAGCTCGGCGAGCTCGTTCTTGAACTCGTCGCGGTCACCCAGCTCCTTCTGGATGGCCTGCATCTGCTCGTTCAGGTAGTACTCCTTCTGCGACTTCTCCATCTGCTTCTTGACGCGCGTCCGGATCTTCTTCTCCACCTGGAGGATCTCGATCTCGGCCTGCATCAGCTCGTAGAGGCGCTCGAGGCGCTTGGTCGGAGAGGTCGTCTCGAGCAGCTCCTGCTTGTCCTTCAGCTTGAGCTGGACGTGGGCGACGATCGTGTCGGACAGCCGCGCCGGATCGTCGATCGTCTGGACCGAGATCAGCATCTCCGGCGGGATCCGCTTGTTCAGCTTCACGTAGGTCTCGAACACGGTCTGGACCGAGCGCATCAGCGCCGCGACCTCGACCCCGCGCTCGGGCGCCTCCGCCAGGTCCTCGACCTCGGCCAGGAAGAACGGCGTCGCCTGCTCGAACCCGAGCACGCTGGCGCGCGCGCGGCCCTCGACCAGCACCTTCACGGTGCCGTCGGGCAGGCGCAGCAGCTGGATGATGTGCCCGACGGTGCCGACCGCGAAGATGTCCTCCTCGCGCGGGTCGTTGGTCTTGGCCTTGCGCTGCGCGGCGAGCACCAGCTCCTTGTCGCCGGCCATCGCCTCCTCGAGCGCCAGGATCGACTTCTCCCGCCCCACGAACAGCGGCACGACCATGTGCGGGAACACGATGATGTCCCGCAGGGGGAGCAGCGGCAGGGTGCGGCGGTTGCCAGCGTCGTCGTGCGGCATGTCGGCATACTGTAGGCGCCCCCGGTAGGTGCGCAACATTGCGACCTCCGGCGGGATTTCGGCGGGCCCTGCCCGGATGCGCGGTAATAAGGCCATGCGATTTCAGGGTATCCAGACCACATACGAGGCAATCCAGGGGGGCGGAAAACACCAACCCAAGCGCCTCTCTCCGACTGGGGCTGTACGGCGAGCCACGTTCGCTGGACGCGGCATGCGTGGTGCGTTGGCTTCGGGAGCCGCCACCCATGGAACCATCGATCTACGAGGTCTTCGTCGTCGTCCACCCCGTGTCGACGCGCCTCTCGTCGCTCGCGACGACGCTCACGCCGCTGGTGAGCGACGCCGGGCCGACCGTGCACGGGGTCGACCTGTACTACCGGGCGGCCGCCGACACGGCGCTGTTCGGCGTGCACTTCGACGAGCGAACGCTCGGCTCGGACGCGCTGCGCGCGCTCGAGCAGGCGGCGCGTGGCCTCGGGCTGCGTCTCGTCGACCCGGCGCGCCTGAGCGCGGCCGAGCGCAAGGCGTTCTACGAGGTGCGGCTACCGCAGTTCGATGCTTGCGGGCGCGGGATGCCCAGCGTGCGCGCCGCGGTGACCACCCTGCACGGGCGAGCCACGTCCCCCCCGACGCTCGCTCGCGCCACCCCGCGCGACGGCACGCCCCGGCTGGGGAGCCCGGGCGAGCCGCCGACGCCTCGCGCCCCGGGTGAGCGGCTCGTCGTCACCGTCCCTCCCGGGCCGCCGCCGCGGCCGCGCACGCTGCCGCCGGCGCCGCCCGCGTCGCCTGGTGCGGATGACGACCGCCGCCCGACCGCGATCGGGCGCATCCCCGGCGCGTCCTCGCGCGACACCTCGCCGGGCCGACTCGCGCTGTCCGTCGAGGAGCGCGCGCGGGCGGTGACCGCGCTGGGGATCGCGCCGAAGGCGCGCCGGCCCAGCGAGACGCGCCCGCTGCGCGCCCAGCGCGCGGGCAGCGAGCCGCCCGACGTCGTCGTCGACGCCAGCGCGGTGCTCGACCCGACCAGCCCGGCGGACGCCTCGTCGCTCGACGTGCGATTCCTTCGCGGCAGCGAGTGGATCTCGGCGCGAGTGCGCGCGCTCAGCGTGCGCGGCGCCTACGTCGTGACGTCGGCGCCGCCGCGGCTCGGCGACGCCGTGCACGTCTCGCTCACGTTCGCCGGGCGCACCGCGCTGATGCGCGGCACCGTCTACCACGTCACCTCGGCGGACGACGCGCTGTCGACCGGCTCGAGCGGGTTCGCGGTGCGGTTCCCCGAGTACGCGTGCCCGGCGCGGCAGCGGCTGATCGAGGTCCTGCTCGCGGCGCGCAACGCCGGGATCACCGTGCGACCGCCGCCGAGCCGGGCGTCCGTGCGGTTCCCGGTGCGCTGGCCGGTCCACCTCGCCGGCGCGCCCGGACCGTTCCGCGGCGAGGCGCACGACGTCTCGTCGGGCGGCTTCTTCGTCGCGACGCCGCACGCGCTCGACCTCGGCGCCGAGATCCGGTTCGCGATGCCGCTCGACGTCGCCGACGCGCCGGTCGAGGGCCGCGCCCGCGTGGCGCGGATCCAGGGCGCCGAGGCCACCGCGCGCGGCATCGCCGGCGGTTTCGGCCTGCAGATCGTCGACATGGCCGGCGAACACCGCGGGGCGTGGTCGGCGTTCCTGGGGCGGGTGCGGCGGCGCAGCGAGAAGCGGATCCTCGTCGGCGCGGCGCCCGAGCGGCTCGGCGAGCTGGTGTCCGGGCTCGGCGCCGCGGGCTACGCGGTCACCGCCGGCAGCGACCCGGGCGTGCTGATGCGGCTGGCGGAGCTCGACCCCAACCCGCCCGACGCGGCGGTCATCGACGGCGAGCTCGAGCAGGCGACGGCGCCGAGCGGCTGGCTCGAGCAGGTGTTCGCCGCCCGACAGGTGCACTGCATCACCGTCCATGGCGACGTGTCGCAGGCGCGGGCGCTCGTCGACCGCGCGCTGTTCGTCGAGATGCCGTGAGCGAGCCGGCGCGACCGAGCAGAGCCCGCGCACGACTTGCGTCACGTGAACCGGGCGGGTGTGCCTCCGGTTCACGCTGCGCGCTGTCGTTCATGCTGGGGCGCCCGGGATGGTCGGACCGATCGCGGTAACGCCGCGGAACCGCGGGCCGCGCGGGCCGCGGCACGATCTGGCACGGGCGGTGAAGTCGTATGCTGGCGACACTGGAGGCTCCCATGAAGATCCACGCCGCCCTCGCCACCTCGCTCGTCGCCCTCGCCGCCCTGCCCGCGATCGCCGCGGCGCAGCCCAGCGCGGCGCCGCCGCCGCCGCCGGGTGGCGGCGGGTACTACGCGGGGCAGCCGCCCGCGCCGACCGGCGGGTTCCACCAGCGCCAGGGCCGCCCGATGATCGGGTTCGGCCTCGGCCTGGGCAACCTGCAGATCGACGACAGCGACGTCGGGTGCCCGAGCTGTGACTACGACCCGGTGGCGTTCGAGGGCGACTTCCACATCGGCGGCATGCTGTCGCCGCGGTTCGGCCTGATGCTGGAGCTGCAGGCCAACGGCCAGGTCGTCGACGAGACGTCGTACGGCACGACGACGATGACCCAGATCACCGCGATGGTCGCCGGCCAGTACTGGGTGAGCCCGCGGCTGTGGATCAAGGGCGGCATCGGCGCGGCGCACCTGGCGTTCGACTACAACGACGGCTACGAGAGCGAGCCGATCGACGACGGCGCCGCGGTCATGGCCGCGGTCGGCTACGAGCTGGTGTCGGCGCGCCGGTTCGGCCTCGACCTGCAGGGCCGCGTCGTCAGCGGCAGCTACGACGGGATCGACCAGAACATCACCTCGGCGACGATCGGCCTGGGCTTCTCCTGGTACGGGCTCGGCAGCGGCGGCGCGGTGATCGTCGTGCACTGACCACACCGACGGGTCACGGCGGGTCGGCCGGCGCGCCTGGCCCCGCCGGGCACGCGGCGCGGACGCGGGCGTCGAGCTCCCGGCGAGCCGCGGCGGCGTAGGGCGCGTTCGCGGCCAGCGCCTCCCTCGCGCCGGCGCAATCGGCGGCGGCCAGCGCCGGCTCCACCGCGGCG
>WYBA01000176.1 GCA_011526095.1 Myxococcales bacterium | reverse complement strand
CTCGTCGGGGGGGGGGGGGGGGGGGCCGCCCCCGGCCGGCGCGCGGGGGGGGGTGGGAAAAAAGGGGGGGTGACCGCGGGGCGGTGCCAAAGAGAGCGGGGGGCCGGGGGCGGCGCCCCGGCCGCGCGGGGGGCGCGGCCCCCCCCCCCCCCCGACGAGTCGAAGGGCCAGCCTTCCGGTTCATGGGCTTGGCTGGCTGGTCCTTCGAGTGGCCCTCGCTGTCGCTCGGGCCGCTCAGGACGCACGGAGCTTGGGTCCCGACGAGGAATCCGAGATGTGTTGGATCCCGAGGCTGGCCGCTCGACACGGCGTCCGTCGCTTCGCTCCGTCCGCCGGCTCGGGGCGAACGGAACTGACCGTCCGTATCTGACCGGCATCGCGGCTATGGCCCGATCCGCACCAGCGCCTGGAGTGCGCCGACGCGGATGATCAGCGCGTCGCCGCCGCTGGCGCCCTCGTAGAAGCTGTTCCACAGGATCTGCGGGGCCGCGGCGGCGCCGACCGCGACCAGCGCCAGCCCGCTGGGGCCGCCCTCGATCTCGGCGACGAGCCGCGCGCCGGCGGCGTGCAGGCCGATGATCCGCCGCTCGGTCTCGGCGTGGACCTCGCTCGACGCCGAGCCGTCGAGCGGCACGCGGTAGACCGCCGCGAGGTCGTGGACGTAGAGCGCGTCGCCGAGCCGGATCAGGTCCGGGTGGAGGTCGCGCTGGCCGCTGTAGCTCCAGAACGGCTCGACGTCGCCCGACTCGTCGACGCGGTAGATGCCGTCGGCCGGTCCGCCCGCCGAGACGAAGTACATCCGGTCGTCGGCGAACACCAGGTCGGTGCCGAGCCCGGCGTTCTCCGGCGCGCGCCGGGTGATCGGCCCGGCGGCGATCACCCGCTTGCCGCCGCCGCGCGCCGGGTCGGCGATCGACACCTGATCGCCCTCCGCCAGGTACAGCTTGCCCTTGTGCAGCGCGAGCCGCGCGCCGAGCTCGACGTCCGCCACCGGCCGCGCGCCGCCGCGCTGCCGCGCCGACGTCACGACGGTGCCGTCGGCGGTGAGGCACGCGACCTCGTCGCCCTCGACCGCGACGCGCTCGCACGGCGCGTCCAGCGTCGTGAACCGGTGGACGATCGTGCCGCGGTCGAGCTCGACGAGCAGGTGCTCGTAGTCGATCGTCGTGATCGAGCACACCAGGCGCGCGCCGCTGGGCGCGCACGCGGTCGCCTGGGCGCCGGCCTCGAGGTGCCAGACCTCGCCGCCGCCGAACCGCGGCATCGCCGCGAGCACGAGGCCGTCGTCGGCGTAGGCGGTGGCGTACGCCCACGCGCCGCCGGCCGCCAGGTTCACGTTCTGCACGGCGACGTCGATCCCCGGCGACAGCGCGCGCGTCACGCCGTCGGCGCCGTGCGACACCGGCACCTGCGCCGGCGGGATCAGCACCCAGCCGGCGGCGTCGGCGACGATCCGGCTGTCGCCCAGCGGCGACACGGCGCGCGCGGCGCCGCCCCGATCGAACGCGACGACACCCTCGGCGGTGGAGACGAGGACGCGATCTCCCCACACCGCTGCGTCGACCGCGGTCGACAGCTCGGGCGCGCGGCTGAGCTCGCGCGCCTTGCCCGAGGCGAGGTCGACGACGACCAGCCTCGGCTCGTCGCCCATCACGACGACGTACGCCGCGCCGCCGCCGGCGGCGAGCGCGAGCCCGACGCCGTCGAGCGCGATCGTGCGCACCGCGGCGCCGACCGCGTGGACCTCGATCCGGTCGTCGACGCCGACGACCGCGCGCGCGCCGTCGGTGGCGAGACCCCACGGCACGCTGTCGAGCTGCGCGACCGAGGCCGCGGCCTCGCCCGGCGTCACGCCGCGCAGCGCCAGGCCGTCATCGAACGCGAACACCGAGTCGCCCGCCGGCGCGAGCCGCGTGATCCACCGCTCGGTCGCGAGCAGCCGCTCGATCGGCGCGTCGGGGCCGTGCGCGCGGCGCCACAGCCCGGTCTCGTCGGCCCAGTAGACGAAGCGGTCGTCGGCGGCGAGCGCGCCGAGCTCGCCAGTCAGGCGCGCGACGACGAACGGATCGGGTACCGGGCCGGTGACGCCCGCGCCGCCCGCGCCGCCCGCGCCACCCGCGCCCGCGCCGGTCGTCTTGCCGCCGCAGCCGGCGAGCGCCGCGACCAGCAGCGCGGCCGCGAGGCCGCCGCGCCCCGCGGTCACGGCATCACCGCCCGCAGCGCCGCGACCACCGCGTCGACCGAGGCCGCGGTCGCGCCGTGGCCCATCAGCCCGACCCGCCACGCCTTGCCCTTGAGCGCGCCGAGCCCGCCGCCGATCTCGATCCCGTGGTCGTCGAGCAGCCGGCGGCGCAGCGCCGCCTCGTCGACGCCGGCGCCCGACGGCGCGGCGATCGCGTTGAGCATCGGCAGCCGCCGCCCCGCCTCGGACAAGAGGGGCAGCCCCAGCGCGTCGACCGCGTCGGCGAGCCGCGCGTGGGCGTCGCGGTGCCGCGCGTAGCGCGCCTCCAGCCCCTCCTCCTCGACGATCGCCAGCGCCTCGTGCAGCGCGTAGATCATGTTGATCGGCGCGGTGTGGTGGTACGCGCGCTCGCGCGGCGCGGCGCCGCCGGCGGCCGCGACGCCCCAGTACGCCTGGATCAGCGTCAGATCCAGGTACCAGCTCTGCACCGGCCGCGTCCGCCGGCCCAGCCGCGCGACCGCGCGCGGCCCGAGCGTCACCGGCGACAGCCCGGGCGGGCACGACAGGCACTTCTGCGTCCCGCTGTAGGCGGCGTCGATCCCGCGCGCGTCGACCTCGACCGGCATGCCGCCGAGGCTCGTCACGCAGTCGACGACGAGCAGCCCGTCGTGCTCGCGGACGACGTCGGCCAGCCCGTCGAGCGGGTTCTCGACGCCGGTCGAGGTCTCGGCGTGGACGATCGCCGTGACGTGCGGGCGGTGGGCGCGGATCGCCGCCGTGACCGCCTCGGCGTCGAGCGCGCGGCCCCACGGCGCCTCGACGGTCGTGACCTCGGCGCCGGCGCGGCGCGCGACCTCGGCGAGCCGCCCGCCGAACACCCCGTTGACGCCGACGAGGACGCGGTCGCCCGGCTCGACGAGGTTGACGATCACGGTCTCCATCCCGGCCGAGCCGGTGCCGCTCATCGCCAGGGTCAGCGGGTTGGTCGTGCCGAAGCACCGGCGCAGCCCGGCGCACACGTCGTCCATGACCGCGAGGAACGCGGGATCGAGGTGGCCGAGCGTCGGGCGCGCGAGCGCCTCGAGCACGCGAGGAGGCACCGGCGACGGGCCGGGGCCGAGCAACAACCGGGTCGGGAGATCGGCGAGGCGCACGGTTCGATACTACCGCGCGCGTCTCGGCACCGCGCGCGTCTCGGCACCGCGCGCGTCTCGGCACCGCGCGCGTCTCGGCACCGCGCGCGTCTCGGCACCGCGCGCGTCTCGGCACCGCGCGCGTCTCGGCACCGCGCG
>WYBA01000175.1 GCA_011526095.1 Myxococcales bacterium | reverse complement strand
TGCGGTCCGGCTCTCGGACCCTCCGCGGCGATCGCTCGAGCATCGAGGCGCCGGGCCCCTGCTTGGCCCGGCGCCGGTGTTCGCGGTCTGCCGGACGGTCGTGGGACGCGCGCCACGCCACGGCGCCTGGCACCGCCACGCCGCCGCCGTCTCGCGCGTCCGCGGTGGCCTCGTCGGGCGGCGCTCGCGGCCCCGCACGCCCGCGCACCTGGGGCCTCAACGGTGTGCGGCGACGCGAGCCACGACTGTCGCCATCGCCGCGCGCGCCTGCCTCGTCGTCGACGCATTCTGCGCAGCCCTCTGCTCTTGACCAGCATTGGGTCCAGTCCTCCGACCGACACGTCGTGATCGTGTCGGAGGACCTCTGGGCGGCGTCGGTCCCGGCGGGCTTCGCCCGACGGGCGGGGCGGCGAGCCGCGCGTGATCGAGGCGACGTGCCGTGCCGGCGCAGATTGCGACGGTCACGGCACGAGCCGCGGCGTTACGGCCGCGGCCCGACGTACTCGTGGACCGTCGTCAACGCCGTGCCGACGCCGGTGTTCTGCAGCAGGCCGCCGAACACGATCGCCTTGTTGGTCCCCGCGACGTAGGTCAGCGAGTAGTTGAACCGCGCGACCGGCTCGCTGGCCGGCGTGATGACGGTCCACGTGCTGGTCGCGACGTCGAGCGCGAACGTCCCGGCGGTCGGATCGACGCAGCAGCTGTCGAGCTTGCCGCTGTGCAGGACGAACTGCCCGCCCGCGAAGAACGCCCCGCTGTGGACCGCGCGGGCACCCGGCGTCGTCCCGTCGGCCGGGGTGACGAGCGACCAGGTGTTCGCCGCGACGTCGTAGACCCAGGTGTCCGCGGTCGGGGTCGCGCTGGCGAAGCCGCCGACGCGCACGACGACCGCGCCGTTGGCGTCGAGCGCGAACGCCGAGCTCACCGACGGCGGCGCCACGGGCGAGAGGTTCGTCCACGTGTTGGTGGCCAGGTCGAACTGCCACGTGTCGTTCACCTCGGTCGAGTTGCCGGCCGTGCGCCCGCCATGGAGCAGCGCTCGCCCGCCACCGAGCGAGACCATGCCGCCCTGCAGCCGCGCGGGGGGCGCGCCGCTCGTCATCAGCGGCGTCCAGGTCGTGGTCGCGAGGTCGAACAGCCAGGTGTCGCCGAGCGACGCGCTGCCGCCCGCGGTCGTGGAGCCGCCGAACAGCAGGACCAGGCCGGGGCCGACGACCGCGAGCGCGTGCGCGTCGCGCGGGGACGGCGCGGCGGCGGGGAACAGCTGGCTCCACGCGTTGGCCTCGACCTCGTACAGCCAGGTGTCGTTGAGGCGGGTCCCCGCGGCGTCGCGGCCGCCGAACAGCAGCAGGCGGCCGTCCCCCAGGTCCACCATCTGGTGGTTGAACCGCCCCGATGGCCCGCTCGCCGGCGTGATGTCGCGGTAGGTGTTGCCGGTCGTGTGGGCGTCGAGCACGAGCTCGAACGGCGCCTCGTCGGCGTCGTCGCTGTCGATCGACAGCGTGGCGCGCTTGAGGCCGCCGTTGCCCGGCGCGAACACCGCCGTCAGGGTGATCGACGCGCCCGCCGCGATCGGCTCCAGCGGCCCGGCGAAGGCGAGCGAGAAGTGGGGCGTGTCGGCGCCCGTGATCGAGACGTCGTCGAGCGTGAGCGGGCCGTCGCCCTCGTTGGCGACCACCACGTCGATCGAGTCGGTCGCGCCGACGTCGATCTCGGCGAACGCCAGGATGTCGCCGCTGGCGACCTCGGTGCCCCGGACCGTGACCGAGATCTCGGGCGCGCCCGGCTCGCACACGCTCGGCTCGCCGTCGCATACGAAGCCGTCCTCGACGACGCACCCGGCCGAGCAGCCGTCGCCGTCGCCGGTGTCGCCGTCGTCGCACGCCTCGTCGCCGAGGATCAGCCCGTCGCCGCACGTCGCGGCGCAGGCGCTCGGCTCGCCGCTGCAGGTGAAGCCGTCCTCGACCGCGCAGGTCGCGGAGCAGCCGTCGCCGGCGGTGGTGTCGCCGTCGTCGCACGCCTCGCCGGTGGCGACGACGCCGTCGCCGCACACCGCGTCCTCGGCGGTCAGGACCTCACCGCACGCGGCGGCGGACAGCAGCAACAGCGCAGCCACGGCGCGCGCCGGTCGGAACACAGACTGGCTCATGAGACCCCCTGAGCCGTTGGTAGCACGAAGCTGGCCCTCGCGGCCGGCCGGTCAGTCCACCGGCGTGGTCTCGACCTCGGGCTCGACCGGCAGCCAGCGGAAGTTGTCGACGAGCACGGAGGAGTCGAGCACGCCGTCGCCCGAGTCGTAGACCGCGAGGCGCAGCGTGATCGACGTGCCCGGCGCCGCGGGCGCGGTCGTCACGAGCCAGCCGGTGGCGGCGTGGCTCTCGAACCCGGTGCCGTCGAGGTCGGCCGTGCCGAGCGGGCAGGTGAACGTCTTGCCGCCCGCGATGCACGGCGGCCCGCCGGCGCAGCCGCACACGTCGAGGAACGCGTTGTTGACGCTGACCGGGTTGCCCTGGCTGTCGAACGAGATGTTGCCGTTGGCCTGCCCCTCGGGGATCGGGCTGAGCAGCGCGACGAAGAAGTCGTTGTACTGCGAGCAGATGAAGCCCGGCCACTCGTAGGTGTAGAAGCGGTGGTCGAACGCGAACCCGCGCGCCCACGCCGGCACCGCCAGCGTGACCTCGAGCGCGATGCCGTCGCGCGGACCGCCGGTGACGACGCCCGGGCACGCCGGCGACTCGACCGGGAACCCCGGCGGGTGGGCGTTGGTGTAGCCCTTGCTGAACCCGCTCACGCTCTGGTAGCCGGTGTCCGTCGGCTGGCGCGCGGTGCCGCTCGACAGCGCGAGCAGCGACGCGCCGTGGCGCGGGGTGACGTTGGGCCCGAACCCGGCGAGCACGCCGTGGCCGAGCGGGAAGTTGGCGTTGGACACGGCGGTGGAGCCGTCGGGCATCACCCACTGCGCCGAGGTCACGTCGGCGCACAGCCCCATCGCCGCGGCCGCCATCATCGCGTCGCCGGTGTCGACGGCGATGCCGGTGTCGCACGCGGCGCACGCCGCCCCGGCGCAGGCGCCGGCGCAGCCGACGTCGCACGAGCCGCAGCTCTCGGTCGCGGTGAGGTCGGACTCGCAGCCGTCGGTCATGTCGTCGTTGCAGTCGCCCGCGTCGGCGTTGCACGCCAGCGCGCACTCGCCGGCGGTGCACGTGCCGGTGGCGCTCTCGGCCCCGCAGAACTCGAAGCACGCGCCGCAGTGGGCGATCGAGCTGTCGAGCGCGGCCTCGCAGCCGTTGGCGGCGTCGCCGTCGCAGTTCGAGAACCCGTCGGTGCAGCTCAGCTCGCACACGCCGCTGGCGCAGACCGAGGAGGTCGTGTTGGCGACGCCGCACACCTCGCCGCACGCGCCGCAGTTCTCCTCCTTGGTGAGGTTGGTCTCGCAGCCGTTGGCCGGATCACCGTCGCAGTCGCCGAGCCCGGGCTCGCACTCGAGCGACCCGTCGTCGTCGTCATCGGCGCCGGAATCGTCGGGGCTGGGACCGCAGGCGCTCAGGGCAAAGGTGATCGATGCGGCGAGCGCCGCGAGGACGTGTCGGACTTTCATGGGCTCCCCCTCAGGAGTTACAGCGAGGGCCATCCTACGTCGGCAGCACTCCCGGTGTCGCGGGGAAACTCCCGGGTCAGGGGCAAGGACGCGGGCTGACCTAGCTCGACGCGCTCGTGTAGTTGCCCAGGGCCGCCCGCCACGCCAGCCGCGACAGCCCGAGCAGCGCGAGCGCGCCGCCGACGGCGCCGGCGGCTGTGGCGCCGTCGAGCGTGCCGAGCAGCGCCATCGCCGGGTACGTCGTCATCAGGGCGAGCGGGATGACGAAGGTGAAGACGATCCGCCACGCCCCGCGGAACACGTGGACCGGCCAGCGCGCGGCGTCGAACACCGCGGACAGCAGGAACGCGAGGTTGTCGAGGCGGACCACCCAGAACGCCGCGCACACGATCAGGATCCACAGCGCGTACATGACCATGATCGCGGCCGCGAGCAGGCCGAGCGCGGCCGCGACGTCGCCCGGCGCCGGCGCGGCGCCGCGCATCGCGAACGCCCACACGATCAGCCCGATCCCGCCGCACACGTCGACGATCCGCCACGGCACGAACCGCGACGTCGACACCAGGAACTGCGCGTCCGCCGGCTTGAGCAGGACGTAGTCGAACGAGCCGGTGCGCAGCCGCTCGACCACGTCGGTCAGCGACGGGTTGATCGCGCCCTCGAGGATCCCGCGCAGCACGACGAACCACCCGATCACGACGAGCGCCGACGGGTAGTCCCACCCCGCGACGCTGTCGCGGGTGTCGAACAGCACCAGCAGGGGCAGCAGGTTCCACCCCAGCCAGTACAGCGACATCAACCCCTCGACGACGAAGTTGAGCCGGTACTGCATCGCCGTCAGCAGCGACGTGCGGAGCTGGACCGCGAGCAGCCGCGCGTACGGCACGCGCGCCGCGGCGACGCCCCGGTCAGGCACCGAACGCCTCGTAGCGGCGGATCCCGGCCCGCCACAGCGCGTGCGCGCCGAGCACCGCGGCGGCCGCCCACGCCCACTGGATCGCGACCTGGGTCGCGGCCTCGGCGCCGTGCAGCCGGCCGATCAGGATCTCGACCGGCACGCTCAGCATGTAGCGGAACGGCGCGTGCTCCGCGACGACCTGGATCCACCGCGGCATCAGCGCCAGCGGCACGAGGTAGCCCGACAGCACCGAGAACACGCCGAGGTAGACGTCGAACAGCCCCATCGAGCGCTCGACCCAGAACGCGCACGTCCCGATCATGACGAGGACGAAGAACGTCAGGATCCACGCGCCGGGCAGCGAGGCGACGAGCAGCGCCGCGTCGCCGACCGAGTCGACCAGCACGCCGCGCGCGCTCGACACCAGCAGGATCACCGCGACGGGCACCGCGATCAGCGCGCGCAGCGGCACCGCCGACAGGTGGGTCGCGGCGTAGCCGGCGAACGGGTGGATCGGGCGGAGCAGGCGCATCGACAGCGTGCCCTGCCGGATCTCCTCGTTGATCTGCCACACGACCCACGACGACGTGAGGTTGCGGACGATCAGCATCGCCAGGTAGTACGCGACGAAGTCGGCCTGGGTGAACGACTGGAACGGCGCCTCGGCGGCGACCGACGTCCACAGCCCGAGCATCACCAGCGGCATCGTCGTCGTGAGCATCCAGATCACGAACTCGGCCCGGTAGGCGATCGTCTCGGCGAAGCCGACGCGCAAGAGCGTCGGCATCGCCCGCAGCGTGGCGCCGGCGTTCATGGCGCGGCCGGCCCGTCGGGCGCCGGCGCCGCGGCGCCGTGCTTGAACAGCTTGCGCATGACGTCCTCGAGCGGCGGGTCCTCGACGCCGAGGTCCGCGACCGACAGCGTCGCGAGCAGGTGCGAGATCACCTCGCGCAGCCGGTCCTCGGGGACCTCGACGACGACGCGCGCGGCGTCGTGGCGGACGACGCGGCCCAGGCGCGCCAGATCGTCGCCGTCGACCGGCGCGGTCGGCCGGAACGACACCAGCTTGTCGGGGTGGGTCGCCTTGACCAGGGCCTTGAGGTCGCCGTCGTGGATGATCCGTCCGCCGTCGATCACGATCACGCGCGGGCACAGCGCGACGACGTCGTCCATGTAGTGCGACGTGAGCAGCACCGTCGCCTCGTGGCGCTGGTTGTACGCGCGGATGAACTCGCGCATCGACAGCTGCATCGCGACGTCGAGCCCGATCGTCGGCTCGTCGAGGAACAGCGTCGCGGGCTGGTGGAGCAGCGCCGCGGTCAGCTCGCACTTCATGCGCTCGCCGAGCGACAGCTGGCGGGTCGGCTTGGTCGCGAGCGGGCCGATCCCGAGCAGCTCGTCGAGCTCGCGCAGCGTCGCGTCGAACCGCGCCCGCGGCACGTCGAAGATCGCGCGGTTGAGCGCGAACGTCTCGGCCGGCGGCAGGTCCCACATCAGCTGCTGCTTCTGGCCCATCACCAGCGTGATCCCGCGCAGGAACGCCGGCTCGCGCCGCTGCGGGACGTGGCCGTTGACCGTGACCTTGCCCGACGACGGGTGGAGCAGGCCCGACAGCACCTTGAGCGTCGTCGTCTTGCCGGCGCCGTTGGGGCCGAGGAACCCGACGCGCTCGCCGCGCTCGATCTGGAAGCTGACGCCGTCGACCGCCTTGACCGTCTCGTAGCGCCGGCGCAGCAGCGAGCGCACCGCCGCCGCCAGCCCGGGCGGGCGGCGGTGGACCTGGAAGTGCTTGCGCAGCTCGTCGACGACGATCACGGCGGCCCCGAGGCTACCCCGCGTCGCCGCCGCCGTCAGCTCCGCCGCCGCGATCGCCCCCCGCGATCCGCGCCAGCTCGCCGACCGTCTTGATCGGCAGGGCGTCGACCGACTCGCCGCGCAGCCCGGCCTCCATCAGCGTCGCGGTGACGTGGGTGAGCTGCGCCAGCCCGCCGACGCGGTCGCGGATCAGCCGCGCGCGCGCCGCGGCGTCGGCGTCGTCGGGCGCCGGCG
The DNA here is from genome assembly GCA_011526095.1 of Myxococcales bacterium. Taxonomy (GTDB): domain Bacteria; phylum Myxococcota_A; class Polyangia; order Haliangiales; family Haliangiaceae; genus WYBA01. Next base: position 2,525 of record WYBA01000175.1, on the reverse strand, counting down.
CGGCGGCGAGGTGCGCCCGCGCCTGCTCGAACGCCTCCGCGGCGGTGGTGATCCACACCAGCTCGCGCTCGCGGAACACCCGCGACACCATCTTCCAGATGCTGGTCTCGGGCTCGAAGTACTCGCGGCGCTCGCCCGGCACCCACGCCTTCTTGACCGCGCCCCACTCCTGCATCTCGGTCAGCAGCATCGAGATCGCGCCGGTCGACAGGCTGAGCCGCTCGCCCAGCTCCGCCGCCGACAGCGGGCGGTTCTCCAGGTACAGCACCGTCCACAGCCGGCCCATGTTGCGCTTGAAGCCCCAGGCCTCCATCAGCGCACCGACCGCGTCGGCGACGCGCAGGACTTCCGCGTCGTCCGCCATGGCGGGCTACCCGTCGCGGCTCCCGCCGTCGGGGTCGCCCTTGTCGCCGGCGCCGCGGCCGCCGGGGCCGGGACCGCCGGGCCGCGCCAGCCCGGCGTCGAGGTCGAGCGCCGGCAGGTCGCGCGACGTCGGCACGCGCGACACCGTCGAAACCTCGGTCGTCGGCGACGACGCGAGCTGGCGGTTGCCCTCCTCCTCGCGGCGCCGCGCGATGATCTCGATGATCTCGCGCTGGCTGAGCCCGCCGGACGGGCGGATCGTCACGCCGGCGTGCTGGCCGGTCTTGAGCTCGCGCGCGGTGACCGAGAGGATCGACTCGACGTCGATCGTCAGCGTCAGCTCGATCCGGACCGAGCCGGGCGGGCCCGGGGGCAGGCCGTCGAGCACGACCTGGCCGAGCTTGCGGTTGCCCGCGACCTCGCCGCTCTCGCCCTGGTACAGCTCGATGTTGACGAACTTCTGATCCGGCGTCGTCGTCGCGAACAGCTTGCGCGCGCGCACCGGCAGCATCGAGTTGCGCGGGATGACCACGGCGAACCCGCTGTCCCCGACCTTGATCCCGATGTCGTGCGGCGTGACGTCGAGCAGCGCCGCGTCGTCGGTGTCGCCGGCGAGGATGCCGGCGTAGGCCGCGGCGCCCTGGGCGACGACCTCGTCCGGGTTGGCGCCCTTGCTCGGCTTCTTGCCGAACACGCGCTCGACCAGCGCCTGCACCGCCGGCCACCGCGTCATGCCGCCGACCAGCAGCACCTCCTCGATGTCGGCCGGCGTGACGCGCGCGTCGGCGAGCGCGCGCACCGTCGGCGCCTCGAGCCGCTCGAGCAGGTCCCGGGTGACCGCCTCGACCTCGTCCCGCGTCAGCCGGCGGTCGAGGTTGATCGCGTCGCCGCGGCTGTCCTGGGCGAGGAACGGCAGGCGCAGCCACGCCTCGCGGTCCGACGACAGCGCCTTCTTCGCCGCCTCGCACGCCTCCTTGAGGCGGCTCATCGCCAGCGGCTGCTTGGTGATGTCGACGCGGTGCTGGTCGAACACCTCGTCGGCGATGCGCTCGATCAGCCGGCGATCCCAGTCCTCGCCGCCGAGCGCCGAGTCGCCGCCGGTGGCGAGCACCTCGAAGATCCCGCTCTCGACCGCCATGATCGAGATGTCGAACGTGCCGCCGCCGAGGTCGAACACCGCGATGACGCGGCGCCCGGCCTTCACCCGGTGCGCGCCGTAGGCGAGGGCGGCGGCGGTCGGCTCGTTGAGGATGCGGATCACGTCGAGCCCGGCGATCGTCCCCGCGTCCTTGGTCGCCTGCCGCTGCGCCTCGTCGAAGTACGCCGGCACCGTCACCACGGCGCGGGTCACCGGCTCGCCGAGCGCGGCCTCCGCGATCTGGCGCAGGCGCGCCAGCACGTGCGAGCTGACCTCCTGCGGGCTGCGCGGCTTGCCCTGGACGCGCACCCACGCGTCGCCGTTGGGCGCGGCGACGATGCGGAACGGCGACGAGCGCGCGAACCACGACACGTCGTCGGCGTTGACCTTCTTGCCGATCAGCCGCTTGATCCCGTAGACCGTGTTCGACGCGTTCGTCACGGCCTGGCGGCGGGCGGCGATCCCGACCACGACGGCGTCGGCGTCGCCTTCGCCGTCGGCAGGCGCGCCGTACGCCACGACCGACGGCATCGTGCGCTCGCCGTCGGCGCCGGCCAGCACGCGCGGCGTGCCGCGCTCGTCGAGCACGGCCACGCACGAGTTGGTGGTCCCGAGGTCGATGCCGATGATCCGCGACACGGCCTACTCCTTCTTCCCCAGCAGGCGCGACAGCATGCCCTTGCGCTCGTTGGTGGCGAGCCGCCGCATCTCGGCCAGCTCGCGCGCGGCGCGCTCGTTGGCGGGATCGAGCTCGAGCGCCGCCTCGAACCGCTGCGCGGCCTCCATGCGATCGCGCGCGGCCAGCGCGCGCATGCCCTCGGCCAGCTCGACCCCGACGCGGGCCTGGCGGTCGTTCGGGTTCTTGCGCAGCATCGCGCGGTAGAACGCGAGCGCCTCGTCGAACTTGCCGCCGTCGAGCGCCAGCTCGCCGAGCGTGCCGTCGGCGGCGGCCGGCGCGGGGGCCACCGGCGCCGCGGGGGCCACCGGCGCGGGGGCCACCGGCGCGGGCGCTTCTTCTCGACGG
>WYBA01000021.1 GCA_011526095.1 Myxococcales bacterium | reverse complement strand
GCGACGTCGCCGCTTGCCGCCGCGCCGACCGCGCCGCCACCGAGCGCCGCCGACGCGTCGCCGGTCGCCGCGCCGCGTGCCTGGCTCGACGCGCTCGCGCCCGCGCCCGCCGACGCCTCGCCGGTCGCCGACGCCTTGACGCCGTCGACGCCGGCCTCGAGCGACGCCGCGCCCGCGGCCTTCGCGGCAGCGTTCGCCGCGGCCTCGCCCGACACCTTGCCGGCGACCTTGCCGGCGGCCTTGCCGACCGCCGCGTCGCCCACCGCGCCGGTGACCGCGCCCTCGACGCTGCCCTCGACCGCGCCGCTCGCCGCGGCGCTCGCCTGCGCCGACGCGTCGCCCGCGGCCTGGGCCTTGACGCCCTTGGGCCCGACCTTGACGTCGACCTTGCCGCCGGCGAGCGCCGATGCGTCCGCGTTCGCCTTGCCCGTCGCGGCGCCGGTCGCCTTGCCGGTGGCGTCGACCTTCGTCGGCATGGGTCCGTCGGGCCTGGTCAGCTCCGACGACGGCGACGCCGTCGCCGAGCCCTCGGCGCTGGCCTCGGCCGAGCCCTCGGCCTGCACCGACGCGGCCGCCTCGGCGCGCGCCTCCGCGCTCATCTCGGTCGCGGCCGCCTCGCGCTGCGCCGCGGTCCCGGCCGGCGCGCCGCCCGCGCCACCGGCGCCGCCTCCACCGCTCGTGCCACCACCGCCGTCACCACCGCCGCTCGTGCCGCCACCGCCACCGCCTCCGCCACCGCCGCCACCGCCGCCGCTCTCGGTGACCTGGGCCGCCGCCGCCGCGCCCGCCCCGGCCTTCGCCGCGCCCGCCATCGCCGCCACCGCGGGCGGCAGTGGCGACGCCGCGCAGTTGATCATCACGATCCCGCCCTTGGCGGTCAGCGTCCCGCCCTTGGCGGCGAACGCCTGCTTGGCGTCGATCCCGAACTGGGCCCCGCCCTCGCCCTTGAGGTCGCCCGACTTCGTCGTGAGCTTCAGCGTCTTGCCGTGGAACCGCACGGCGCCGGCGGACGCGGTGATCTCGAGGTCACCCTCGACCTCGATCCGCACCTCCTTGGCCGCCGCGTCGAGCACGATCCGGTTCTTCTTGGTGCTGTCGACGATGTGGACGCGCTCGCTGCCCTGCGTGTCGTCGAACACCAGCCGGTGCCCCGACCGTGACTTGATCGCGCGGACGTTGTTCTTGCCGTCGCTGTTCTTCTCGTACGGCTTGGCCGTCTCGCTGTGGATCGAGCCGATGATGATCGGCCGCTCGATGTCGCCGTGCTCGAACACGACGAGCACCTGATCGTCGACCTCGGGCAGCATGTAGAAGCCGCGGCTCGCGCCGGCCATCGGCACCGCGATCCGCGCCCACGTCGTGTTCTCGCTGCCATCCGGCAGCCACGGCAGCTTGACCTTGACGCGGTAGCCCTTGTCCGGGTCGCCGATGTCGGTGACCACGGCGAGGTGGACGCCGCGCACCTTGTCGCGCCGGACGGCGGCGGGGTCGAGGCGTTCGAGGTCGATGGGCATGGCGAGCGCGACCGCGACCGGTCAGTTGATCTTCGTGGAGGAGCCCTCGAGCTTGACGCCCGAGCTGCCGTTGACGACGCCCATGGCGCCCTTGACCGACGCGTTGGCGCCGGCCTTGAGGTCGACCGTGGTGTCGGCGATGAGCTCGACGTTCATCGCCGAGACCTTGAGCTTGCCCTTGACCGAGATGCTCATCTTGCCCTTCGCGGACCACACCGCGACGCCGTCCTGCTTGGCGCCGTTGCACGCCGCGGGCGTCGACGCCTGCCGGGTGTTGTTGCCCGAGCCGCCCGAGCCGAACGCGCCGACCACGACGCCGTTCTCGTCGGACTTGTCGGCGAACGCGACCTTGCCCATCGTGGAGTCGTCGAGGACGAAGCGCGCGCCGGCGCGGCTCTTGAACCCGCGGAAGTCGTTCTTGCCGCCGCTGTTGTCCTCGGGCGGCGTGTCGGTCTTCGACCAGATCCCGCCGAGCACGACCGGCTGGCTGATGTCGCCGGCGAGGAACATCACCACGACGAGATCGCCGACCTCGGGCAGGACGTGGACGCCGAACTCGTTGCCCGCCATCGGCGTCGCCACCAGCGCCCAGTACGACTGGTCGACGTCGCCGCCCGGCAGCCACGGGAACCGCACCTTGACCCGGTGGAGGTTCTGCTCGTCCTTGTTCTGCGTGACGAGCGCGTAGTAGGCGCCGTACAGCGGATCACCGGCGGACCACGGCCGCTCGCCGCCGGGCCTCACGGCTTCACCGCGTCGCGCGCGAGCCGGAGCAGCGAGATGTAGCCGCCCTGCCCGCCGCCCTTCTGCTGGCTGAACTGGTGGGTCACGCCGGTGATGAGGTACTTGCCGTTGTAGGGATCGTCGGCCGTGTCCAGGTTCACGACGATCTTGACGACGATCGACGGCTTGTAGTCGGGGTGGCCGCGGCACTCGGCCTCGGCGGTGACGAACGACATCGACGCCTCGCCGAGCTTGGACTTGGCGATCGCCTTGGCCTCCTCGACCGAGAAGATCGGATGGTCGACCGTGAACGTCGCGACCTCGCCGAAGTCGCCGAGCGTCGACGCGGCGTTCTGCGAGCCCAGCGGCGACGCCTTCGCCGACTCCTCGCCGACGATCTCCTGCTTCTTGATCGGGTCCCAGCCGCGCACGGTGACCTTCTTCATCACCCCCGCGTTCGACATCCGCGCCGAGAACGACTTGATGAAGTGGGTGCCACCGCCGCCCTGGTTGTCGGCGAGCTTGAGCTCGATCCCCGAGTCCTGGTCGAGCTTGGGCGCGTCGAAGTAGAGCTTGGTGTCGTCGCCCCACACCGAGAACCCGAGCCGCGCCGCGCGGACGCGGAGGAACTCGAGATCGGTCTGGTTGTGCTGGTAGACGTGGTCGTGGGTGATCTTGGGCGTGCTGCCGGCCTGTGCCGACAGCCCGTGCTGGCCGGCGATCGCCGAGCAGATGTCCTGGTCGCTCTGCTTCTGGTACGTCTTCGACTTGCGGCCGCGGGTGAGCCGGTGGAGCTTGTGGTAGGCGCGGATCACGACCTTGCTGTCGCCGCCGGCGCGGTAGCTCGGCTCGATCCCGACGATCTCGCCCTTGAACACGGAGACCTTGTCGGTCTGCTCCGCGCCCTTGCCGATCAGCAGCTCGAGCGTGTCGCCCGGCTTGTACTTCGCGGTGTACTGGTGAACGTTGTTGCGGACCGTGACCATCGCCATGTCCGGCATGCCGAGATCGCGCTCGACGACGAACCCGACGACGTCGCCGTCGGGGACCTCGGCCCCGGCGACCTTCACGTCGAAGTCGACGTTTGTGGCGGACTGGGTCACGGGCTACCTCGCCTTCACTTCTTCTTGAACGAGGCCTGGTTGGCCTGGGTCAGCTTGAGCGTGCAGATCGCGCGCAGCGGGGTGCCGGCGCTCGAGAACATCTGGTACTTGGTCGCCACCGAGGCGATCACGCCCTCGAACGGCAACAGGCTCGAGGTAGCCGAGGAGCGCGCCTTGACGTCCGACGGCGGCGCGGCGTCGCTCCAGATCACCTTCACGCGGTGGGGGCGCTTGAGCTCCTCCTTGCTGAAGTCGATGATCCGCGCCATCGTCAGCAGCTTGTCGATCTCGGCCTGGACGTCGTCACCGGTCTCGGCCCCGTCGAACAGCAGCTCGAACGACATGCTCATCGGCTCGGCGCCGGTGAACTCGAGGTGCGGCGACTCGGACTTCGACTCCTTGTGCTTGGTCCAGGGGACCGACTTGTCGACCGAGATCTCCTTGGGGTTGAACTGCGCCTCGACGAACGTCGCGTCGTCGAGGCTGATCACCTTGAGCCGGGAGGTGGGGGCGATCGTGTGCCGGTTCAATGCCATGGGTCACCACTGCGCTCGCGCGCGATGTCGAGGAGTTTGAGGATCTCGCCGTAGACCTGCTGCGCGAGCTTCTCGATGTCGGCCTTGGGGCCCTGCTGGGCCTCCGCCTGCCCGCCCGAGCCGCTGGGCGCCGCCTGCGCCGACGGACCGCTGCTGCCGCGCGACGCGGCCGCGACCTGCGCGACCGGCGCGGTGGCGATCAACGTGAGCTCGGCGAGCGAGATGCCGTCGACGGCGCCGCTCTGGTCGAGCATCCGGCGCGCGGCGGACTCGAACCACGCCGGGATCTCGGCCTCGCCACCGCCGGCGCGCGACACCGGGCGGCCGGTGCGGATCAGCTCGGTGATCGACGGCGGCAGCAGCGACCGCTCCTGCGCGGCGGCGGCGCGCTGCGCCGTCGCCGGCGCGCTGCGCGCCTGGGCCGCGACCGCGGCGCCCGTCGGGCCGAGCTCGGCCGCGGTCGGCTGGACGAACGAGCCGAGCGCCTCGCCGACGCGCGAGGCGAGCTCGACCAGGCCGGCGCGGGTCTCGGGCAGGACCGGCTCGCGGTCGGAGCGCGCGGCGGACGCCGCCGCGCTGCCGGATCCGACGGTCGGCATCGCCCCGGCCCATGCCTGCGCGAGCCCGCCACCGCCGCGAGCGACCGCGGCCGCGCCGGGCTCCTCGCGATCGGCCGCGTCGGCGGACGGCATGGCGTAGACGACCGGCAGAGCGGACCACGCCAGCGCCGCGCGCTCGCGCGCCGTCGTCGGCGAGGCGTCGTGCCCGTGCTCGGGGCGCGCCGCGATCGCGAGCGCGCGCGCCGCGCGCACCGACGGCGACAGCGAGGCGCCCTCGACCGCGCGCGACAGCGCGAGGTAGACCGTCTCGAACCGCGCGCGCTGCGCCGGCGCGACGTTGTAGGCGTCGGCGACCACCGCGACCGGTGGCTCGTGGTCGGCCGCGGCGCTCGTCGCCATGGAGGGGAGCGTCGCGTCGCCGGGCGCGCCAGCCGCGGGCAGCGGCACGCCACGCGCCGCGGCCGCCCGATGCGCGGCGAGCGCGGCGGGCGACGCCGGCGCGCCAGCCGCGTCGCTCTCGGCCGAGGCCAGCGCGGTCGGCGAGACGTACGCCATCGCCGCTACCGCGTTCGCGGCGAGGAGCTCGAGCGCAGCGACGGGCAGGACGTCGTGGCCCTCGGGCGCCTGCGCGTGCAGGTCCATCGCGCCGACGGCGCCGGCTGGCCACAGGAACGCGCCGCGCGGCAGCCGGCGCTCGACGCCGAACACCGTCGACGACGGCGCGGCCGCGCCCGACGGCGCGGCGCCCGACGGCTGCGCCGCGGCCCGCTGCGCTGCGGCCGGCTGCGCTGCGGCCGGCTGCCCCGCGGTCGCCTGACCGACGCCGGGCGCCGAGACCGGGTAGGCGGTGACGACCGGCTGCGCGGGCGCCGTGACCGCGCGGCGCGCGGCGGGCGCCGCGCCCTCGGCCTCGCGCGCCTCGTGCGCGCCCTGGAGCTGACGCAGGAACGTCAGATCGAGCGCGCTCGCCATCGCGGCGAGCCCGCCGTGGCCATGGACCGCGAGGCGCGACGCCTGCGCCGCCTCGGCCGGGCCGAACCCGTAGATCCGCGCGGCGAGGACGAGCTCGGGCGAGACGAAGTCGTAGGCGAGGTCGGCGGCGCCGCGCTCGCGCGCGATCGCCATCTGCTGGGTGCGCTCGGCGGTGCCGCCGGGGCGCGCGGTCCAGCTCGCCGCGGGCGGCGCGACCAGCGGCGCGGCCAGCTCGGACCACGTCTCGGCGGCGCCGGCCTCGGCCGAGGCGGCCGCGGCAGACGCGCGCGCGCCGGCGGCGTCGAACGCCGGCGACGAGGTCACGGCAGGCGCGGCCGCGACCGACGTCGCGGTCGAGCCGTCGAAGGGAGCGGCGGACGACCACGCCGCGGGCGACGCGAGCAGCGGCGCGTGGACGCGCCACGCGGCGGTGTCGCCGGCCGAGGGCGCCGCGACCGTCGAGCGCTGCGCCGCGGTCGGTCTGCCGGCGCCGACGCCGACACCGTCGGGAGCGCCGGGCACCGCGGACGTCCACGGCGCGACGAAGGTCTGCGCGGGCGCGCGCAGGCTGAGCTCCGAGCCCTCCGCCGTGTCCCCCGAGGGGGCGTCGAGGCCCAGGCTGCGCGGCCCGGCAAGGAACGAGAGAAGCGGCCCGCCGGCGCGCTCGAACGGCGACGCGGCGGCACCCGCGAGATACGCGGCGAGCGCGCCCGCCGGGTAGAGCGCGCGCGGATCGAACACCGGCGCCGACGGCAGCCCGAGCGACGCGGTGAGCGCCGGAGCGAGCGGCGACGACGCGAGCTGCGCGTGCAGCCCCGCCGACGGCGCGGCGGGCACGGCGCGCGCGACGCGGTCGGCGACCGTCGGCAGCGACGGCGAGGACGCGGGCGAGGACTCGACGGACGTCACCGCGGGCGCGGCAGGCGCGGCGGCCGCACCGCGCGACACCGGCACGCCCGGACGTGCGGCGCGCGCGATCGCGTGGAGCACCTCGTCGGGAGTCGCGTCGGCGTCGTCGAAGCGGAGCGCAGCGGGCGACGGCGTCGGCGCGGACGCGCCGAGGGTCGGAGACGTGGCCACGGCGCGCGGCGCGGCACCGATGGCGGGCGCGGCACGGCGCGCCGGCGCGGCGCCGAGCGCCTCGGCGTGGCGCTGCTCGGCCTCGGCGAGCGGGACGACGAAGACGATCTCCGGCGCGCCGCCGGCGAGCGCGCGCGGCATCGCCGGAATGCGCTCCTGCCCGGCGTCGAACGCCGCGAGCGAGGCGGGCGAGGCGCCGGCGAACCGGGCGAGCCAGCGATCCGCCCAGCCGAGGTGACCGATCGCGGCCGGGCGCGCCTCGCTCGCCGCGGCGATCGACGGCGTGGCGTGCGCGGTGGCCGCCCACACCGGCGCGAACGGGCGGACCTGCGCGCCGCGCGCGCCGCCGGCCTCGTCGCGAGGCGCGGGCGACGCGTCGCCACCGGGCGTGAACGCCGGCGCGCCCGCGGGCAGGAACGACGGCGAGAACATCGGACGCGGCGCGAGCGCCGCCGGCCCGTGGACGACCTGGGCCGCGTGCTGACCGACGACCGCGCCGCCGAGCCCGGCCGGCAGCGCGACGCGCGGCCCCGAGACCGGCGCGGCGCCACCGCCGAGGGCGGCGCGCGTGACCAG
>WYBA01000174.1 GCA_011526095.1 Myxococcales bacterium | reverse complement strand
GCGTCGATGAAGCTGGTGTCGCCCTCGAGCTCGACGAGCTTCAGCGGATCGGGCGCCTTGCCGACGATCTCGTTGAGGATCGCGAACCACTCGGGGTGCATCGGGTTCGACGCGAGCGCGCAGCCGATGTGGTGGAGGGCGTGGGGGAGGTCGCCCTGGGCGAGGGCCTGGCGGGCCAGCTGGGCGTCCTGCTCGGGGCTCGGATGGTCGTCGGACATGGATCTCGGTCCTCCCGGAGTCGGAGCGTCGCACGGGCCGGCTGTGACGTGGGCGACGCGCGGACGCGTTCGCGCGGCCGCGGCGTCGCAGGTTCGGCGCGCGCCGGGCGGGGGTGGGGTGCTACCTTCCGGGGATGGGGGCACGGCTGGCGAGCATCGCCGCGGTGGCCGTGCTGTTCGGCGCGGCGGGCGACGCCGTGGCCGGCACGTCCGAGCCCGAGGTCAAGGCGGAGTTCGTCGAGCGGTTCACCCGGTTCATCGACTGGGACGACGGCGATCTGCCGGCGGAGCGGTTCGTCGTGTGCGTCGTCGGCGACAGCCCGCTCACCCCGCACCTCGAGAAGCTGGTCAAGAAGCGCAAGATCAAGGACCGCCGCGGCGTCGTGAGGGTGCTCGACAAGCCCGACGGCGCCGGCGACTGCCAGCTCGTCGTGATCGGCGGCGCCGACAAGAAGCGGCTCGACGCGGTGCTGGCGCGCACCGCCGGCCGGCCGATCCTCACCGTCGCCGACGCGCCGGGCGCCGCGGCGGCCGGCGCGATCGTCAACTTCTACCGCGACGGCAAGCACGTGAAGTTCGAGATCAACACCGGGGCGGCGGCCGACGCCGACCTCGAGGTGCGCAGCAAGCTGCTCAAGCTGGCGCGCGTCGTGAAGGGACGGTGACCCGGTGCGATCGCCCCTGCGCAGCCTGTCGATCCGCGCCCGCCTCACCCTGATCATCCTGGGGATCACGCTGACCGCGCTCGCGGTCGGGTTCGTCCTGGTCGGCGTGCGCCAGGTCGGGGCGATGCGGACCCAGCGGCTCGCGGCGATGGGCGTGATCGCCGAGGTCGTCGGCGACTCGAGCGTGTCGGCGCTGGCGTTCGGCGACGCCGAGGACGCGGGCGAGACGCTGGCGCTGCTCGGCGAGTTCCCCGACATCGAGGCGGCGGCGCTCTACGACGGCGACGGGGCGCGGTTCGCGACCTACGCGCGGTCCGGCGGCGACGCGGCGCCGGCGTGGCCCGAGGCGCTGCCCGGGGCGGACACCGGCGCCGTCGCGATCGTGCGGCAGGTGCGCGGGCGGCGCGCGGTCGTCCGGATCCCGGTCGTCCACGACGGCGAGCCCTACGGCTGGATCGAGCTGGTCGCGTCGAACGCGGCGATGGAGCGCGAGATCCGCTCGTTCGTGCTGACCCTCGTCGGGATCGGCCTGGCGCTGATCGCGCTGTCGATGGCGGCGGCGTGGCTGCTGCAGCGGCGGATCACCCGGCCGCTGCACCAGCTCGCCGACGTCGCGCGGCGGATCAGCGGCGGGGCCGACCCGTCGCTGCGCGCGCCGGCCGGGCTCGCCGCGCAGGGCGGCGAGATCGGCGCGCTCGCCGGCGGGTTCGACGCGATGCTGGCGGAGCTGGAGAGCCGGGCGCGCCAGCTCGTCGCCTCGCGCGAGGCCCTGCGCGCGCTGATCGACGGCTCGCCGGTTGCGATCATCGGGATCGACGCCGGCGGCACGGTGTCGCTGTGGAACCCGCGCGCCGCGCAGATCTTCGGGCGCGGCGAGGCGGAGGCGATCGGCGCGCGGATCGCGGACGTCGTGCCGGGCGAGGCGCTGACGGTTATGTGGGGCGGCACGACGACCGAGGGGGACGGCGGCGGCGTCGACGTCGAGCTCGACGACGGGCGGGTGCTGCAGATCGTCACCGCGTCGCTGCCCGGCGGCGAGGGCGTGTCGATGGTCGCCGACATCACCGAGCGCCGGCGCTCGCAGCAGGCGCTCGAGGAGCGCGCGGCGCAGCTGCAGCGCGCGCAGAAGCTCGAGGTCGTCGGGCGGCTCGCCGGCGGCGTCGCCCACGACTTCAACAACCTGCTCACCGTCGTGATGGCGTCGTGTCAGATGCTGTTCGTCCGCGCCGGCGGCAAGGCGGAGCTCAAGGGCTACCTGGACAACATCCACGGCGCGGCCCAGCGCGGCTCGGCGCTGGCGCGCCGCCTGCTCGCGTTCAGCAAGCCGCAGGCGATCGACGCGCGCCCGGTCGAGGTGCGCGCGGTCGTGCACGACCTCGAGAAGATGGTCCGGTCGGTGGTGAGCGAGAACGTCCACGTCCGGGTCGACCTGCTCGACGTGCCGAGCATCGTCATGGCGGACCAGGGCCAGCTCGAGCAGGTGCTGCTCAACATGGTGCTCAACGCGCGCGACGCGATGCCCGACGGCGGCGCGCTGACCGTGCGGACCCGCGTCGTCGATCTCGACTCGACCGAGCAGGGGCCGCGGCGCAGCCCGACCGGCTCGTGGGTCGCGGTCTCGGTGTCCGACACCGGGACCGGGATGTCGGGGGAGACGCGGGCCCGGGTGTTCGAGCCGTTCTTCACGACCAAGTCGCACGGCACCGGGCTGGGGCTGGCCACCGCCGCGCAGATCGTCCGCGAGGCCGGCGGCGAGATCACGGTGGCGAGCAAGCTCGGCGAGGGCTCGACGTTCACGCTGTGGCTGCCGCGGCTGCGCGGCGCCGACGTGATCACCGGCGACCTGGCGCCCGCCGCGCCACCGACCGGCACCGAGACGGTGCTGCTGGTCGAGGATCAGGCGGACCTGCGCAACCTCGTGCAGATCATGCTCGTCGAGGCCGGCTACCACGTCATCGTCGGGTCGTCGCCGAAGGAGGCGCTGGCGCTGGGCAGCGCCGCCGGGGTCGAGATCGACCTGCTGCTGACCGACGTCGTGATGCCCGGGATGAGCGGGCCGCAGCTCGCCGCCGAGCTGGTGCGCCGCCGCCCCGACGTCCAGGTCGTCTACATGTCCGGCTACGTCGGCGACGCGCTCGCGTCCCACGGCGTCGACGAGGGCGCGGTCGCGCTGCTCCACAAGCCGTTCAAGCCGGATCAGCTGCTGCACCTGGTGCGCAACGTCCTCGACGCGCGGCCGACGCGCCGGGCGCGGCGCGCGTCCGACGTGCCGCTGTTCGGGCACAGCGACAAGGGCGACGCGTAGCCGAGCCCGCTACAGGTCGAGCCCGACGGTGAGCATCACGCGGCGGCCGGGCTGGGGCAGCCGCGAGTTGTAGTAGCCGTCCGAGCCGTCCCACGACAGGCCGTCCCACGCGCCGCGGTCCTCGCCGCTGTCGGCGGTCCGGATCCCGGGGTGCGCGTACCGGGTGCCGAGCAGGTTGTCGATCGACAGCGACACCGAGACCGGCGCCTCGCCGACGCGGTCGACGCGCGCCGCGAGATCGACGAGCACGGCGCCCTCGAGCTCGCGCACCGGGTTGGTCGCGACCGTCGTGCGCGTGGCGTGGCCGCGGGCGCGCGCGGTCGCGGTCCACCGGTCGCGGGTCGCGGTCGCGCCGAGCCACACCTTGTGCGGGGCGAGGTCGCCGACCGGCTGGCGGACCTCGCCGCCGGCGGCGTCGAACACCAGCTCCTCGCCCTGGATGTACGAGTAGTACGCCCACACCGACACCGCGTCGACGCCGGGCGGGCGGAGCAGGGCGCGCAGGTGGTAGTCGACGCCGACGACGTCGCTCTCGCCCTGGTTGGACGCGCCGCCCTCGTACTGGACGATCGTGTCGGTGTTGTGGACGTAGTAGGCCGAGACCAGGTTGGACACGTGGTCGCCGGTGTGGCTGAGGTTGAGCTCGAGCGTTCGCGACGTCTCCGGGCGCAGCCCCGGGTTCGAGCCCGAGCCGAGCCAGCCGCCGTAGAGCTGGCGGGCGTTGGGCTCGTGGAAGCCCTCGCCGTAGAGCAGCTTGCCCAGCCACAGCCCGCCGCCGGTCGCGACCTCGCCGACGTAGCCGACGCGGAACGTCGGCGAGTGGTCGTCGCCGAACACCGAGCTGCGGTCGTAGCGGACGCCGAGGTGGAGCGCGTGGGCGTCGCCGTCGGCGATCGCGTCGGTGGCGCGCAGCCGCGCCTGGGCGTAGGCGCCGTAGTCGTCCTGGCGCGGCCGCTCGACGCTGCGCAGGTCGTCCGCGGGCGGCGCCGGCAGACCCGGCACCGGCTCGTCGGGGCGGTGGTGCGGCCCGACCGTGACGTCGTAGGCGCCGGCGAGGTCGCGGCGCTCGTAGCGGACGCCGGCCGTCACCGTCACCGCCTCGGAGATCGTGCCCTCGACGTCCTGGGACGCGGCGAGCGAGCGGTTGCGCGCCTGCCAGTACGACAGCTCGAGCACGCGCGCCGACGGGTCGCCCTCCTCGAACCCCGACAGGAAGTACGAGTCGTTGTCGATGCCCGCCTCGCGCGCGCGCACCAGCGTGCGCGTCGTCCAGCCGGCGCCCGGCCCGGACAGCTCGGCGCGATAGGCGGCGTGCGCGCCGCGCTCGTACTGGATCCACCGGGCGTAGGGCTGGGCGCGGTCGGTCGCGTAGACCAGGCCGTAGCCGGTGTCGAGCGTCAGCGCGGTGACGCCGAGCTCCAGCCCGCCGGCGTGGAGCCGCGCGTCGAGCCCGTACTGGTCGATCGGCGAGGTCGTGCCGCGCGCGAGGTTGTCGTACGCGAGCGCGTCACCCCACAGCGCGGGGTCGCTGGCGTACAGATCGCTGGTGTACTCGGACCGCTCGAACGCCCCGGCATCGACGTAGCCGAGCGCGACGCGGCCGGCGATCGACAGCCGCACCCCGCCCTCGTCGTGGACGGCGAAGCCGTCGAGGATGCGGCGGTCGAGCCGGTCGAACCCGTAGCTGCCGCCGGTGACGTGCAGGCGCAGCCGCGGGCTGCCGGCCTCGGGGCGGTGCGCGGTGATGACGTTGACCACGCCCATGAACGCGTTGGCGCCGTAGACCGCCGACGCGGGCCCGTAGACGATCTCGACGTGGTCGATCGCGGTGATCGGCAGCGCCGCGGCGACCGAGCCGTCGCCGGTCCACAGCGAGTTGATCACCATGCCGTCGACCATGATCAGGAACGGGTGGGTGACGTCGGTGCGGTAGCCGCGCCAGTAGCTCTTGAGGTAGTTGTCGCCCCACGGCCGGATCACGTCCATGCCGGGCAGGTCGTCGAACAGGTCGAGCAGCTCGTGGTAGCCGCGCGCGATCAGCTCGTCGCGGTCGAGCCGGATCACCACGCCGGGCGCGCGCGACAGCGACTCCTTCATGTTCGAGGCGGTGACGATCTCGACGGCGAGCAGCTCCTCGAGCGACAGCTCGGCGAGGTCGTCGTCGTCG
>WYBA01000173.1 GCA_011526095.1 Myxococcales bacterium | reverse complement strand
GGCCTGGACCACCTTGAACCCCTCGCCCTCCAGCGCACGCGTGATCTCCTCGCGCTCGCTGCTGATCTCGTTCACGACAAGAATGGAAGACATCTGCGACCTCTCCCGGCAGGGAAGGCTGTTCTCAAGGCACTTGCACGCGCCACTCTAGTAGCAGGTTTGCGCGGCCCTCGCGAGTCCCTGGGCGGCGGAACCGGGTGATCGATGTCCCGAGGGCTCGCGTCTGGCTGGACTCCGGCGGCTCCGTTCGGCTATGAGTGTCCCCGCCATGGCCTGGTGGTCGAGAACTCCAGGGGTCGGTGCCGACCCACAGGAGCCCAAAAAGTCCGTCCCCAAGGGGGTTTGGAACAAGTGCGAGCGCTGCGCGGCCACGCTGTACGAGGTGGACCTCGACGCGAACCTGCGCGTGTGCGCCTCGTGCAACCACCACTTCCGGATGGGGACGCAGCAGCGGATCGACCTCATCTGTGACGACGGCTCCTGGCAGGAGCACGACCTCGGGCTCGAGAGCGCCGACCCGCTGGGGTTCCGCGTCGATGGCCGCAAGTACGCCGACCAGCTGAAGGCCCAGGCCCGCAAGGTCGGGCCGGGGGACGCTTACCGCGCCGGCTCCGCCACCGTCGGTGGCATCGCGGTCGAGGCCGGGTTCTTCGCGTTCGAGTTCATGGGCGGGTCGATGGGCTCGGTCGTCGGCGAGAAGATCACGCGGCAGTTCGAGCGCGCGCTCGCCGCGCGCGTCCCGGCGATCGTCTTCTGCGCGTCCGGCGGCGCCCGCATGCAGGAGGGCGTGCTGTCGCTGATGCAGATGGCCAAGACCTCGGCGGCGCGGTCGCGGCTGCGCGAGGCGCGCGTGCCGTACGTCTCGGTGCTGCTCCACCCGACGACGGGCGGCGTCGCCGCGTCGATCGCGATGCTGGGCGACGTGATCATGGCCGAGCCCGAGGCGCTGATCGGCTTCGCCGGCCCGCGCGTGATCGAGCAGACGATCCGCCAGCAGCTGCCGCCGGGCTTCCAGCGGTCCGAGTTCCTGCTCGAGCACGGGATGGTCGACCTCGTCACCGCGCGCGCGCAGCTCAAGCCGCAGCTGATCCGCGTGCTGCGCTGGTTCACCGACGCCGGCGCGGCCCCGGGCCCCGGCGCGATCGAGGTCGAGGACCGCACCGTGCCGGGCAACGGCGCCAACGGCCACGGGCCCCACGACGACGTCGACGGCGAGCCCGAGTCGATCGACTCGGGCGACTCGGGCGACTCGCCCGACTCGCCCGACTCGCCCGACGACGAATAGCCCGTGCGCTACGCGGCCGTGCTCGAGCGGCTGTTCGCGGCGCGCCGCGCCGGGATCGTGCTGGGCCTCGACCGCGTCGCCGCCGTGCTGGCGCGGCTCGGCCACCCCGAGCGGGCGCTCGGGGCCGTCGTCCACGTCGGCGGCACCAACGGCAAGGGCTCGACCGCGGCGATGATCGCGGCGATCGCGGCGGCGGCGGGGCGGCGGGTCGCGGTCTACGGCTCGCCCCACCTGTCGACGCTGCGCGAGCGCGTCGTCGTCGACGGCGCGCTGATCGGCGAGGACGACGTCGTCGCCGCGGCCGACGCCGTCGCCGCGGCGGGCGGCGACGCGCTGACGTTCTTCGAGCAGCTCACGGCGCTGGCGCTGGTGTGGATCGCGGCCCGGCGCCCCGAGCTGACCGTGCTCGAGGTCGGCCTCGGCGGGCGGCTCGACGCGACCAACGTCGTCGACGCCGAGATCGCCGCGGTGACCGGCGTCGCGCTCGACCACGAGGCGATGCTCGGCGGCACGCTCGCGGCGATCGCGGGCGAGAAGGCGGGCATCTTCAAGCGCGGGCGGCGCGCGGTGATCGGCTGCAGCGGCGAGCCGGACGGCGTCGACGCGCTCGTCCGCGGCGCGCGCGCCGCGGGCGTCGCGCGGCTCACCGTCGTGGCGCCGGCGGCGGCGGCCGCGGCGCCGCCGGTGGCGCTGCTCGGCGCGCACCAGCGGCGCAACGCCGCGTGCGCGCTCGCCGTGGTCGATCACCTCGAGGCGCTCGGCGTGATCGACGCGCCCGCGCACGTCCGCGCGGCCGGGCTCGCGGCCGTGCGCCACCCCGGCCGGCTCGAGGAGGTGGGCGCGGCGCCCGCGATCCTGCTCGACGGGGCGCACAACCCGCACGGCGCCCGCGCGCTCGGCGAGGCGCTCGCCTCGCGCCCCGAGCGCCCGCGCGTGCTCGTCGTCGCGGCGTCGGCGGACAAGGACCTGGCCGGCCTGCTCGCCCCGCTGGTGGCCCAGGTCGAGGCCGTGATCGCGACGCGCTACGACCAGCCGCGCGCGGCCACGCCCGAGGCGCTCGCGGACCTCGCGCGCGCCGCTGGCGCCGCCGACGTCGCCGCCGCGCCGGACGTGGCGGGGGCGATCGCGGCGGCGCGGGCGCGGGCCGGCGCGGACGGGCTGGTCGTGGTCGCGGGCTCGCTGCTGCTCGTCGGCGAGGCGCGCGTCCACCTGCTGGGCGCGCCGGCGGACCCGTTCGTCGTGACCGACCCCGCGCCGGCCCCGGCGGGGTAATTTGCGGCGCGCGCGCCGCGGGCTTACGATCCCGGCATGCGCCATCGCCTCGCCCCGTGGTTCCTCGCGCTCGCCGTCGGGCTGGCCGCGCCCGCGGCCGCGCTCGCCCAGTCGGGCGACGCCGCCGAGGATCCGGCCCGGCTGCAGAAGGGCATGGATCCGGAGCGCGACGACGAGCCGCTCGAGGGCGACAAGGTCCGCGACGAGGGCGACTACGGCGGCGTGCGCCCGGGCGTCGGCCCGCGCGACGGCAAGGTCGCGCGCCGGCCCGGCCCGCAGACGCTGTCGTGGATCGGCTTCCAGGGCGCCGACGGCACGGCGCGGATCTTCGTGCAGGGCACGTCCGAGATGACGGTCACGCAGCGGGTCGAGGGCGCGACGCTCGTCGTGCACCTCGCCGGCGTCAAGAAGCTGGGGCGCCAGGTCCAGCGCGCGCTCGAGACGCGCTACTTCGACAGCCCGGTCGCGCGCGTCGTCGTCAAGAAGGTGAAGGCGAAGAAGGCGAGGAAGGCGCGCAAGGGCCGGCCCGCGGTCGCGGCGAGCCCGGCGGGGATCGAGCTGCGCGTCGCCTTCAAGCAGAAGGCCGACGTGCGCGAGGCGGCGGCGCGGACGTCGACCGAGGCCGACGGCTACCACTACGTCTACCTCGAGCTGGCCGAGACCCAGCCGTCTGGCCAGTAGCCGCGGCGGTGGATCGGCTGGCTCGCCGCGCCGTGCGCGTCAGGCCGGCAGGCCGGGCGCGGGGAACCGCGCGCACAGCTCGCGCACCTCGCCGGCGATCCGGGCGTGGCGCGCGGCGTCGGCCGGCGCCTGCGCGACCTCGTCGATCCACGCGGCGACCTGGCGCATCTCGGCCTCCTTCATCCCGCGGCTGGTGACCGCGGCGGCGCCGAGGCGGATGCCCGACGGGTCGAACGGCTTGCGCGGGTCGAACGGCACGCTGTTGTAGTTGCAGACGATGCCGGCGGCCTCGAGCGCGACGGCCAGCGGCTTGCCGGCGACGCCCTTGGAGGTGAGGTCGACGAGGATCAGGTGGTTGTCCGTGCCGCCGGACACCAGGTCGAAGCCGCGCTCGAGCAGGCCCGCCGCCATCGCGCGCGCGTTGGCGACGATCTGGTGGGCGTAGTCCTTGAACGTCGGCTGCGCCGCCTCGGCGAGCGCGACGGCGAGCGCCGCGGTGGTGTGGTTGTGCGGGCCGCCCTGCAGCCCGGGGAACACCGCGCGGTCGATCGCCTTGGCGTGCTTCTCCTTCGACAGCAGCAGGCCGCCGCGCGGGCCGCGCAGCGTCTTGTGGGTCGTGCTCGACACGACGTCGGCGTGGGGCACCGGCGAGGGGTGCGCGCCGCCGGCGACGAGCCCGGCGATGTGGGCGATGTCCGCGACGAAGATCGCGCCGACCTCGCGCGCGATCTCGGCGTACGCGGCGAAGTCGATCGTGCGCGGGATCGCCGTGCCGCCGGCGAACAGCAGCTTCGGCTTCTCCTTGCGCGCCAGCTCGCGCACCTCGTCGAGGTCGACGCGGCCGGTGTCCTTGCGCACGCCGTACTGCACCGCGCGGAAGAACTTGCCGGTGATCGACACGTTCCAGCCGTGGGTGAGGTGGCCGCCGGCGGGCAGGGCCATGCCCATGATCGTGTCGCCCGGCTCGCAGAACGCCAGGTAGACCGCGAGGTTCGCGGGCGAGCCCGAGTACGGCTGGACGTTGGCGTGCTCGGCGCCGAACAAGCCCTTCGCGCGGTCGATGCAGAGCTGCTCGACGCCGTCGATGTACTGCTGGCCCTGGTAGTAGCGCTTGCCCGGGTAGCCCTCGGAGTACTTGTTGGTGAGCACCGAGCCGGTCGCCGCGAGCACCGCCGACGACACGTAGTTCTCCGACGCGATCAGCCGGATCACGTCGGCCTGGCGGCGCTCCTCGGCGGCGATCAGGTCGGCGAGCTGCGGGTCGATCTGGCGGATCACGGCGATGCCGGGGCTCTCGGGGCGCGTCATGTGCGGGTTTCTAACATGCGAACCTGCTTCGGGATCGCGCGTTGTTTTGCCGGCGCGCACGCCCCGCGATCACGTGGCTTCGTCGGCCCGGGCGGTGTACACCCGAGCCTCCCATGTACTACCCGTCCCGCGAGGAGTTCGTTCGCGCCGCCGGGCAGGGCAACCTGATCCCGGTGTACCGCGAGCTGCTCGCCGACGGCGACACGCCGGTCTCGGCGTACGCCGCGCTCGGCCGCGCCGATCACAGCTTCCTGCTCGAGTCCGTCGTCGGCGGCGCGACCTGGGCCGCGTACTCGTTCGTCGGCGTCGCGCCGCGCGCGGTGCTGCGGTGCAGCGCCGGCAAGGCCGCGGCGACGTGGTTCGACGTCGACGGCGGCGGCGCCGCGCGCACCGCCGAGTGGGACGAGCCGGATCCGACGCGCGCGCTGCGCGAGGTGATGAGCGACTTCCGCCCGGTCGAGACGCCGGGGCTGCCGCGGTTCTGGGGCGGCGCGGTCGGGTGGATCACCTACGACGTCGTCCGCGCGTTCGAGGACCTGCCGGCGCGGGCGCGCCCCGACATGGCGCTGCCCGAGCTGTGCATGGTCTTCACCGACACGCTCGTCATCTTCGACAACCTGCGCCAGACGCTGAAGGTGGTCGCGACGCCGTACGTGCCGCGCCCCGAGCGCGCCGAGCAGGCGTACGACCGCGCGATCGCGCGGATCGAGGGCGTGATCGCGGCGCTGCGCGCGCCGCGCGCGGCCTTGCGCGAGCTCGAGCCGCCGGCGCCGGGCGCCTCGGACGCCGCGCTCCGGGTGGAGCTGCCGCCGTCGACGTTCGGCAAGGACGCCTACTGCGCCGCGGTCGAGCGCGTCAAGGAGTACATCCTCGCGGGCGACGCGTTCCAGGTCGTGCTCAGCCAGCGGCTGGCGACGCCGCGCGACGTCGACAGCTTCGACGTCTACCGCGCGCTGCGGGTGATCAACCCCTCGCCGTACATGTTCCACCTGCGGTTCCCCGAGGCCGAGGTCACCGGCGCCTCGCCCGAGACGCTGGTGCGGCTGTCGGCCGGCCGGGTCGAGCTGCGGCCGATCGCCGGCACCCGGCCGCGCGGCCTCACGCCCGACGACGACGAGCGGCTCGCGGCCGAGCTGCTCGCCGATCCGAAGGAGCGCGCCGAGCACTACATGCTGATCGACCTCGGCCGCAACGACGTCGGCCGCGTCGCCGAGGTCGCCTCGGTCCGCGTCACCGAGCAGCTCGTGATCGAGCGCTACTCCCACGTCATGCACCTGGTGTCGCACGTCGTCGGGCGGCTCGCCGCGGGCAAGACGTGGCACGACGTGCTGCGCGCGGCGTTCCCGGCGGGGACGCTGTCGGGCGCGCCGAAGATCCGCGCGATGGAGATCATCGACGAGCTCGAGCCGCAGCGCCGCGGCCTGTACGGCGGCGCGGTCGGCTACGTCAGCTACACCGGCAACATGGACCTGGCGATCGCGATCCGCACGCTGGTCGGGCTCGGCGATCAGATCTACGTCCAGGCCGGCGCCGGGCTGGTCGCGGACTCGGTGCCGGAGCGCGAGTGGGAGGAGACGATCAACAAGGCGCGCGCGGTGCTGCGCGCGGTGGCGATGGCGCGCGGCGGTGCGCCCGCGACCGCCGCCGCGCCCGAGAGGAGCGAGCCGTGACGACGCTGCTCATCGACAACTACGACTCGT
Organism: Myxococcales bacterium; assembly: GCA_011526095.1. Classification (GTDB taxonomy): domain Bacteria; phylum Myxococcota_A; class Polyangia; order Haliangiales; family Haliangiaceae; genus WYBA01. The sequence continues at coordinate 1,814 of WYBA01000173.1, read as the reverse complement.
TCACCTGGAACCTCGCCCAGTACCTCGGCGAGCTCGGCGCGGAGGTGCGGGTCGAGCGCAACGACGCGCTGTCGCTCGACGCGATCGAGCAGCTCGCGCCGGCGCAGATCGTGATCTCGCCCGGGCCGTGCACGCCGAACGAGGCCGGGATCTCGATGGACGTGATCCGTCACTTCGCCGGGCGCGTGCCCATCCTCGGGGTGTGCCTCGGCCACCAGAGCATCGGCCAGGTGTTCGGCGGGCGGATCGTGCGCGCCCCGGTGGTGATGCACGGCAAGACGTCCAAGGTGTTCCACGACGAGCGCGGGCTGTTCGTCGGGCTGCCCAACCCGATCACCGCGATGCGCTACCACTCGCTGGTGATCGCGCCGGAGTCGCTGCCGGACGAGCTCGAGGTCACGGCGAAGACGTGGGACGAGGAGATCATGGGCGTGCGGCACCGCGCGTTCGTCGGGACCGCGGCGCCGCTCGAGGGCGTGCAGTTCCACCCCGAGTCGATCATGACGCCGGACGGCAAGGCGATGCTGGCGAACTTCCTGCGGCTCGGCGGGATCGGGGCGGCCGGCGCGCGGCGCACCGGAGCGGCGTGATGGCCGGCGTGATGGCCGGCGTGACGGCCGGCGTGATCGACGTCCGCGGCGCGATCGCGCGCGTCGTCGGCGGCGGTGACCTGACGGCCGACGAGGTCGCCGAGGTGTTCGGGATCATCATGGACGGGCAGGCGACGCCCGCGCAGATCGGTGGCCTCCTGATCGCGCTGCGGATGAAGGGCGAGACCTCCGACGAGATCGCCGGCGCCGCCCGGGCGATGCGGGCGCGCGCGGTGCCGCTGGTGTCCCCGGCGCCCGAGCGCACGGTCGACACGTGCGGCACCGGCGGTGACGGCTCGGGGCAGGTCAACGTCTCGACGCTCGCGGCGATCCTCGCCGCCGGCGCCGGGCTGTGCGTCGCCAAGCACGGCAACCGCGCGCTGTCCTCGCGCGCCGGCTCGGCCGACGTGCTCGAGGTGCTCGGCGTGCGGATCGACGCCGAGCCCGCGGTCGTCGAGCGGTGCATGGCCGAGGTCGGCATCGGGTTCGCGTTCGCGCCGGCGTTCCACGGCGCGACCCGCCACGCCGCCGGGCCGCGGCGGGAGCTCGGCACGCGGACGATCTTCAACCTGCTCGGCCCGCTGACCAACCCGGCGGGCGTCGCGCGCCAGGTCGTCGGCGTGTTCGATCGCCGGTGGTGCGAGCCGGTGGCGCGCGCGCTCGGCGCGCTCGGCGCGGCGCGGGCGTTCGTCGTCCACGGCGCCGGCAACATCGACGAGGTCGCGGTGCGCGGGCCGACGGTCATCGCGGAGTGGACCGGCGACGAGGTCGTCACCCACGCGGTGACGCCGGCGGACTTCGGGCTGTCCGACCACGACCCGGCGGGGCTCGCGGGCGGCGACGCCGGCCACAACGCGGCGATCCTGCGCAGGGTGCTGCGCGGCGAGGACGTCGGCCCGGGCGGGCCGCTCGAGGCCGTGCTCGCGGCCGCGGCGATGACGACGGCGCTGGCGCTCGAGCTGTTCGAGCCGCGGCCGTGGGCGGCGCGCGACCTCGCGGCGCAGACCCGGCGCGCGATCGCGGTCGCGGTCGACGGCGTCGGGCTCGACGTGCTGGAGCGGTGGATCGAGGTCAGCCGGTCGGGAGGTGGGGCGTGACCGCGCGCGCCGCGACGCCGTCGATCCTGGCGAAGATCCTCGCGCGCAAGGTCGAGGTGGTCGCGGCGGCGCGCGCGGCGCGGCCCGAGGGCGCGGTGGCGCGCGACGCGGCGGCGGCGCCGGCGGC
>WYBA01000172.1 GCA_011526095.1 Myxococcales bacterium | reverse complement strand
GCCGGCGCCGCGCGCGCCAGCATCACCACCGCGCGCGCATCGTCGAGCGCGGCCCCGCACCGCGGGCAGTCGAGCGCGTGGGCCTCGAGCGCGTCGTCGCGGCCGTCCTGCGCCGTCGCGGCGCGCGCGAGGCGTCCGGGGGACGGACAGCGCGTCATCTTGCTCGGGGGCCTCGGGGTCATCGCGCGCCCTCCTCGCCGCCGAGCTCCGGCAGCGCGCGGCGCAGCGCGGTGCGCGCCTCGTGCAGCCGGCGCCACAGCGTGCCCTCGGGGATGCCGAGCGCCGCGGCCGCGTCCTGGCCGCGCGCGCCCTCCATGTCGACCAGCACGAACGCAGCGCGCAGCTCGTGGCGCAGCTCGCCGACCGCGGCGAGCAGCCGCGCGTACGCCTGCCGCTGCTCGAGCCGCGCCGTCGTCGAGCCAGCCTCGGTCGGCAGCGCGTCGGCCGCCGCCGACATCGCGGCCTTGCGCCGGATCTCGCCCCGCGCCCACGTCCGCGCGACGTTGGCCGCGACGCCGCACAGCCACACCTTGGTCGACGCGTCGCCGCGGAAGCTGCGCGCCGCGCTGAACGCGGTCACGAACGTCGCCTGCACCAGATCGTCGACCGCCGCGGCGTCCGCGCACGACAGCCGCGCGACGAACCGGTGGACGTCGTCGACGTGGCGCTCGAACAGCGTCGCCCGCGCCGCGCGATCGCCCGCGGCGACCGCGGCGATCAGCCCGTCCTCCGACAGCGCGTCGAGCGACGGCTGGGGGCGACGCAGCGGCACGAGGTGCCCGCGGGTGGCGGCGCGCGTCGTCACGGCCGGTACCGCACCCCGAGCTGCACGGTCGTCCCGCCGTCGGCCCACACCGGCAGCGTCCCGCCGCCGGAGACCCGCCGGTACGTCGCCATCGACGTCTCGACGCCGGCCTCGACGTGCCACGCGCCCACGACGCGGAGCCCGGCGGAGACCGCCGCCGTCGCCCGCGGCCCGACGCTGTACGGCTCGTCGATCCAGCTGCCCGCCGCCGGCTGCCACGTCTCGAGCAGGTGGCGCGACACGCCGACGCCGGCGCCGACCGCCGGCGCGACCGCGACGCGCCCGAGCGCGAACGGCCGCCGCACCGTGACCATCGCGCCGATCGCGTCGCGCGCGTTCTCCGCGGTCTGCATCGACGGATCGATCGGGTCGGTCACGAACACGTCGCCGCCGTCGAGGAACAGCGCGGTCAGCTCGCCGCCGAGCTGCCAGCCGCGCCACCGCCGCCAGTCGACGTCGACCCGGGCGCCGCCGCCGTCCAGGCCCGACGCCGTGTGGTGCGCGAGCAGCGCGACGCCGATCGAGCGCGTCCGTCCACCGCGCCGCGGTGACGCCACCGCGACGACGGCGTCGCCGGGCGCCGCGACCACCGTGACCGCGCCCGGCGCCTCGCTGGCGATCACCGTGGTCGCCGCCGGGGCCGGCGCCGGGGCCGGCGCCGGGGCGGCCGGCCCGACAGGCGGGCTCCACACCGGCTGCGCGGCGTCGACCTCGACCCACGACGCGAGCAGCGCCGCCGCGGTCGCGGCGTCGGGCACGACCCGCTCGCGGACCCGCCCGAGGCCGTCGCGCGCCTGGACGTACAGCCCGCCCTCGCTCGCGACGATCCACACCTCGAGCGCGCCGCCGCACGCGTTCGGGTCGGCCTCGAGCGCCGCCACGATCACCGCGCGCGCGTCGTCGGGCGCGCGGCGGAGCTGGATCCCGCAGGGATCGACCCGAGCAGGGGAGGCCACGGGCGCGCCGGGGGAGGCGTCGGGCGGGGGAGGCGGGGCGTCGTCAGCGAACGCGGGTGTGATCGTCGTCAACACGGCGACGGCGAGGCAGGCGCGGACCATGGCGTCTCCTTGGTTGCCGGCGGCGCCCCGAACCTTCACGCGATCAGCCGAAAACTTCGGTTCGCGGGTCCGCCTTCACCCCTTGGTGGCCGCCTCGCCCGGATCTCGTCGCTTCGACTCCACCCCGGCCCGTTCGCCCCACGGCGGCTGGCCCGAGCTCGTTCCACGCCGCGCGCGACCGCACGTGGTCCGCGCGCGCCTCGGAGGCAAGCGGGTGGCCCCACGCCGCGCGCGATCGCACAGGGTCCGCGCACGCCTCGGAGGCGGGCGGGTGGCCCGAGCGCGGGGTGGTCCGTCCGGCGCTCGTGGAGAGCCAACCGATCGTTGGACGTCGGCGGGTGGTGGAACGACGGACGCGCGAGACGGCGGCGGCGTGGCGGTGCCAGGCGCCGTGGCGTGGTGCGCCCCACACGATCGGACGGGAGACCGCGAACACCGGCGCCGGGCCAAGCAGGGGCCCGGCGCCTCGGTGCCCGAGCGATCGCCGCGGAGGGTCCGAGAACCGGACAGCAGGAGATGGAGCGGTCGGTCGATTCACGCGCGGGCGTGCAATTCGAGCCTGATGGGTGCGCGGCGGCGCGCGAGCGCCTCGTCGGGGATCGGCGAGAGATCGCGCGCCAGACGCAACGTGCGGCGTGTGGCGCGGCGAAGCGAGGCGCGATTCAGAAATCGCGGTCGCGGGTGCGTTCGCGGGCTCCTGGCGCAAACCGTGACGCCGAAAATGTCGTGATAGAGGTGAAGCTCACCGACGAGGAGTGGGCCGTGTTCGAAGGTTCGAGCGT
>WYBA01000171.1 GCA_011526095.1 Myxococcales bacterium | reverse complement strand
GGCGGCCGCGCCCTCGACCGCCCCGGGCGGCGGCGCCCCGGGCGGGGCGGCCGGCGGCGTGCGCACCGGTGGCCGGCGCGGCGCGTCCTCGCCGCGCAGCGCGCTCTTGAGGTCGCGGATCGCGCCGCCGATCTCGGTGTCGTTCTCGATCGTGGTCGACAGCTCGCGCGTCTGCTTGCGCAGGTCGCGGATCCCCTTGGAGATCGACTTCGCCGCCTCGGGCAGCTTGTCGGGCCCGAGGAACAGCAGCGCGACGACGAGGATCACGAGGATCTCGGTGGCGCCCATGCCGAACATCGCGGGCAGCCTAGCACGCTCGCCCTGGGCCCAAGAGGGCCCGAGGATCTCATCCTCGCGGCCTCAGAACTCGCGGGCCGCCCGGCCGAAATCCACCGTGGTGCCCGAGGCATACCCGGCCTCGGCGGTGGGCTGGGTGCCCTGCCGGAACCACAGGTCGACCGCGCCGCCCGCCCCCGGGGCGGCGAGCAGCCCGGTCTCGCGGTCGATGCGCGCCCGCACCATCCCGTCCGGCGGCTCGCCCGGGACCGGCCGGGCCGTCCGTCCGTCCTCCCCGAGCTGGATCAGCTTCACCCACAGCGGCAGCGCGGCGTGCGCCCCGTCGTCGCGCGGCCCCATCGTCGTCGCCGGGTCGTCGTGGCCGACCCACACCGACCCGAGCAGCCGGCCGGTGAACCCGACGAACCACGCGTCGGTGTTGTCGTTGGTCGTACCGGTCTTGCCCGCGGCCGGGCGCCGGACGCGGCGGGCGTCGGTCCCGGTGCCGCGCGTCACCACCGCCGCCATCATGTCGACGAGCTGGAACGCGACCCGCTCGTCCATCACCGGCCCGTCGCTCGGCGGCAGCCCGGTGCGCTCGTCGGGCGGGACGCCCGCGAGCGCGGCGACGCGGTCGAGCCGGCGTCCGGGATCGAGCCACGGGTCCTCGGGCACCGCCGCGTCGAGCAGCACCTCGTCGCCGCGGCGGATCCGCACGACGAACCGCGGCGCGACCGGCCAGCCGCGCCGCGCGAACGTCGCGTAGGCGCGGGCCAGCTCGAACGGCACGACGCACGACGCGCCCAGCGCCATCGGCCGTACGTCGGCGACGTCGGAGCGGATCCCGAGCTGGCGCGCGAACGCGATCACCGCCTCGGCGCCGACCGCGTCGAGCACGGCGATCGCCGGCGCGTTGAGCGAGGCGGCGAGCGCATCGTGGGCGAGCGCGACCCCGCGGAACGTCTTGCCCGAGCGCGGCTTCCAGTGGACGTTGGTCGCCTCGTCGTACTCGGCGATCGGCGCGTCGCGCAGCGGCGTGCCCGGCGTGATCGCGCCCATCGCCAGCGCCGCGCCGTAGAGCACCGGCTTCCACGCCGAGCCGGGCTGGCGGCACGCCTGCATCACGCGGTCGAACTGGCTGTCGTGCCAGGCGCGGCCGCCGACCAGCGCCTCGACGTAGCCGGTGGTGTGGTCCCACAGCAGCGCCGCGACCTCGGTCGGGCCGTCGCCGCGATCGAGCGCGTCGGTGTGCGCGGTCGCGGCGCGCTCGGCGGCGATCGCGAGCGCCGGCAGCGCGGCGGTCTCGACGACGAGGCCGCCGCGCGCGTGGTCCTCGGGCATCGCCTCGGCGATCAGCCGGCGGACGTGCTCGGTGTACCAGGGCGCGAGCGAGCCGGCGGCGACGCCGGGGCGCGTGAGCGTCAGCGGCTCGGCGAGCGCGGCGGCCAGCGTCGCGTCGTCGATCGAGCCGGCCTTGTGCATGCGCGCGAGCACGGCGTCGCGGCGGGCGAGCGCGGCGGCGCGGTCCTTGTACGGGTCGGCGCGGCCCGGCGCCTGGGCGAGGCCGGCGATCGTCGCGGCCTGGGCGACGGTCAGCGCGTCGAGGTCGCGGTCGAAGTAGGCGCGCGCCGCGGCGCGCACGCCGTAGGCGTTGGCGCCGAGGAACACGAAGTTGACATAGACGGTGAGGATCTCGCGCTTGGTCCAGCGGCGCTCGATCTCGCGGGCGAGCAGCGCCTCGCGCACCTTGCGGCGCAGCGACCGCTCGGTGCCGATCTCCTCGGGCAACAGGTTGCGCGCGACCTGCTGGGTGATCGTCGAGGCGCCCTCGACGACGCCGCCGGCGCGGTAGTTGGCCCACGCCGCGCGGATCACGGCCTGGGGATCGACGCCGCCGTGCGCGAAGAACCGCTGGTCCTCGGCGGCGAGCAGCGCGTCGACCAGCACCGGCGGCAGCGCGGCCGCGTCGACCGGCCATCGATGTCCGACTTCCGGACCGTCGGTGAACGGCAGCTCCGCCAGCACCGAGCCGTCGGCGGCGACGATCACCGAGCTGCGCGGCGCGCGCGCCAGCCACGCCGACAGGTCCGGGACCTCGGGCAGCTCGCGCGCCCACCGCCGCAGCGTCGTCCACGCGACGACGCCCGCGACCACCGGCGCGGCGATCGCGACCCACACGACCGCGATCACCGGCAGCCGCCACCACCGGGCGCGCCCGAGGCGGTTGGCGACCACCACGCGGCGCGCGGACATCTAGGCCGCTCCGGGCGCGAACAGATCCATCTGCCGCGGCGGCGCGAGCACGCGCGCGCGGTCGCCGAGCCAGCCGGCGACGTCGTCGGCGCACCGCCCGGTGAGGTAGATCCGCGTGGCGCCGGTCGACGCGATCAGCGCGGCGAGCTGGTCCCGGTCCGCGGCGTCGCTCCACGCGTGCGCGGCGTCGACGCCGAGCGCGGCGACGGCGTCGCGCTCGGTCGCGAGCCCCGAGGCGAGGATCGTGCGGTGGCGCGCGCCGCCCAGCGCCGTCGCCAGGCGCGCGCGCTCGCGCGCCGGCCACACCAGCGCGCCACCGCTCCGCGCGCGTCGCACCGCCGGCGCGGGGAGGTTCGCGGCGGCGAGCCGGCGCGCGGCGTGGTGGATCGAGCGGTGCGCCGCGACCTCGAGCCCGGCGGCGGCGAGCCGCGCGGCGACGTCGAGGCCCTTGTGCGGCGAGGTGACGAGCACGACCGCGGTCGCGCCGCCGGCGACCGCGCGCGCGGCGTCGGCGACGGTGTCGTCGGCGGCGCGCGCCGGATCCGGCCAGCGATGGTGGGCGCGGCCGTACGGCGCGTCGAGCACGAGCACGTCGCACCGCCGGACCTCGCCCGCCTCGCCCAGGCCCGCGGCGGCCGTCGCCATCACGCCGGCGCACAGCACGCGGCGATCGCCGCCGTCGACGAGCAGCGCGGCGCCGCCGAGCGCGTGGCCCGACGGCACGAGCTCGAGCCGAAGCGTGCCGAGCGTGAACGGCCGTCGGTACGGCACCGCGAGGTGCGCGCCGGGCGCGGCGCCGAGCTGGACGAGCGTCGCCGCGGTCGCGATGAGCTGACCGTGACCGGCCCGTCCGACCCGGTCCGGGGCCGACACGAAGCACACGTCCCGGGCCCGCCGGGCGTCACACCAGATCGGTGTCCCGGTGACGTGCACCCCGTCTCGCCACGATACCGGCTCGACGGCGGGCGCGGAGGGCGCGCGGCGACGTGCCATGCGCGCACGGTGCCACGGCTGATCGTGGGGAGCAAATCCGCCGCGCGCGAACTGCTACTCGAGCAGCTCGTCGGGCAGCTCGTTGCCGAGGAACGCCTTCTCCAGCGCGTCGACCGCGCCGGCGAGGTCGGCGGCCTCGGCGGTGCGCGCGTCGAACACGATCCCCATGCCAGGGACGTCCTCGTCCTCGGGCACGACCGTGTGCGAGACCGTCCCGGACAGCGACAGCGGCTGCGGCCGGCCGGGGAAGGTGATCAGCAGGTGGACCTCGGAGTCCTCGGGCAGCGGATCGGTGCTGACGACGAAGACGCCCTGGTCGTTGATGTCGCGGGTGTGGGTCTGGCGCGCGCCCTCGACGGCGCCGTAGGTCACCGGCAGGCGGAGCGGCAGGCGGCGGCGCTCGCGCAGGTCGAGCAGGCCGCCGCGGACGTAGCCGTTGAGGTAGTTGAGCTTGACCCGCTCGTTCGGGCCGAACGCGACGATGCTGCCGGTGTGGCCCGGGTCCTGGCGGGTCTCGATGACGTGGCCGCGCAGGATCACGCGCGGGCCGGACTCGCCGACGACGAGGTCGATGCGCACCGCCGTGGTGACCGCCAGCGGCTGCGGGCGCGCCACGAACAGCGTCCCGTCCCGCGCGTCGAACACGCGGATCCAGTCCGACGTCACGGGCAGCCGTAGGTCGATCCGCAACACCGGGCCCATCCTATCACCGCTGGTCACCCGTGGCGGGGCAGGGGCCGCGCGGGTCGCCGCCGCCCCGGAGCGTGGGCGCGACTACTTCGTGATCTGGTAGCGGATCGTGATCGTCGTGCCGGCGCGGACCAGCTCGACGGCGAACGCCGACGCCTTGCCGAGGCGGGCGTAGACGCCGGCCGCGTCGTCGAGGTTCTTGATCACCTTGCCGTCGACCTTCTTGATCAGGTCGCCGGCGCGCAGGCCCATGCGGTGGAAGAACGACGCGGCCGCGACGCGGCGGAGCTCGATGCCGGCGGTGACGACGGCCATGTCGACCTCGCGACCGATCTTCACGAAGTCGCCGAGCGCGGCGTCGAGCTCGGCGCGCGAGATCGAGATCGTCGCGTCGCGCGGCGCCTCGACCGGCGGCGCCGCGGGCTTGTCGGTCTTCGGGGGATCGGCCTTGGGCTTGTCGGCCTTCGGGGGATCGGCCTTGGGCTTGTCGGCCTTCGGCGATTCGGGCGGCGGCGGGTCGCTGGCGCGCTGGCCCTCGGGCGCGCGGACCTCGCGCACGCCCTCGGAGCCGTAGGGGTCGAGGACGCCGGCGTACGGGTCGAGGAGCGCGCCGGGCGCCGGCGCGGCCGGGTCGGCGTAGGGATCCGCGACCGGCGCGGGCGACTTCGTGGCGGGGGCGCCGGCGTCGCCGGGGGCCACGAGCACGAACTCCCTGCCGTCGCTGGCGCGGGTGAGCACGACCTGGTCGTCCTCGATCTCGACCACCGCCCAGCCCGGGAGCTGGTGACCGACGCCGACCAGGACATGGGTGCCGCGCTTCTTGTCGAACAGCAGCGCCTGGGTGGTCTCGGGCAGGACGCGGACCACCTTGTACGGCGGGGCGGCGCGCCGCGGCTTCTTGGCCTTGGTGTCGGCCTCGGCGTGGGCGGGGGAGGCGGGAGCGGCGACGGAGATCGGCCCGACGAGCAGGGCAGCGAGGCCGAGGACGCGGAGCAGGCGCATGGCGACCTGATCGAAATGCAAGAGGTGATCCATCCACCCGGCGCGCCCAAGTGGGCATGGACACGATGGGCCTCGCTCCGGGCGCCGCCAGGAATTCACGGTCGGCGTGACGGGGATGCACGACCCGGCAGCCGGCCGGCTACCGCAGGGCACGCGCGACCTCGCCGTCGAGGGCGCGCAGGCGCTTCATCACCTCGACCCGGATGTCGGGGTTCCGGACCGCGTCGAGGTACGCGATCTGCTCGTAGCGCCTCTTGAACGAGGCGGCCGCGTCCGCGCCCCGCTCGCGATGGAGCCGATCGATCGCGGTCCCGACCTGCTCGTAGAGCGCGGTGAGGCTCGCCTTCGTCGGGGCCGCGGGCGGCGGCTCGTCATCGCGGCGAGGCGCGGCGTCGGGCGCTGCGGCCGGCGGCGGTGTCCGGCGGGCGCCCGCGTCCGGCGCGCGCCGGACGTCGGCGGGCGCGCGCCGCCCGGCGTCCGGCGCGGTCCCGG
>WYBA01000170.1 GCA_011526095.1 Myxococcales bacterium | reverse complement strand
CTCGTCCAGGCACCAGGGCCCCGACCGAAGGCTGGCTCGACCGCGCCGAACCCGCGGGCCCCACCCGAGCGCGTGGCAGCCGCGCGCGCTCGCGCTCTCCCCTCCGCCCGCGCAAGGGACGGCGCTAGAGCCAGAGACGGAGACGGAGACGGAGACCGAGACGGGGACGGAGACGGAAACGGAGACGGAGACGGAGACGGAGACGGAAACGGAGACGGAGACGGCGCCAGCGACAGAGACGGACCGTGGCTCGTCAGCGCGCGGCGCGCCCGCGCGCAGGGTGGGGTCCGCGGGTGGAAAGGCGCGGGCTTCGCGCCGCAGGCAGCCGCACCGGAGCAGAACGCTCGTGCATGCACCAGGTCCCCGACCGAAGGCAGGCTCGACCGCGCCGAACCCGCGGGCCCCACCCGAGCGCGTGGCAGCCGCGCGCGCTCGCGCTCTCCCCACCGCCCGCGCGAGGGACGGCGCTAGAGCCAGAGACGGAGACGGAGACGGAGACGGAGACAGAGACGGAGACGGAGACGGAGACGGAGACAGAGACGGACGGTGGATTGTCAGCGCGCGGCGCGCCCGCGCGCAGGGTGGGGTCCGCGGGTGGAATGGCGCGGGCTTCGCGCGGCAGGCAGCCGCACCGGAGCCGACCTCTCGTCCAGGCACCAGGGCCCCGACCGAAGGCTGGCTCGACCGCGCCGAACCCGCGGGCCCCACCCGAGCGCGTGGCAGCCGCGCGCGCCCGCGCTCTCCCCACCGCCCGCGCGAGCACCCACCCGCGCGACCACCCGCCCCGCCGCCCCTCTCCTCGCGCCCTACTCCGCCGGCGGCAGCACGCGCCACGGGTTGCGCTTGATCATCTTGATGACCTCCTTGAAGTCATCGAACAGCTCGTGGTCCGCCAGGAACGAGCCCACCGTGCCCTTGCCCCACGCCAGATCGTCCATCAGCCCGCGCAGCTCCCCGAGCACCTGCCGTCCCCCGGCCATCGCCGCCTCGCCGGCCACCAGCGCGCGGTCGAGCGCCGCCGCCGCGCCCTCGGGCAGCTGATCCGCCGCCGCCGCCAGCGCCGCGCGCAGCACGCGGATCCGCTCGCCCAGCTCCCCCGCGAGCGCCTCGACCCGCGCGACCAGCGCCCGCGCCCGCAGGAAGATCGCCTCGGCCTGCCCGAGGTCGATCGTCCCGTCCATCGCGCGCTCCACCACCGCGCGCGCCTCGCGCGCGGCCGCGTCGACCTCGGCGTCGATCGCCGCGAACGTCCCCGGCGCCGGCTCGAGCGACGCCACCGTCAGCGCCAGCTCGATCGCCGCGCGCGTGATGTCCTGCGTGAACGGCCGGATCCCGTCGACGAACTCCTTGACGTCGGTGAGGTTGTCCCACGTGCGCTGCAGCAGCCGGTCGAGGTTCGGCGGATCGATCCCGCGCACCGCGTCGCCCTCGCGCAGCCCACGCCCCGGCAGCGCGCCTCGCGCCGGCGCGCCGATCTCGACATAGCGCGGCGCGAACACCGAGCGCGCGGCGATGAAGAACTCCGAGTTCACCGGGATCCGCCGCGCCCACGCCGGATCGAGCTGCAGCGTCGCGGCGAGCCCGCCGGTGCCGTGGAGCGGGTGGTCCGGCCCGCACTGGTCCGCCGGCACCATCGCGATCGCCGACAGCGTCCCCACCGTCTGCCCCGCCACCTGGACGCGCGCGCCCTCGGCGATCGCCGTCGCCTGGGTGAAGTAGACGCGCACGCGCACGCCGTCCTTGCCCAGCCGCGGCAACACCATGACGACGAACACGACGACCAGCACGGTCACCGCGAGCACGCCGACGCCGACCCGCCGGGTCAGCCGCTCGTCCTGGATCCGCAGCGGCACGCGATCACTCCTTCCACAGCACCTTCCACGGGTTCCGGCGCAGGTCGCGGATCAGCTCGCGGATGTCGGCGTAGACCTCGTTGCGCGACAGCAGCGCGCCCGCCGTGCCCTTGCCGGCGCGCAGGTCCTTGACCAGCCCGTTGGCGTTGGTCATCAGCGCCTCCGCCTGCACCGCCGCGCCCGCCGCGTGGTCGATCGCGCCGAGCGCGCGCTCGAGCCGCGGCTCGGTGACCAGGCCGGTCACCCGCGTCGCGTCGTCGAGGAACCGCTGCACCTTCGGCGACGCGCCCGCGATCGTCTGGTCCGTCGTGTTGAGCAGCCGGTCGGTGCTGCGCAGGATCGACGCGACCGCGCCCGGGTCGAGCCCGCGGTTGACCTTGTCGAGCGTCTCGCGCGAGCTGCGCGCGACCTCGGTGATCGCGACCAGCGTCTCGCCGATCTGCGCCCGGTTCTCGGCGAGGATCCGGTTGACCTCGTCGACCGCGCCCGCGCCGTTGCGCAACAGGTGCGTGATCTTGTCCCGATCCTCGCGCAGCACCGACGTCATGATGTCGAGCAGCTCGTACAGCCGCGCCACGACAAGGTCGGTCCGCGGCGGGTTGACGCCGACGACGATCTCACCGGCCGCGATCGGCGGCGCGTCCCAGTCGTCGCCCGGGACGATCTCGACGTACTGCTCGCCGAGCACGCCGGCGGTGTTGATGAAGAACTCCGAGTCGCGGCGGACGCTGTTGCGCGCGCGGTCCTCGATCCACAGCTCGACGCGGACCTGGACCCGGCGCCCCGTCTTGGCGTCGACCTCACCGCCGAGGAACTCGACCTCCTCGACGCGACCGACCTTGATCCCAGACACCTTCACCGGCGCGCCGGCCTGGACGTTGCCGCTGAAGTCGTAGTCGACGTAGACCGTGTAGCCGTCGCGCAGCGAGCAGTTGCCCAGCACGAACAGGAAGCCGCCGAACAGCACCGCCGCGGTGGCGACGAGCAGGCCGACCTTGAACTCCACGTGGCTCTCGCGCATGGCTGGCACCCCTCCTGCCGGGTCAGAACCCCGGCGTCTCCATCGGGCCGGACGACCGCCCCGTGATGAACTGCTGCACGACGGGATCGGCGGAGGCCTGGACCTCCGCCGGCGTCCCGCACATCCGGACGCCGCCCTGGTAGAGGAAGGCGATCCGGTCCGCGGTCGAGAAGATCGAGGCGAGGTCGTGCGACACGACAATCGCCGTCACGCCGCGCTCGTCGGCGAGCGCGCGGATCAGCCGGTCGACCCGGCGCGCGTTGATCGGGTCGAGCCCGGTGGTCGGCTCGTCGAACAGCACGACCTCGGGATCGAGCGTCAAGGCGCGCGCGATCGCGGCGCGCTTGCGCATCCCGTCGGACAGCTCCGCCGGCCAGCGGTCGGCGAACTCGCCCAGGCCGACCTCGACCAGCCGCCGCCGCGCGTCCGCCAGCGCCTCCGCCATCCGCAGCCGCCCGTGCTTGCGCAGCGGCAGCGCGACGTTCTCGGCGATCGTCATCGAGTCGAACAGCGTCGAGCTCTGGAACACCATCGCGACCCGCCGGCGGATCGCCGCGTACGCGCGCTCGGGCAGCGCGTCGATCCGCGCGCCGTCGAGCCAGATCTCGCCGGCGTCGACGCGCAACAGGCCCACCAGGTGCTTGATCGTCACGCTCTTGCCGACGCCCGAGGTGCCGATGACGAACAGCACCTCGCCGCGCGACACCTCGAGGTCGACGCCGGCCAGCACCGGCCGGCCGCCGAACGCCTTGTGCAGCCCGCGCAGCGCGATCACAGCCCCGCCCCCCAGAAGATCAGGCCGATCGCCGAGATGATGAAGTCCAGGACGATCACCGCGAAGCTCGAGCCGATCACCGCCGCGGTCGTCGCCGCGCCGACGCCCTCGGAGCTGCCGCGCGCGCGCAGCCCGCACCACCCGGCGACGATCGGGATCGCCGCGCCGTAGGCCACGGCCTTGGTCATGCCGAGCACGACGTGGGCCGGCGCCACCATGGACAGATCGAAGAACGTGCGCGGGTTGATCTGGAACGAGTAGTAGCCGGTCAGCCCGCCGGCGGCCCACGACGCCGCCATGCCGAAGATCGACAGCACGACCGTCATCAGCACGCACGCGAAGAACCGCGGGACGATCAGGTAGTCGACCGGCGTCACCGCGCTCATCCGCAGCGCGTCGATCTGCTCGGTCACCTTCATCGAGCCGATCTCCGCCGCGATCCCGGCGCCGACGCGCGTCGCCAGCATCATCGCGGTCAGGCTCGGCCCGACGTCGAGCACCAGCAGGCGCGCGAACTGCGCGCCGACCTGCCCGCGCCCGTCGACGACCTGGGTCGTGAGCAGGCACGTCTGGTAGACCATCACCATCCCGACGAACCCCAGCGTGACCATCACGAACAAGAGCGAGCGGTTGCCGATCGCGTGCATCTGCCGCGCGATCTCGCCCTTGGGCCGCGTCCCGCGCCAGTACGTGAACACCGCGCCGCTCACCGTCCCGGCCGCGACGCGCACCAGGTCGGTCACGGCGTCGACGAGGTCGAGCGTGCGGGCGCCGAGCGAGGTGAGCGATCTGCGGGGGACGAGCGCCATGGGTCAGGCCGTGAGGTACGTCATCAGGAAGTCGAGGAAGCAGATCGACACCGCGGCGCCGACGACCGCGGCGTTGACCGCGCGCCCGACGCCGACCGCGCCGCCCTTCACCGTCAGGCCGAAGTAGCAGCTCGACAGCGCGATCGCCGCGCCGAACACCATCGACTTGTAGACGCCGTGGAGGAAGTCGGCGGTGCTGAGGTTGTCGACGAGCGAGTACCACAGGGTCAGCGGGTGGATGTCGAGCACGACCTGCGACATCGCCATCGCGCCGATCAGCGCGACGAGGTCGCCGATCACGGTGAGCGCGACGAGGCAGACGATCATCGCCAGCACGCGCGGCACGACGAGGTAGCGGATCGGATCGATCGCCAGCGCCTGCAGGCCGTCGATCTGGTCGGTCACGGTCATCGTCGCCAGCTCGGCGGTGTTGTTGGCGCCGACGCGCCCCGAGAACATCAGGCCGATCAAGATCGGCCCGACCTCGCGGAACACCGCGTAGCCGGTGCCCCACCCGACGAGCGCGGTCGCGCCGAACTGCTTCACGAACGCCGCGAGCTGGACGACCATCAGCGCGCCGACGAACAGCGCGGTGAGCACCACGATCGGCACCGACCGGTAGCCCATCTTGTAGAGGTTGCGCATCAGCTCGCGCCCGTCCATCGACGGCGGCACCAGCGAGCGCAGCACCTCGAGCAGCAGCACGAACACGCCGCCGGCGTCGCGCGCGACCGCCATCGACCGCGCGCCGAGCGTGGTCAGCGTGCGCTGCAGGATCACGACCACACCCCCGCGCCCGGCGGCTCGATCGCGACCGCGCGCGCCAGCACCGCGGCGCCCTCGCGCTCCTCGCCGCGCGCGAAGCTGCGCACCAGCGGGTCGTCGGCGTCGAACAGCGCCGCGGCCGGGCCGACCCACCGCACCCGGCCGTCGTGGAGCATCGCGATCGTGTCGGCGAACCCCGCGACGGCGGCGACGTCCGACGACACGACGACGCACGTGCCGCCGGTCTCGGCCTGGTCCGCGCGCAGCAGGTCGTAGATCTTCGACGTCGTCACCGGGTCGAGCCCGGCGGTCGGCTCGTCGTACAGCGCCAGCTCCGGGCGCGCGACCGTGGCCCGCGCGATCCCCACCCGCTTCTTCATCCCGCCCGACAGCTCCGACGGCAGCTTGCGCTCCGAGCCGGCGAGCCCGACGCCGCGCAGCCGCGCCGCGACCCGCGCCTCGATCCCCTCGGGCGGCGCGCCGCCGTGGACCAGCGGGAACGCGACGTTGTCGCCGACGGAGAGGAAGTCGAACAGCGCGTAGTTCTGGAACAGCATCCCGACCCGCCGCCGCACCGCGGCGACCTCGCGCTCGCGCGCCG
Organism: Myxococcales bacterium; assembly: GCA_011526095.1. Classification (GTDB taxonomy): domain Bacteria; phylum Myxococcota_A; class Polyangia; order Haliangiales; family Haliangiaceae; genus WYBA01. Next base: position 68,750 of record WYBA01000170.1, on the reverse strand, counting down.
CCGCGAGGTCGTGCCCGAGCACGCGCACGGCCCCGGCGTCCGGGCGAAGCAGCCCGGCGATGACCTTGAGCAGCACGCTCTTGCCACCGGCCGCGGGCCCGATGATCCCGAGCCGGCCACCGCGCGGCACGCGCAGCGTGACGCCGGTCAGCACCCGGCGCGACACGAAGCCGACGGTGACGCCCTGCAGCTCCACCGCCGCGCCGCCCCCGGCGTCCCCGTCGCGCTGCGCCGTCATGTCAGTAGTCGATCGCGAGGTGCACGCCGACGCCGCCGACGTAGCCCTTCGAGGCGAAGCCCGGGAACCCGGGGTTGTTGGTCTGCAGGCCCTCGCGCACCGGCACCGGCTGGCCGAGCACGTCGATCGCGTCGTCCGGGACCTCGTCGCGGACGAAGTCCGGGTACTCCTCGGAGGTCCCGCCGTCGGGGACGATGAACTTGGTGACGTGGCGGTCGAACAGCACCTGCCCGAGCAGGTCGAGGCCGACGCGGAACCGGCTGTCCCACAGCCGGACCTTGCGGTCGACGCCGAGCGCGAGCCCGGCGCGGTCGTTGTCGACGTAGTTGCTGCGCCCGGTCTGCGGCGGCACCGGCGACGGCTGGTAGTTCAGGTCCATCCACGCGAACACCGGGCCGAGGTCCCACCGCGCGCCGACGACCGCGCCGATCGTGTCGGACCAGGCGTACTCGCCGCTCGGCCGCTCGCCGTGGCGGTCCTCGTACTGCGACCACCTCGCCCACGTCAGCTGCGCCGTCAGGTCGAGCGGCCGCCCCGTCGGGCGCAGCCGGTAGTTGCCGGCGGCGGCGATCGTCAGCGGCATGTACGAGTGCGTGAAGTTCAGCTCGGTCGACTGCTCCTGGCCGGTCGCCAGGACGTAGTCGAACGCGGTCGTGATCTGGAACGACTGCGGCGTGTGGACCGTCGCGACCGCGTGGACGTCGTCGGTCGGCTTCCAGCTCACGCCGAAGTGCGGCGACACCGCCGCCTCGACCGCGATGTCGCTGTCGAGCAGCGTCGTGTCGAGGTCGTTGAGGTTCGACACGTAGACCGGCGCGGCGGCGCGGTTGGCGAGGCTGAGCGTGAACGTGAAGCCCAGCGACACCGTGCGGTGGACGCGGAACCCGCCGCCGAACGCCAGCGACGTCGCGGTCAGCCGGTCGGCGTAGAGCTCGGGGTGCAGGCTGTTGGAGAAGTACTGCTCGCGCTCGTCGTTGTAGAACGACCGGGCGGTGGTGAACTCGCCCAGCGGGATCATCGCGAACAGCCCGAGCATCACCTTGCCGCCGAGGATCGGCGTGGCGAGCCCGAGCGTCTGGTAGGCGCGCTTGACGTGGCCGCTGCCGGCGCCCTGGCGCGGGCGCGCCGACAGCTCGGCCGTGCCGTCCTCGAGCCACGCCGTCGGCATCGTCGGGTCGGAGATCGGCTCGCCGGTGCCGCCGTGGCGGAATGACTCCGGCCCGCGCCCGCTGACCGAGGGCACGTCGCACGCGCCGCCGGCGCAGATCGCCGCCATCGATCGACCGTCGAGGGTCACGCCGATCTCGGTGGCGACGAAGTAGACGCCGAGATCGACGCCCGGCTCGATGTCGATCAGCAGCGCCGGGTTGAAGTACGCCGCGGCCGCGCCGTCGGTGTTGATCCGCGCCGACAGCCCGCCACGCCCCTGGCTGTCGCCGACCAGCTCGAACAGCGGGGACGCCGCCCCGGGCCGCGCGATGGCGGTGACCGCGAGCGCGGCCACGAGCGCGCCGCGCTTCACTGCGGCCACACTTCCTGCGCCAGCACCTGGACGTTCCGACAGGTCTGGAGCACCGCGTCCGGGCCGTCGGTGACGACCTCGAGCCGGCTGCCGACGCGGGCGTAGCGCGCCCAGCCGTCGCCCTCCGGCGTCGCCGTCGTCCGCAGCAGCGGCGGCGTCTGCTGCGAGATGCCCTCCTGGCTGTCCCACACCACCGTCACGACGTCCTCCCCGCCGAACGCGGCCGCGAAGGTGGGGGCGGTCCCATAGTGCTCGTTGTAGTCACGCTGGCAGACGTAGCGGTTGCCCAGGCCCGAGCGCAACGTGATGCCGTCCATGTTGTCGCCGTCCCAGTCCTCCATCCCGGGCGGCGCGCTCGGCAGCGCGGGCAGCGAGCTCAGCGGGACGTCCGGGTCGCCGACCTGCCAGTGGTCCGTGAGGTACTGGGCCTTGTTCGCCCCGCGGATGTTGTACATGCGATCGAGCGAGAACTCGCACGTCGTGCCGCCGGGCGCCTCGCGGAACGTCCCGCCCCGGTTCGGCCCCGCCATCTCCTGCGCCGCGAGCGCGCCGAGCGTCGCGTCGTCGAGCGTGACCGTGGTCGTCCCGTCGACGACGAACCCGCAGTTGAGCCCGTCGACGACGGTGAACCGCTCGCCGTCCTGCTCGATCCGGAAGTAGTACCAGTTGGTCGTGTGCTGCTCGGTCGCGAGCGCGATCGAGATCGTCTTCTGCTCGGCGATCCACACGCCGGTCATGTCGCACGGCGACTCGCCGACGTCGGCGTCCGGGCCGGTGACGCCACCGTCGCGCCCCGCCATGCCGTCATCGTCACCGAGGACCCCGTCGGGCGCGCACGCCGGCGTCGCCCAGAGCAGGGCGAGCACGGCCACCATCGTCGTCGCAAACGTCACCGCCGGCATGGCGGCCTCCCTTCGGGCTTGACTTGGCGCGGCGGAATAGAACATGTTTCACGCGAGGGACGCAAGCGCATTCATGTGGCGTGCGACACTACGCGTGACGGCTGTTCTGTGGCTCGCATCGGCCTGCCGCATCGGCGAGCATATCGCCGAACCGCCGGTCGATGCGGGTGACGGCTCGCACGTCGACGCCGACCCGCTCGGCGACGGCGGCGAGGGCGGCGACGGCGGGCCCGGCGACGACGCGTTCCACGGCCTGACCGCGACGATCGGCGAGCGCCCGGAGTGGAGCGGGACCTGCACGTCGATCGACCAGCGCGACGAGATGGACGACCGGTTCGACCCGATCGTCCAGCAGCAGCGCGTCACCGCCGGCTGGGAGTTCGACACCGCCGCCGACAGCTACGACGACCCGTCCTACGGCGTCATGCCGGCGTGGCCGGCGCCGGCCGAGAGCGGCCGGTTCAGCCTGCGCCTGCACGGCGCGCTCGCGCTGCCGGCCGGCACCCACTGCTTCTCCGTCGACATCGGCGCGACCGGCACCGACATCGTCGGCGGCCGCAACGGCTGCGGTCAGCTGTGGCTGGGTGACGGCGCCGCGCCGCTCGCGGTCACCGGGTTCGACGCGCCCTCGGTCGACGCCGCGGTCGCGTGCGCCGAGGTCGCGCCCGGCGCCGAGGTCGCGATCGTGTTCTGGTACTTCAACATCTTCGAGCAGGCGAAGCTGCGCGTCCGCCACTGCGCGGGCGCCGGCTGCACGCCGGACCAGCCGCTCACCGCGGACGACGTCCGCGCGCCGTGAGCGAGGCGCCCGTCACCGCGCCTTCTTCTCCCGGTCCTCGGCCTCGAAGCCCTTGAGGTACAGGCGCAGCGCCATCCGCACGTGCTCGACCACGTCGGCCTGGCTGTGCAGCCCGGCCGACCACCCGACCAGCGACGCGAACCAGTTCTGCTGCAGCAGCAGCGCGAGCGTCTGCTCGCGCTCGGTCGGCGGCGAGGCGGTCGCGTCCCCCATCGTCAGCCGCCCGACCCCGCGCATCGTCGCGATCAGCATCGCGTTCATCCGCCCCTGGTAGGCGACGACGTGGCGCGCGACCTCGGGCTGGCCCGACGCCATCGCCCGGACCACGGCGCGGGCGTAGTGCGGCCGCCGGCACAGCGCGCGCGTCAGCATCGAGTAGAAGCCGACGAGCCGGTCCTCCAGCGCCTCGCCCTTGATCGGCGCCTTCTCGATCCGGCGCTCGAGCTTGGCGCTGTCGCGCTCCAGCGCGGCGGACAGGATGTCCTCCTTGCTGCGGAACCGCTTGTACAGCGTCCCCAGCGCCACCCCGGCGCGCGCCGCGACGTCGCGCTGGCGGACGTTGTCGTAGCCGCCCTCCTCCGCCAGCTCGATCGCGACGTCGAAGATCTTGTCGATGCGATCCTTGTCGTTGGTGTTGGTGGGGCTCACTGCGATTCATGTTCGCACCCCGGGGGCGTGCCTTGCAACACGTTCTGTTTCGCTTGCGCCTGCCGACTAGAACATGTTTCACTCGCGGCGCATGTGGTTCCGAAAGTCTCGCGCGTGGAGTCTGGAGGTCGACCTGGTGGTCATCGGCAGCGGCGCGGCGGGCGCCACCGCCGCGCTGGCCGCCCACGCCGGCAAGGCGAGGGTCGCCGTCCTCGAGAAGTCCGCGAAGTTCGGAGGCACCACCGCGGTGTCCGGCGGCGTCGTGTGGGTGCCGAACAACAAGCACATGCCCGAGGTCGGCATCCCCGACTCGATGGACGAGGCGGTCAGCTACGTCACCCGGCTCGCCGACGGCCGCAGCGACCCGGCGCTGATCCGCCGCTACCTCGAGGTCGCTCCCCAGATGATCGAGTTCATCGAGGGCGCCACGCCGATCGTGTTCAAGGCGCTCGCGCGCTACCCCGACTACCACCCCGAGTTCCCGGGCGGCAAGCCGGGCGGGCGCTCGCTCGACCCCGGCCTCTACGACACCAACCAGCTCGGCGCGTGGAAGGACAAGCTGCGCAAGAGCCCGGTGTTCGGCATGACCGCGATGTCGGTGACCGAGGCGACCGACTGGGGCGTGTTCTCCAAGCCCTCGGCGCTGCCGTTCGCGCTGCTCGGCAAGCGGTTCAAGCAGGGCCTGGTGTGCTACGGCGGCGCGCTGTGCGGCGGGCTGCTCGAGGCGCTGCTCGCGCGCGGGATCGAGCCGATGCTGTCGACGCCGGTGCACGAGCTGATCGTCGAGGACGACCGGGTGGCCGGGGTCCGTGCCGAGCAGGGCGGCAAGGAGCTGCTGATCAAGGCGCGCAAGGGCGTCGTGCTCGCGTCCGGCGGGTTCGAGTGGAACGCCGAGCTCGCCGCGCGGTTCCTCGGCGGCCCGCTCACGCACCCCAACAGCCCGCCGGGCAACGACGGCGACGGCCTGCGCATGGCGATGTCGCTGGGCGCCGACCTCGGCAACATGACCGAGGCGTGGTGGTGCCCGTCGCTCGACATCCCGGGCGAGGAGTACGACCAGCGCCAGCTCCACCGCGGCGACTTCGCGACCCGCTCGCTGCCGCACAGCGTGATCGTCAACCGCCAGGGTCAGCGCTTCGTCAACGAGGCGCACAACTACAACGACATGATGAAGGCGTTCTTCGCCTTCGACCCGGTGAGCTACGACCGGCCGAACCTGCCGGCGTGGATCGTCATCGACGCGCAGTACCTCGAGCGCTACGCGCTGCTGACCTACGTGCCGGGCATGCCGATCCCCGACTGGCTGATCAAGGCGGACACGGTCGAGGCGCTCGCCGAGAAGATCGGCGTCGACGCGCGCGGCCTGGTGGCGACGCTGGCGCGGTTCAACCGGTTCGCGGTCGAGGGCGCGGACCCCGACTTCCGCCGCGGCGAGAGCCTGTACGACCACTTCTACGGCGATCCGTCACGGGTCGAGCACGGCGGCAACCCGAACCTGGGCACGATCGAGAAGGCGCCGTTCTACGCGATCCAGGTCCACCCCGGCGCGATCGGCACCAAGGGCGGGCCGCGCACCGACGGTGACGCGCGCGTGCTGCGGCCCGGCGGCGAGCCGATCGCCGGCCTGTACGCCGCCGGCAACGTCGCCGCCGGCGTCACCGGCGCGGGCTACCCCGGCGCCGGCGCGACGATCGGCGCGGCGATGACGTTCGGCTACCTGGCGGGCCGCCACGCGGCGGCCGCGCCGGCGACCAAGTAGCGACGCAGGAGGACTAGATGCCCGAGGTCGAGTACGCGACGACGATGCCGCTGGGGCGGCCGGTGATCTGGGAGTTCGTCAAGGACATGAACAACTGGGCGCCGTTCGTCACCGGCTACCAGAAGCACGAGATCATCGACGACACCGACTCGATCTGGACGCTCAAGGGCGACGTCGGGATCCTGTCGCGCGAGGTCAAGCTGCGCGCCCACATCACCGAGTGGGTCGACGAGCAGCGGGTGACGTTCACGCTCACCGGCCTCAACGAGAAGGTCGACGGCGGCGGCGTGCTGGTGATGTCCGACGAGGCCAGCGCCGCGATGGGCGAGGCCGAGGCGCCCGCGCCCCCACCGAAGAAGAAGCGCCGGTGGTTCGGCCGGCGCCTCGTCGACTGGTTCGTGCGCAAGATGTTCCGCCGCGTCCACGGCGAGGGGCCGAAGCGCCTGGCCGCGCCGACCACCGCGACCGCGCGCTCGCGCCTGTCGTTCACGCTCCGCATGGACGCCGGCGGCCCGACCGGCCCGCTCGTCAACGCCATGCTCGGCCCCGCGCTCGAGCCCGCCGCCGAGGACCTCGCCAACAAGATCGCCGCCCACCTCGAGCGCGTCCACCTCGGCACCGACGCCCAGGCCGCCTGACCCCGCTCATCCTGAGCAGGCCCGAGCGCCAGCGAGGGCCGTGTCGAAGGACGTCTCCGTCTCCGTCTCCGTCTCCGTCTCCGTCTCCGTCTCCGTCTCCGTCTCCGTCTCCGTCTCCGTCTCCGTCTCCGTCTCCGTCTCCGTCTCCGTCTCCGTCTCCGTCTCCGTCGAGAGCTGGCGGTCCATCCCCCTGCTCCGTTCGCCCTGAGCCGGCCCGAGCGCCAGCGAGGGCCGTGTCGAAGGGCCAGCCTCCCGTGACCTCACCCCCGACCACCATCCCCGCCGTCCTCGCCCGCGCCGCGGCCACGCGCCCCGACGACCTCGCCGTCGTCGACCCCGGCCCCGACGGGCTCACCCTCACCACCGCCGCGCTCGCCGCCGCCGCGCACACCGCCGCGCGCGCGCTCGCCGCCGCCGGCGTCGGCCCCGGCGATCGCGTCGCCATCTGGGCGCCGAACTCCGCGCGCTGGGTCATCGCCGCGCTCGCCACCCACCTGCGCGGCGCCGCGCTCGTCCCGATCAACACCCGCTACAAGGGCGCCGAGGCCGCGGACATCCTCGCGCGCAGCCGCGCCCGCGTGCTGTTCACCACCGAGGGCTTCCTCGGCGCCTGCTACACCGCGCAGCTCCGCGCCGCCGCGACGCCGCTACCCGACCTCGCGACGATCGTCGTCGACCTGCCGCCGGGCACACCGCCCATCCCCGACACGCTCCCCTGGGACGCGTTCCTCACCCGCGCCGCCGCCACGCTCCCCGACGCGATCACCACCACGGCCGACGCCGTCGCCCCCGACGACGTCTGCGACATCATGTTCACCTCCGGCACGACCGGCGCGCCCAAGGGCGTCCTCGCCACCCACGGCGCCACCACGCGCGCCTTCACCGACTGGGGCGCGCTCGTCGGCCTGCGCCGCGGTGACCGCTACCTCGTCGTCGTGCCGTTCTTCCACTCGTTCGGCTACAAGGCCGGCTGGCTCGCCGCCCTGATCGCCGGCGCCACGATCTACCCGCAGCCGGTGTTCGACGTCGACTGCGTCCTCGATCGCGTCGCGCGCGAGCGCATCACCGTGCTCCCCGGCCCGCCGACGCTCTACCACTCGCTCCTCGCCCATCCGCGCCGCGCCACCGCCGACCTCTCCCCCCTCCGCCTCGCCGTCACCGGCGCCGCGGCTGTCCCGGTCGAGCTCGTCCGCCGCATGCGCCGCGAGCTCGGCCTGTCCACCGTGCTCACCGGCTACGGCCTCACCGAGTCCACCGGCGTCGCCACCCTGTGCCGCGCCGGCGACGACGACGACACCGTCGCGACCACCTCGGGACGCGCCATGCCCGGCGTCGAGGTCGCCATCGTCGATCCCGCCGGTGCGCCGCTGCCCGCCGGCACGCCGGGCGAGGTCGTGATCCGCGGCTACAACGTCCTGCCCGGCTACCTCGACGACCCCGCCGCGACCGCCGCCGCCGTCGATGCCGGCGGCTGGCTCCACACCGGCGACGTCGGCGTGCTCGACGACCGCGGCTACCTCCGCATCACCGACCGGCTCAAGGACATGTTCATCGTCGGCGGGTTCAACGCCTACCCGGCGGAGATCGAGAACGTCCTGCTCCGCCACCCGGGCATCGCGCAGGTCGCCGTCGTCGGCGCGCCCGATCCGCGTCTGGGGGAGATCGGCGTCGCGTTCGTCGTCCCGCGCCCCGGCGCGACGCTGTCCGCCGACGCGCTGATCGCGTGGAGCCGCGACCAGATGGCCAACTTCAAGGTCCCGCGCCGCGTCGTCCTCGTCGACGCGCTGCCGCTCAACGCCACCGGCAAGGTCCTCAAGTACGAGCTGCGCGCGCGCGCCGCGACCTGACCGCGCCGTCACCGCGGAACGCCTCGGTCACGGCCGAGCTGCCGGGTCCTGCCGTGATCGTCCATCGCGACAACTGCAGCGCGGGCGTACACCCCGGACATGAAGTCCTCCCACCTGCTCCTCCCGCTCGCCCTGCTCGCCGGCGCCGCCGCGTGCACCACCTCCGACGTCGGCTCCGTCGAGCTCACCCTCACCGGCACCTCGCCGTCGGGCACGCTCTACCGCCTGCGCGACGCGCGGCTCGACCTCACCGGCCCCGACGCCCACGCGACGATGAGCACCGAGGACGACCCGACCCGCGTCGAGCTCGTCCAGACCGTCCCCGCCGGCAGCTACACCCTGGATCTCGCCGACGGCTGGCGCCTCGAGCGCGTCGATCCGGTCACGGGCGCCTCGACCACCGTCGACGCGACGCTGGTGTCCGCGGATCCGATGCCGCTCACGGTCGTCGCCGACCAGCTCACCCCCGCGGTCCTGCGGTTCCGCGCCGGCGGTGACGACGTCGCGCTCGGCGACGGCGACGTGGTCGTCGTGATCGACGTCGAGGAGGGCTCGCCCGACGCCGGCGCGCCGGAGCTCGACGCGCCGCCGGCCCCGGTGACCGACGCCGCCGCCCCCGAGGTGCTCGACGCCTCGCCCGCGGCACCCGCGCCGTCCGTGACGATCTGGAACGGGCCGAGCGGGACGATCACGACGACCACCGCGACGTTCGCGTGGAGCACCACCGGCGCCGAGGCCGTCGACTGCCGGCTCGACGCCGCGCCGTTCGCGGCCTGCCCGGACGGCAGCCGCACGTTCGCCGGGCTCACCGAGGGCACGCACCAGTTCACCGTCCGCGCGACCAACGCCGACGGCGTCGCGGCGATCGCCTCGCGGTCGTTCGCCGTCGAGCTTCCCTGACGCCGGCCCGTGACGCCGGCCCGACGCCGGCCTGGCGCCGGCCTTACGCCGGCGGCTCAGCCGGCGCCGTAGACCGGCACCGGCGGCACCGCGCTCGCGAGCAGGTCGCGCACGACCGAGCCGAGCTCGCGCGGATCCCACCGCGCGCCCTTGTCGACCTTCGGCCCGTGGCGCCAGCCCTCGGCGACCGAGATCACGCCGCCCTGCACCTCGAACACCCGGCCGGTGACGCCGCGCGCCTCGGCGCTGGCCAGCCACGCCACCACCGGCGCGACGTTGTCCGGCGCCATCGCATCGAACCCGGTCTCGGGCGCCTTCATCATCTCGGCGAACGTCGTCTCGGTCATCCGCGTGCGCGCCGCCGGCGCGAGCGCGTTGGCCGTCACGCCGTAGCGAGAGAGCTCCGCCGCCTGGACCAGCGTCATCGCGGTGATCGCGGCCTTGGCCGCGGCGTAGCTCGCCTGGCCGACCGAGCCCTGCAGCCCGGCGCCGGACGTGGTGTTGATGATCCGCGCGTCGACCGCCTCGCCCTTCTTCGCCGCGTCGCGCCAGTAGGCCGCGGCGTGGCGCGCGGTCGCGAAGTGCCCCTTGACGTGGACGCGGATCACCGCGTCCCACTCCTCCTCGGAGGTGTTGACGAACATCCGGTCGCGCACGAACCCCGCGTTGTTGACCAGCACGTCGAGCCGCCCGTAGACGTCGATCGCCCGGGCGATCAGCGCGCGCGCCCCGGCCCAGTCCGCGACGTCGTCGCCGCTGGTCACGGCCTCGCCGCCGGCGGCGCGGATCTCGTCCACCACCGCCTCGGCCGGTCCGGCGTCGCGCCCGCCGCCGTCGCTCGCCACGCCCAGGTCGTTGACGACCACCCGCGCGCCGTGGCGCGCCAGCTCGAGCGCGTGGGCGCGGCCGAGGCCGCGGCCCGCGCCCGTCACGATCGCCACCCGTCCGTCGAGGAAGCCGGTCCCTGCCGTGGTGCTCATGGCCGGCACGATACACGCTTGCGACCCACAGTGAAACATGTTCTAGTCGCGCTCGATGCGGTTCGCCTTCAGCGACGAGCAGGACGAGCTGCGGCGCGCCGTGCGCCGCGCGGTCGAGGCGCGCGGCGGCGCTCGCGCGGCGCGCGAGGTCGTCGACGCCGGCGGCGACCACGACGCCGCGCTGTGGCGCACGCTCGCCCACGACCTCGGGCTCGCCGGGCTGATCGCGCCGGAGGCCCACGGCGGCGCCGGCCTGGGCTGGGTCGAGGTCGTCGCCGTCCAGCAGGAGCTCGGCGCCGCGCTCGCCGCGACCCCGTGGTTCGCGACGGTCGCGCTCGCCGGCGCCGCGCTGCGAGTCGCCGCCGACGACGCCCAGGCGGCCGCGCTGTGGCCGGCGCTCGCCCGCGGCGCGCGGACCGCGACGCTCGCGCCGGGCGCCGGCGTCGCCGCGCGCGCCACCCCCCGCGGCGTCACGCTCGCCGGCGTCGCGCGCCACGTCGTCGACGGCCACACCGCCGGGCTGCTGATCATCGAGGCGCACGACGACGCGGGCGAGCCCGCGCTGTTCGCCGTCGACGGCGACGCCCCCGGCGTGCGCCGCCGCCGCCTGCCGACGATGGACCGGACCCGCGCCCTCGCCGAGGTCACGCTCGACGAGGTCGAGGTCCCGGCGCGCGCGCGCCTCGCCCGCGCCGGCCGCGCCGGCCGCGCCGCGATCGACCACGCGCTCGCGCTCGCGCGGATCGCGCTGGCCGCCGAGCAGCTCGGCGCGGCCCAGCGCTGCCTCGACCTGTCGGTCGATTACGCCAAGGTCCGGCACCAGTTCGGCCGCCCGATCGGCAGCTTCCAGGCGATCCAGCACGCCTGCGCCGAGCTGTTCGTGCTGGTCGAGAGCGCGCGCTCGGCCGTGTACTTCGCCGGGTGGTCCGCCGACCACGCGCCCGACACGCTCGCCGACGTCAGCGCCGCGACCGCGGCGTACTGCGGCGACGCGAGCTACCGCTGCGCCGCCGACACGATCCAGCTCCACGGCGGCATCGGGTTCACCTGGGAGCACGACGCCCACCTCTACTTCAAGCGCGCGCGCGCCAGCCGCGCCCTGCTCGGCGCGCCCGACGCCCACCGCGACGCGATCGCCGCCCGACTCGGGCTCGGCGCCGACCACGTCGCGAGGGAAGGAGCCACCTGAGATGGACCTGCGGTTCTCCGCCGAGGACGACGCGTTCCGCGCGACCGTGCGCGCCTGGCTCGACGCTCAGCTCGGCGGCGAGTTCCGCCACCTGCGCGGCAAGGGCGGCCCGGGCCACGAGCACGAGCACGTCGAAGGTCGGCTGGCGTGGGAGCGCGCGCTCGGCGCCGCCGGGTGGGTCGGCCTCGGCTGGCCGAAGGCCGCCGGCGGCCGCGGCCTGCCCCTGCTCCACCAGGTGATCTTCCACGAGGAGTACGCGCGCGCGCACGGCCCGGGGCGGATCGGCCACATCGGCGAGAACCTGCTCGCGCCGACGATCGCCGCGATGGGCACCGAGGCGCAGCAGCGCCGGTTCCTCCCCGCGATCGCGCGCGGCGAGGAGCTGTGGTGCCAGGGCTACTCCGAGCCGGGCGCGGGCAGCGACCTCGCCGGCGTCCAGACCCGCGCCGAGCTGCGCGCGGGGCACTGGCACCTCACCGGCCAGAAGATCTGGACGTCGCACGCGGCGATCTCCGACTGGTGCTTCGTCGTGTGCCGCACCGACCCGCGGTCGGCCCGCCACGCCGGGCTGTCGTACCTGCTCGTGCCGATGCGCCAGCCGGGCATCACCGTCCGGCCGATCCGCCAGCTCACCGGCACCGCCGAGTTCTGCGAGGTGTTCTTCGACGGCGCGCGCTGCCCCGAGGACCACGTCGTCGGCGCGCCCGGCGACGGCTGGCGCGTCGCGATGGCGACGCTGACGTTCGAGCGCGGCGCGTCGACGCTCGGCCAGCAGATCGGGTTCGCCGCGGAGCTCGAGGCGATCCTCGCCGCCGCGAGGGCGAACGGGGCCGACCGCGACGCCGGCCTGCGACGCCGCCTCGCCGACGCGTGGATCGGCCTGCAGGTGATGCGGTGGAACGCGCTGCGCATGCTGGCGCACGGCGCGCGTGGCGAGCTGCCGCGCGAGGCGCTGATGTCCAAGCTGTACTGGGCCACCTGGCACCGCGCGCTCGGCGAGCTGGCGATGGACGTGCTGGGGCCAGACGCTGAGATCGGCGCGGAGATCGGCGCGGAGATCGACCCGGAGGCCGCGGCCGGCGGCGGCGGCGCCTACTCGCTCACCCCGCTGCAGGAGACCTTCCTGTTCTCGCGCGCCGACACGATCTACGCCGGCTCGAACGAGATCCAGAAGAACATCATCGCCACCCGCGCGCTCGGCCTGCCGCGCGGGACCTGACACTCGAGGAGGACGCGATGGCACCGGCAGACGACTTCAAGGACGCGCTCGCCTCGTGGGCGTCGGGCGTGTCGGTGGTGGCGACCCGTACCGGCGGCGTCGCCTACGGCCTGACCGTGTCGAGCTTCACCTCGCTGTCGTTCGATCCGCCGCTGGTGCTCGTCTGCGTCGGCAACAAGAACCGCCTGCCCGCGATGATCCGCGACGCCGGCCGGTTCGCCGTGTCGCTGCTCGCCGCGGGCCAGGACGCCGCGTCCTCCCACTTCGCGCGCGCCGGCCGCGAGCCCACCGCCGACCTCGGCGTCGACGAGGAGGACACCTCCTCGGGCATGCCCGTCGTCGCCGACGCGTCGGCCTTCCTCGCCTGCGACCTCCACGACCAGGTCGTCGTCGGCGACCACACGATCATCATCGGCCGCGTCACCGAGGCGCGCGCCCGCCCCGACCGCGAGCCCCTGCTCTACCACCGCCGCCGCTATCGCACGCTCGGCGCCGTCGGCTGATCCTGCGGCGGTCCGCCCGCGCCGACGCGCGGGCCGCGCCAGGCGTGGGCGAGGAAGATCGCGCCGAGCACGCCGTCCCACGCGACACCGGCCGCCATCAGCGGCGCCCCGATCCCGGACACCAGCAGCTCCAGCCACACCGCCGCCGCGGCGAGCTTGCCCAGGCCACCCGCGATCAGCAGCGGGCGCTGCCCGCTCGGATCGCGCGCCGCCAGCGCGTAGCCCAGGCCGAGCGCGATCACGAACAGCCACAGCATGACGTGGAAGCGGAGGAGCACGCCCTGCAGCTCCACGCCGTCGGCGAACATCAGGTCGGCGTGGAGCGCCGGCGCAGAGATCGCCGCCAGGCCTGCGACGACGTTCATCGCCGCGGTGGCGACGAGGCAGCGCGACACGAACCGGTCGGTGAACATCGCCACCGACGATAGCGCGCTCAGTCGTCGCCGAGGGTCGGCGCGGTGTCGTGGCGCTTGCGGCGCTCGCGCCGACGGTCGGGCGTCGCGAGCCGGGTCCCGTCCGGCGCGACGATCTCGTCGGGGTAGTAGAGGAAGCCCTGACCGCGCGCCGCCAGCGCGCGGACGACGCCGTGGATCCGGCCGGCGGGATCGAACCCGGGCTCGACGACGACCTCGAGGGACTGCACGACCGCGCGCACCCGCGCCGGCAGCGCCGGATCGTGGACCTCGCAGACCCGCGCGAGGTAGCGCTCCAGCCCGGCGAGGTGCGCCGCCAGCCCCTCGTCGGGCGCGGCGTTGATCGTCAAGCGGTGCTCGCCGAGCTGGAGCGTCGCGAACGAGCCCGCGACCGCCGGCACCTTCGACACGCGCGCCGCGACGCGCACGTCGGCGACGTCGACCGCGCGCCCCAGGTACAGCGTGACGAACTCCGCCATTCGCGGCGGATGACACGACGCCCGGCGCACGTCGCGCAAGCGCGTCGTCGCCGCGTGCCACATCTTGCCGACGTCCCTCGCGGACGACCGGTCAGGTCCGCGCCGCGTGCTGACCGGCGAGGAACCCCCAGGTCATGCCGCGCAGGTTCGACAGCCCAGACTGGTAGCCGGCGCCGGTGTCGAGCGCCGCCGCGGCGTTGCCGCACGCGTACAGCCCCGGGATCGCGTCGCCGCGGACGTGACGGACGCGGGCGTGCCCGTCGGTCTCGAGCCCGACCGAGTTGACGCCGACGCCCACCGGGACGAGGCGCACGCCGTAGTACGGCCCGCGATCGAGCGGCCCGACGTTCGGGTTCGGCCGGCTCTTGTCGCCGGTCATCACCGCCGCCCACGGGTAGCTGCCGCGCCCGAAGTCCGGATCCTGTCCCTCGACGGCGAACCGGTTGAACCGCGTGATCGTCGCCTCGAGGCCGTCGGGATCGATCCCCAGCTTGACCGCCAGCTCGCGCGGCGTCGCGGCGCGCGCGAGCACCTCCTCCGGCGCCTCCATCCCCGGCATGTACGTCGCGAACGCGTACTTGTCGCGGTAGCTCTGATCGAAGATCAGGAACGGCGGGTAGTTCGGGTGGTCCTGGCGGAGCCCGTCCCACGCGCGGACCTTCGGCAGGTACTCGCGGTAGAACGACTCGTCACAGAACCGCTGGCCGGCGCGGTTGACCCAGATCGCGTGCGGGTACCCGCCCTCCCACGACGCGCGGTACAGCGGCCTGCCGTCGTGCTCCTCGCCCGGGATCCGGTAGCCGAAGAACATGCCGAGGTTGTGGCTCGGCACGCGCGCGAGCGCGGCGCCGACCTCACCGCCGAGGACGATGTTGTCGCCCTCGACGCTGGGCTGGCACATCGAGTGCCACTCGGGCAGCTGCTCGTGCTGCCGCGCCAGCTTCTCGTTCCAGTCGTAGCCGCCGGTGGCGAGGACCACGCCCTTGCCGGCGCGGACGTAGAAGTCCGCGCCGCCGCGCTCGGCCCGGACGCCGACGACGCGACCGCGGTCGACGACGAGCGCGCGCACCGGCGTCTCGACGTGCGCGGGGATCGCGCGGTCGATCACGACCGCCTTGATGAAGTACCCCATCATCCCCGGGCCCATCCCGCGCACGTCCTTGGCCACGCGCTTGCCCATCAGCGCGAAGTCCCACCTCGTGATCGTCGCCAGCCCGCCCCACGCGAACAGCTCGTCGTGGGTGATCCCCGGCGGCATGTGCGGCGTGAGGTACGTCTTCTTCTGCCACGGCCCGAGCTGCTTGCCGTCGAACAGCTCGACCTCGAGGTAGCGCCCGGTCTTCGCCGTGCCCGGCGCGTGCGGGTAGTGGTAGTCGGGGAAGTCGCGGATGCACTTCCACTTCACGCCCGCGTGCTCCTCGACGTAACGCGCGACCTTCGGCCCCTGGTCGAACAGGATCGCCGCCAGCTCCGGGTCGGCGTAGCCGCCGGCGAGGTACCCCAGGTAGGCGCGCCCCGCCTCCGGCGAGTCGGGCGCGCCCGCCTCGGCCATCTTGTGGTTGCAGCAGACGAACACCTCGCCGCCGGAGTAGGCGCACACGCCCCCGAGCTTGGGCGCCTTCTCCAGCACGGCGACCGACGCGCCGGCGTCGTGGGCCGCGATCGCGGCGGTGAGCGCGCCGAGCCCGGAGCCGACGCACACGACGTCGACCTCGAGGTCCCAGCGCGCGGGGACGGCAGTGGCGGTGAGCATCGCTAGCCCTCCAGCTTGAAGACCCGCGCGGCGTTGTCCCGGAGGAACTTCGGCCACACGTGGTCGCGGAACGGGACCTCCGGCAGCTCGGCGAAGATCCGCTCGAGCGACAGGCCCATCGGGAAGTAGCCCGCGTACATCACCTTGTCGGCGCCGCGGGTGTTGGCGTACTCGACGATGTCCTTCGGGTAGTGGCGCGGCGCGAACGCGCTCGTCGAGTAGTAGAGGTTCGGGTACTTGAGCATCAGCTTGACCGCGAGGTCGGTCCACGGCTCGGCGCCGTGCCGCATCACGAACTTCAGCTCGGGGAAGAACCAGCACACCTCGTCGATCAGCTCGACCTTCTGGGGCGCCATCGGCAGCCGCGGTCCCGGCACGCCGACGCAGCAGCACACCGGCAGGTCGAGCTCGACGCACTTGGCGTAGATCGGGAACCACTTCTTGTCGTCGAGCGGCACCTGCGGGCACAGCCCCGACGGGAACATCGTCACGGCCTTGATCCCCAGCTCGCGGTGCAGCCGCGCGATCGCGCGGACCTCGTCCATCCCGCGGCTGGGGTTGGCCTGGTAGCTGGCGAAGAACCGCTCGGGGAAGCGCCGGCACGCCTCGAGGTTGGGCGACGGGTTGCCGTCGACGCCGACCATCGCGCGCGCGATCCCGTGCCGGTCCATCTGCGCCACGGTCCACGCGACGTAATCGCCGCCCGGCACGTCCGTGACCTTGGGGATGTCCTTGAACATGTACTGCGCCGGCATCGCGAACACCTCGCGGCTCTCGCGATCGAGCAGCAGCGGCTTCATGAACTCGTACCAGCCGGTGGTGTCCTCGCCCGGGATGTTGAGCATCAGGTCGATCGCCCGCCGCTCCCCGGGTGCCGCCGGGAACCCCATCAGGACAGCGCCCCGCCGTCGGCGCGGACCTCGGTGCCGGTGATGTACTTCGCGTCGTCGGACGCCAGGAACGCGATCACGCTCGCCGCGTGCTCCGGCCCGACGTACGGCACCAGCGGCATCGCCCCGCGCAGCAGCTCCGGGTCCGAGCCCTTGGGCATGCGGAACTGGCCGTGCAGCGGCGTCGCGACGCCGCCCGGGCACACGCAGTTGGCGCGCAGCCCCTGCTTGACGTACTCGACCGCGATCGTCTTGGTCAGCGCGATGATCCCGCCCTTGGACGCGGCGTACGCCGCCATCCACGGGTGCGAGCCGAGCGCCGCCGTCGACGAGGTGTTGACGATGCACCCCTTCGTCGCCAGCAGATGCGGGATGACCGCGCGGCACACCAGGAACGTGCCGGTGAGGTTGATCCGGAGGATGCGGTCCCAGTGCTCCATCGCGAGCTGGTGGGTGTGGTCCGCGCGCAGCACGCCCGCGACGTTGGCCGCGACGTCGAGCTTGCCGAACCGCGCGATCACCGCGGCGACCATCGCGGCCACGCCCGCCTCGTCGGAGATGTCGCAGACGTGCGCCGACGCGGCGCGCCCGAGCTTCTCCACCTCGGCGGCGGTGTCCGCGACCTTGTCGCTAACGTCGACGCACGCGACGTCGGCGCCCTCCTGCGCGAGCCGCAGCGCCGTCGCGCGGCCGATCCCCGACGCGGCGCCGGTGACCAGCGCGATCTTGCCTTCGAAGCGGTTCATGTCGTCCCTTCCTGCTGCGCCGCGGCGCCGGGCATCGCGCCCGCCGCGGGGTAGAACTGGCGGTACCACCGGCGCAGCGCGCCGATCGCGCCGTCGCCGTCACACAGCGTGGGGCGGTCGCGCCACGCCTTGTTCTCCCAGACCTGCACGTCCTCGGCGAAGCCCGACTGCAGGTTGTGGATGTACGCCTCGGTGTAGCGGGCCATCTTGTCGTCGGGCCCGACCCGCTTGAGCATCACGCCGAACCGCAGGTGCAGCGAGTGCGCGTCGATCGGCGTGTGCGCGTTGATCAGCCGGTTGGGCAGCAGCGAGTCCATCACCGTCACCTGGTACGCGGGCCCGTAGTACGTGGCCGTCAGCCGGAACCGGTCGGAGCCGCCGCCGCGCGGGTACGCCACGCCGGCGCTCCGCTGCACCGCCATGTGGTCGACGAACTCGTTGTCGAACTCGTCGATGTGCGTGCCGTGCACCGTCGGGAAGTGGCCCTTGTCGGCGACGTTCTCGATGATCTCGCGCGGCTGGGTGCGGATCGTCATCTTGCTGACGGTCCACCCCGTCCACTCGGGCGAGCCGTGCTCCTCGATCACCGGGATCTCGTAGCTCGGCGCGCGACCGAGCCCGTCGTACCAGACGAACACCAGGCCGTTGCGCTCGCGCACCGGCCACGCCCGCACGCACGCGCGCGCCGGGATCTTGGGCGAGCGGGCGTACGGGATGTCGACGCACTGGCCGTCGCCGTCGAACCGCCAGGCGTGGAACGGGCAGCGGATCGTGTCTTCGACGACCGTGCCGCCGACGCCGAGATCGGCCCCGAGGTGCGGGCAGTGCGCGTCGAGCACGCGCGCCGCGCCGGAGGCGCCGCGGAACGCCACCAGGCTGCGCCCGAAGTAGCGCAGCGGCAGCACCGCCTGCGCGCCGAGATCGTCGGCGGTGGCGATCACGTACCAGCCGGTCGCGAACCCGTCGTGTTGCGTCGTGGTCACGCGCGCGCTCCCGCGTCGGAGGTGGTGAGGACGATCTGCTTGGCCCACGCGTAGTCCGGCTTGCCGCTGGGCTGGCGCGCGACCTCGTCGACCAGCGCGAGCTGGCGCGGCACCTTGTAGCCGGCGATGTGCTGGCGGCAGTGCGCCTGCAGCTCGCCGAGCGTCGGCGCCCGGCCGGCGCGCGGCTGGACCACCGCGACGACCCGCTCCATCCACGTCTCGTCGGGGATGCCGACGACGAGCGCGTCGAACACGTCGGCGTGCGCCTTGAGCGCCTCCTCGACCTCCTCGGGGAACACCTTCTCGCCGCCGGTGTTGATGCAGTTCGAGCCGCGGCCGTAGACCGTGATCCGCCCGTCGGCCTCGATCGTCGCCAGGTCACCCGGCAGCACGAACCGCTTGCCGTCGATCGTCACGAACCGCTCCGCCGTCTTCGCCTCGTCCTTGTAGTAGCCGAGCGGGACGTGGCCGGCGCGCGCCAGCTTGCCCATCCGGCCGTCGCCGGGCGCGAGCGGCCGCAGCTCGTCGTCGAGCACGAGGCTGTTGGGATCCATCGCGAAGCTGGGCCGGCCGTCGGCGCCGGTCTCGCTGCCGGGGAACGCCGAGCCCTGGTGACCGGTCTCGCTCGAGCCGAAGTTGTTGAGCACGAGCGTCTCGGGCAGCAGCTCCTGCAGCCGGTCGCGCACCGCGGGCGACAGGATCGCGCCGGCCGACGCGATCGCGACGAGCGTCGACGTGTCGTAGGCCGCGCCCGGCGCGCCCAGCGTGTCGCACAGCGGGCGCGCCATCGCGTCCCCGACGAGCGTGATCGTCGTGACCCGCTCCTGCCCGATCAGCTCGCACGTGCGCCGCGCGTCGAAGCTCTTGCCCGGCTGGATCACGAGCGTGCCGCCGGTGAACAGGCTGATCCACCCGCCGAGCTGGGCCGCGCCGTGGATCAGCGGCGCCGCGGGCAACAGGTTCATCCGGTTATCCGGATCGCTCGCCCACTCGATCACCTCGGCGGGCGAGGACACGGGGTCGCCGCCCGGGCGCCCGCCCTGCAGGCCCGCGAAGAACAGGTCCTCGTGGCGCCACACCACGCCCTTGGGCATGCCGGTCGTGCCGCCGGTATAGATGATGTAGCGGTCGTCGCCCGAGCGAGCCTCGTAGCCGCGGCGCGGCCGGCCGCCGGAGAGCGCGACCTCGTAGTCGACCGGCTCGACGCCGAGCGCGTCGGCCTCCGCCCCGTCGTCGACGACCAGCATCGTCCGCGCGGCGGGCAGCCCACGCGCCGCCTCGGCCATCACCGGCAGCAGGCTGCGCTGGGTGACGACCGCGACGAGGTCCGCGTTGTCGCACAGGTAGCGCAGCTCGGCCGCGACGTAGCGGTAGTTGAGGTTGATCGGGACGGCGCGCAGCTTGAGCGCCGCGAGCATCGCCTCGACGTACTCGTGCCCGTTCCACAGGTGGACGCCGACGTGGCTGCCGGCGCCGACGCCGCGGCCGCGCAGCACGTCGGCGAGCCGGTCGGCGCGCTCGTCGAGCGCCGCGTAGGTCAGCCGGTGGGCACCCGAGACCAGCGCGAGCCGCTCGGGGAACGCCCCGGCCAGCGACTCGAACAGGTCGGCGATGTTGAAGGTCGCGCTCCCCGCCATGAGCGGACGATGGAACTTGTTCTACCCGGCTGTCAAGGACGGAGCGCGCCATGACTAGAACATGTTTCACATGCCCGCGGGCTGGTGTAGGCTGCGCGCCATGACCGACGTGGGGTTCTGGAAGATCGCGGGGCAGGCGCCGGCGTGGACCGCCGTCGTCGAGCCCGACGGCAAGGCCATCACCGCCGGCGAGCTGCTCGCCGGCGCCAACCGCCTGGTCCACGCGCTGCGCGCGCGCGGGCTGAAGGCTGGCGACTGCATCGCGACGGTGCTCGACAACCGCGCCGCGATGATCGAGGCGTTCCTCGCCGCCCACCAGGCCGGGTGGTACGTCACGCCGATCAACTGGCACCTCGCGGCGCCGGAGATCGCCTACATCCTGGCCGACTGCGAGGCGGCCGCCGTGATCACGATGCCGCGCGCGGCGGAGACGGTCGCGGCGGCGTGCGCCGAGATCGGCTTTCCCGAGGACGCGCGGTTCGTCACCGGCGGCGCGGCGCCGGGGTTCCGCCCGCTGGCGTCGCTGCTCGGCGACCACCTGCCGACGACGCCGGACGCGCGCACCGCCGGCGCCTCGATGACCTACACCTCCGGGACGACCGGCAAGCCCAAGGGCGTCAAGCGCCCGCTCACCGGCGCCGCGCCCGAGGCGGTCGCGACCCAGCAGGCGATGTTCCTGTCGCTGTTCGGCATCCTGCCGGGCAGCGCCGGCGTCCACTTCGTCGGCGCGCCGCTCTACCACACGGCCGTCCTCAACTTCGCGACCAACCACCTCCACCTCGGCCACACGCTGGTGCTGGTCGACAAGTGGGACCCCGAGGAGATGCTGCGGCTGATCGAGCGCCACCGCGTCACCTCGAGCCACATGGTGCCGACGCAGTTCAACCGGCTGCTCAAGCTGCCTGACGAGGTGCGCCGCAGGTACGACGTGTCCTCGCTCACGCACGTCATCCACAGCGCCGCGCCGTGCCCGGTCGAGACCAAGCGCCAGATGCTGGCGTGGTGGGGCCCGTGCATCTACGAGTACTACGCGGCGTCCGAGGGCGGCGGCACCCTGGTGACGCCGCAGCAGTGGCTCGAGCGCCCCGGCACCGTCGGCAGGCCGTGGCCGATCTCGCAGATCCGGATCCTCGACGACGCCCACCAGCCGGTCCCGGCCGGGACGCCGGGCACGGTGTGGATCCGCATGGGCGACCATCGGTTCGAGTACCACCGCGACGCCGCCAAGACCGGCGACGCGTGGCGCGACGGGTTCTTCACCGTCGGCGACGCCGGCTACCTCGACGCCGACGGTTACCTGTTCCTGTGCGACCGCAAGGCCGACATGATCATCTCCGGTGGGGTGAACATCTACCCGGCGGAG
The DNA here is from genome assembly GCA_011526095.1 of Myxococcales bacterium. Taxonomy (GTDB): domain Bacteria; phylum Myxococcota_A; class Polyangia; order Haliangiales; family Haliangiaceae; genus WYBA01. The sequence goes on along the minus strand of WYBA01000170.1, from coordinate 47,342 downwards.
ATCGAGGCGGTGCTGCTCGCGCACCCGGCCGTGGCAGACGCCGCCGTGTTCGGCGTCCCCGACGACGACTGGGGCGAGCAGGTCAAGGCCGTGATCCAGCCGGCGCCCCAGGCCGCGGCCGACGACGCGCTCGCCGCGGCGATCCAGGCCTACGCGTCGGAGCGGCTGGCGAGGTTCAAGCTGCCGCGCACGATCGACTTCATCCCCGAGATGCCGCGCGACCCCAACGGCAAGCTGTACAAGCGCAAGCTACGCGATCCGTACTGGGCGGGCCGCGACCGCAACATTTAGGGTGAGGAACGCCACGACGGCGTCGGTGAACGCGTCGTTGGCGTCGCCCGCCACCATGTGCGCCGCGCCAACGTCGGCGTAGGCGGCGTGGGGCACGAGGGCCTGCAGCTCGCGCACGCCCTCCTCGGACAGCACGTCGCTCATCCGGCCGCGGACGATCAGCGTCGGGATCGTCAGCCGCGCCGCGGCGGCGGCGAGCCGCTCCTGGGTGAACGCCGGATCGGGGCCGTCGCGGCGGATGAACCGCGGGTCCCAGTGCCAGCGCCACCGGCCGTCCTCCCCCTGCCGCAGGTTCTTGGCCAGCCCGCCGAGGTCGCGGGGGCGCTTGCGGTGCGGCAGGTAGGCGGCGATCGCGTCCGCCGCGGCCTCGAGCGAGTCGAACCCGTCGAGCCCGGTCTGCATGAACCCGACGATCCGCGCCACGCCGCTCGCCTCCATCCGCGGCGCGACGTCGACCAGCACCAGCGCGCGCATCACCGGCCCGTGCTCGCCCTCGGCCATCAGCCCGGCGAGGCCTCCCAGCGACGCGCCGACGACGACGGGCGGCGCGCCGAGCTGCGCGGCGACCGCGACGACGTCGCCGGCGAACGCCGGCAGGTTGTAGTCGGCGTCCTCGGGCCAGCCGCTGTCACCGTGGCCGCGGTGGTCGATCGACACGACGTGGAACCCCGCCGCCGCGAGCGCGCGCGCCGTCCCGCCCCAGGCGTGGCGGGTCTGGCCGCCGCCGTGGAGCAGCACGACCGGCGGCTGCGCGGGGTCGCCGTACGCGTCCCCGCGCAGCGGGACGCCGCCGTGGCCGGTGAACTGGGTCGGTCGAGGCTGCACCGCGTCATCATCGCCGTCGCGGCGCTTGACGTCCACGGTGGAACACGTTTCACTCTGGCGCATGCGAGCGACCCTGAGGGAGGTCGGGTGGTCCGCGGACCTCGCGGTGGCGCCGGCCGGCGATCCGCCGGCGCCGGCCGGCGACCAGGTCGTCGTCGCGATCGAGGCGTGCGGGGTGTGCCACCGCGACCTGATCGACCGCGCCGGCCGGTTCCCGTTCCTCCGCCTGCCGGTCACGCCGGGCCACGAGGCGGTCGGGCGCGTCACCGCGGTCGGCCCGAAGGTCACCGACTGGCAGGTCGGCGACCGCGTCGCGACGATGCACCGCGACTTCTGCGGGCTGTGCCCGCCGTGCCTCGTCGGCGAGACCTCGCTGTGCCAGCGCGCCGCGGCCGTGCTCGGCCTGCTGATCGACGGCGGCTACGCGACGTGGATGGTCGTGCCCGAGCGCGCGCTCTACCGCTCGGCCGACGGGCTCGACGCCGCGCAGGCGGCGATCCTGCACTGCACCGCCGGCACCGCCTATCGCGGCCTGGTCCGGGCAGGCAAGCTCCAGGCGGGCATGCGCGTGCTCGTCACCGGCGCCAACGGCGGCGTCGGCGCCGCCGCGGTGCAGGTCGCCACCCGGCTCGGCGCCACGGTGGTCGCGCAGGTCCGGCGCGCCGAGCACGCGGCCATGGTGGAGGCGCTCGGCGCCGCGGTCGTCGTCGACGACGGCGCCGGCTTCCACAAGCGGCTGCCCGGCGGCGCGGTCGACGTCGCGCTCGACTGCGTCGGCGCGCCGACGTTCAACGCCACGCTGCGCTCGCTCGGCATCGGCGGCCGGATGGTCGCCGTCGGCAACGTGGTCGAGGCGCGCGCCGAGCTCAACCTCGGCTACATGATCACCCGCGGCTTGCAGGTCACCGGCTCGAGCGGCGCCACCCGCCGCGACATGGCCGAGCTGCTGGCGCTCCACGCCGCGCGCCCGTTCGAGGTCCCGGTCCACGCGCGCCTGCCGCTCGACGCCGCCGATCGCGCGCAGCGGATGGTCCACGCCGGCGGGCTGTCGGGGCGGATCGTGCTGGTCACCGGTGACGCCGCGGCCTCCGCGGCGCGCGACGCCGGGGCGTGACGTGCCGATCGTCGAGCTGCCCGACGCGCGCCTGCACTACGACACCGCCGGCGAGGCGGGCTCGCCCGTCCTGCTGATCATGGGGTTCGGCGTCCCGGGCCACCTGTGGATGAACCAGATCCCGGCGCTGTCGCGCCGTCACCACGTCGCGTGGTTCGACAACGCGGGCGCCGGCAAGACCGTGCGCCGCCCCGCGCCGGCGGCGCGCGCGCGCCCGCGCCTGCCGACCATGCGGCGGTTCGGCCAGCACGCCGTCGCGGTGCTGGACGCGCTCGGCTGGAACCGCGCCCACATCGTCGGCGTGTCGATGGGCGGGATGGTCGCGCAGGAGCTCGCGCTCCACCACCCGGACCGCGTCCGCAGCCTCGCGCTCGTCGTCACCCACGCCGGCGGGGTGCGCAACGCGCTGCCGCCCCCGCGCGCGCTCGGGCTGTTCCTCACCGGGTTCCTCGGCCCGCGCGCCGGACGGACGCGCGCGCTCGAGCGGCTGATCTTCCCCGACGCGTACCTCGCCGCGGTGGACGTCGCGCCGCTGCGCCGGGCGCTGTCCGACCACGTCGTCGCCGCGGCGCCGCGCCGCGACCGGCTGTTCCAGATCGCCGCCGTGATGACCCACGGCACGGCGCGGCGGTTGCCCGCGCTCGCCGCGACGCCGACGCTGGTGGTCAAGGCCGCGCAGGACCGGCTGATCCGCCCGCGCGAGACGCATCGGCTCCACACGCTGATCCCCGGCTCGCGACTGCTCGAGCTCCCCGACGCGGGGCACGCCGTGCTGCACCAGTGCGCGGACGAGCTCAACGCCGCGCTGCTCGATCACTTCGCCGCCGCCGATCGGGCCGCCGATCGGCCAGGCGACCGGTCACGCGATCACGCGCGCGATCAGGCTTGACGATCCCGCACGCCTGATCTCTACTGCGCGTGTAGAACATGTTTCACGGAGGGGACGCACCGATGCGCCACGTCACGAGCTGCACCGAGTACTTCGACACGATCCAGGAGCGCTTCCGGCCGGAGGAGGCCAAGGGCGTGAACGCCACGTTCGTCTACGAGCTGGACGGCACCGGCGGCGGCACGTGGACCGTCCGCGTCACGGACGGCAAGGTCACGGTCGAGCCCGGCGGCGTGCCCGAGCCGACCGTCACGTACAAGATCTCCGCCGACAACTACGTCAAGCTGGCTAACGGCGAGCTCAACGGCGCGAAGGCGTTCCTGACGCGCAAGCTCAAGGTCTCGGGCTCGATCCCGATGGCCCAGAAGATGAACAAGTTCCTGCCGCCGGCGTCGTGACGTCGGCGCGGTGCCCGGCACCGCTTCACCAGGGGGATTCGATGGCGATCGTCGTTCCGATGGAGGCCGGCGGTGGCCGGCGCCGCCTGCGCGTGGCCAGCCCGTCGACGCAGGAGGCGATCGGCGAGGTCCCGGTGACCTCGCCCGAGGAGGTCCGCGCCGCGGTCGCGCGCGCGCGCGCCGCGCAGCCCGCGTGGGCGGCGACGCCGTTCGCCGAGCGCGCGGCGATCATGCGGCGCGCCGCGGAGCTGCTGCGCGCGCAGCAGGACCACTACCTCGGCGTGTGCATGCGCGACACCGGCCGGTCGCGGTTCGAGACGCTGATGATGGAGATCTTCCCGGCGCTCGACTCGCTCACCTACTACGCCAAGAACGCCGAGCGGATCCTCACCGACCGCCGGCCCGGGCTGCACCTGCTCCGCACCAAGAAGCTGCTGATCACCTACCGCCCGCTCGGCGTCGTCGCGATCATCACGCCGTGGAACGGGCCGTTCATCCTCGGCCTCAACCCGACGGTGCAGGCGCTGATGGCCGGCAACGCGGTCGTGCTCAAGCCGTCGGAGGTGACGCCGTTCGCCGGCGCGCTGGTCGGCGAGCTGCTCGCGGCCGCCGGGCTGCCCGACGGGCTGCTGCAGGTGATGCACGGTGACGGCACGACCGGCGCCGCGCTGGTCGACGCCGGCGTCGACAAGGTCTCGTTCACCGGCAGCGTCGCGACCGGCCGCAAGGTCGGCGAGGCGTGCGGGCGCAGCCTGATCCCGTGCACGCTCGAGCTCGGCGGCAAGGACGCGATGATCGTGTGCGCCGACGCGGACGTCGAGCGCGCGGCGGGCGGCGCGGTGTTCGGCGGGTTCTTCAACGCCGGCCAGTTCTGCTGCGGCACCGAGCGCGTCTACGTCGCGCGCGCGATCGCCGACGACTTCATCGCCCGCGTCGTGGCCAAGGCGAGCGCGCTGCGCCAGGGCACCGAGGGCGAGTACGACGTCGGCCCGATGATCTGGCCGCGCCAGCTCGAGACGATCGAGCGCCACATGGTCGACGCCCTGGCCAGGGGCGCGCGCGTGCTGTGCGGCGGCAAGCGCAACACCGCCGTCGGCGAGCTGTTCTACGAGCCGACCGTGCTGGTCGACGTCACCCACGACATGCTGATCATGCAGGAGGAGACGTTCGGGCCGATCCTGCCGATCGTCGTCGTCGACGACGACGAGCAGGCGATCCGGCTGGCGAACGACTCGCTCTACGGGCTGTCGGGCACGGTGTGGTCGAAGGACGAGGCGCGCGCCGTGGCGATCGCCCGCCGGCTCGACACCGGGTCGGTGTGCATCAACGAGAGCTCGATCACCTACGGCGCGTGCGAGGCGCCGTTCGGCGGGCGCAAGCACAGCGGCGTCGGCCAGGTCAACGGCGAGGTCGGGCTCAAGGGCTACTGCCACGCCCAGCCGATCGTGATCGACCGGTTCGGCCCCAAGGAAGAGCAGGTCTGGTACCCGTACACCGCCGCCAAGGAGAAGACCTTGCAGAAGGTGATCCGGTGGGTGTGGGGCACGCCGATCGGGCGGTGGATGTCGTGAGCGCCCCGAGCACCCTGCGGGTGGTCGTGGACCGCGACCTGTGCGAGGGCAACGCCCGGTGCGTCAAGGTCGCGCCCACCGTGTTCCGCGTCGACGACGAGGACCGCCTCGAGATCCTGCTCGAGGCGCCGCCGCCCGAGCTGCGCGACGCGGTCGAGCAGGCGATCGCCGTGTGCCCGCGCCAGGCGCTGCGGCTGGCCGACGCTACCTGAGCTCGGCCAACGCGCCGGCCTCCTCGAGCCGTCGCTTCATCGCCTCGGCGTCCGCGACGGGAACCATCGCCCTGACGAGCACGGGCGCGCTCTCGACGAGGTCCTTGGCCTCCTTCAGCCCCACGCCGGTCACCTCCCGGATCGCCTTGATGACTTGGATCTTGGTGGCGCCCACGGCCACGAGCCAGACGTCGAACTCGGTCCGGGCGGGCTCCGGCTCGGGCGGCGCCTCCACGGCGCCGGTGCGCGGCCCGGCCGCGATCACGGGCGCTGACGCCTTGACGCCGAGCTCCGCCTCGAGCGCCGCGATCAGGGCGTTGAGGTCGGCGAGCTGCTGGTTCCTGAGGTACGCGACGATGTCTTGCGGCGTGAGATCGACGGCGGCGGCGGCGGGTGGCGTCCGCGCGCTGCAGATCATCTGGAACAGGAGCGCACCGATCAGCATCGGCACGACGTGGCGGAGCGCGGTACGGAGCTTCACTTCCATTCCCCCTGCGCCGCCGGGGCGGCGACGGTCATGCTGGCGCGCGCGGTCGCGCACGCGGCCTCGTCCTCGGCGGTCTTCGCGTCGCCGGCGTCGCACCGGAGCACGACGCTGGCGTTGATCAGCGCGACGACCTTGGCGCGTGCCTCGGTCAGCTCGGGCGTGACCTCGGGGCCCGCGGCCGGCGGCGCCTCGGCCTGCGGCGCTGATGGCGCCGGCTCGGAGGTCGACGTCCCGAGGGACGCCGTGCACGCCGCCGCCGCGAGCGCCAGGCCCGCGACGGCGATCAGATACGTCTTGGCAGTGGGCATCGAGCGATCATAGCGAGCCGACGCGCCCCGGTTCAAGCGCGTCGCCAGCGCGACCGCTGGACACGCCATGTAGAACATGTTCTATTCGCGGCATGGACACGGACGTCCTCTCCGCGCCGTACGTGCTCGAGTACACGTACCAGCGCAGCACGGGGCCGGTGATCGGGAGGTTCCTGACCGCGCTGCGCGACGCGCGCCTCGAGGGCGTGCGCACGTCGGCGGGCAAGGTGCTCGTACCGCCGCTCGAGTACGACCCGGAGACCGGCGAGGCCACCGGCGATCCGGTCGAGGTCGGCCAGAGCGGCACGGTGACGACGTGGTCGTGGGTCCACGCGCCGCGCCGGTTCCACCCGCTCGATCGCCCGTTCGCCTGGGCGCTCGTCAAGCTCGACGGCGCCGACACGGCGATGCTGCACGCGGTCGACGCCGGGACGCCGACGGTCATGGCCACGGGGATGCGCGTGACCGCGCGGTGGCGCGCCGAGCGCACCGGGTCGATCCGCGATCTCGAGTGCTTCGTGCCCGCGGGCGGAGCCTCGCGATGAGCGCGCCCCCCGACGAGCGCCCGCCGGTCACGGTGCTCCAGGCGCCCGTGCGCCTCGACTACACCGTCACCGCGGGCCACCACCTGTCGACCTACCTGCGCGCGCTCGCCGACCGCAAGATCGTCGGCGGCCGCTGCCCGGAGTGCCACAAGGTCTACCTGCCGGCGCGTGGCGCGTGCCCGACGTGCGGGGTGCCCGCCGACGCGCCGGTCGAGGTCGCCGACCAGGGCACGGTCACCACGTTCTGCGTCATCCGCATCCCGTTCGACGCCGCGCCGTTCCCGCCGCCGTACGTCGCGGTGGCGATCCTGCTCGACGGCGCCGACATGCCGATCTTCCACCTCGTCCGCGGGATCGAGCCCGACGCGGCGCGCATGGGCATGCGCGTGCGCGCGGTGTGGGTCCCCGACGACCAGCTCGGCCCGACGCTCGCCAGCATCCGCTGGTTCGAGGCGACGGGCGAGCCCGACGCGCCGTTCGAGGCGATCGCGAGCCACCTGTGAGGCCCCGGTGAGAGACGTCGCCATCATCGCGTTCGCGCAGCTGCCGTCGGTGCGGCGCGACGTCACCCGCGAAGAGGTCGAGCTGGTGCAGCCGGTCGTGGCGGCGGCGCTGGCACAGGCCCACCTGCGGCGCGAAGACGTCGGCTTCACGGTCTCGGGCAGCTGCGACTACCTGCTCGGCCGGCCGTTCTCGTTCGTCATGGCGCTCGACGCCGTCGCGCCGTGGCCGCCGATCCACGAGTCGCACGTCGAGATGGACGGGGCGTGGGCGCTGTGGGAGGCGTGGGTCCGGCTCCAGGCCGGGGACATCGACACCGCGCTGATCTACGCCTACGGCAAGTCGTCGCTCGGCGATCTGCCCGAGGTGCTCGTCCAGCAGCTCGACCCGTACGTCGTCGCCCCGCTCGGCGCCGACGCGGTCGGCCTCGCCGCGCTCCAGGCGCGCGCGCTGATCGACGCCGGCCGCGTCACCGAGCGCGGCCTCGCCGAGCTCGCCGCGGCGCGCCGCCGCCAGGCGGCCGACAACCCGTGCGCCCAGCGCCGCGCGCCGCGCTCTGCCGACGAGCTGCTCGCCGAGCCGTACCAGGTCGCACCGCTGCGCGCCCACGCGTGCCCGCCGATCTCCGACGGCGCGTGCGCCGTCGTGCTCGCCGCCGGCGACACCGCGCGCCGGCTCGTCTCCTCCCCCGCGTGGATCCGCGGGATCGACCACCGGATCGAGCCGCACCAGCTCGGGATGCGCGACCTCACCGCCTCGCCGTCGACGCGGCTGGCGGCCGAGCGCGCCGGCGCCCTCGGCGGCCGGTTCGACCTCGCCGAGCTCCACGCGCCGTTCGCGCACCAGGAGGTGATCCTGCGCGACGCGCTCGGGCTCGACGACGGCGTCGCGATCAACCCGTCGGGCGGCGCGCTGTCGGCGAACCCGATGATGGTCGCGGGCCTGGCGCGCCTGGGCGAGGCCGCGACCCGCCTGATGACCGGCCAGGGCCGCCGCGCCGTCGCCCACGCGACGTCGGGCCCTTGCCTGCAGCACAACCTCGTGTGCGTGCTCGAGAGGGACGTCTAGCCATGGGCGCGAACCGCTGCGCGATCGTCGGGATCGGCCAGACCCACCACAAGGCCAAGCGCCAGGACGTGTCGATCGCCGGGCTCGTGCGCGAGGCCGCGGCGCGCGCCCTCGCCGACGCCGAGCTGACGTGGAAGGACATCGACGCCGTCGTCATCGGCAAGGCCCCCGACATGTTCGAGGGCGTGATGATGCCGGAGCTGTACCTCGCCGACGCGCTCGGCGCGGTCGGCAAGCCGATGCTGCGCGTCCACACCGCGGGCTCGGTCGGCGGCTCGACCGCGATCGCCGCGGCGCACCTGGTGATGGGCGGCGTCCACCAGCGGGTGCTCACGGTCGCGTTCGAGAAGCAGAGCGAGAGCGACGCGATGTGGGCGCTGTCGCCGAAGATCCCGTTCCAGCCCCAGCTCACCGCCGGCGCCGGCGGCTACTTCGCGCCGCTGGTGCGCGCGTACATCCGCCGCAGCGGCGCGCCCGACGACGTCGGGCTGCAGGTCGCGGTCAAGGACCGGCTGCACGCGCTGAAGAACCCGTACGCGCACCTGCGGATCAAGGGCATCGACCGCGCGATGGTCGCGGACTCGCCGATGCTGTGGGATCCGATCCGCTACCTCGAGACGTGCCCGTCGTCCGACGGCGCGTGCGCGATGGTGATGACGTCCGAGGCGATCGCCGCCGCGGCGCCGCGCCCGCCGGCGTGGGTCCACGGCCTGTCGACGCGCAGCGAGCCGGTCGTGTTCGCCGGCCGCGACCAGGTCAACCCACAGGCCGGGCGCGACTGCGCGCGCGACGTCTACACCCAGGCGGGGATCTCGGATCCGCGGCGCGATCTGGCGTGCGCCGAGCTCTACGTGCCGTTCTCGTGGTTCGAGCCGATGTGGCTGGAGAACCTCGGCTTCGCCGCGCCGGGCGAGGGGTGGAAGCTGACCGCCTCCGGCGCGACCGCGCTCGGCGGCGCGCTGCCGATCAACCCGTCGGGCGGCGTGCTGTCGTCGAACCCGATCGGCGCCAGCGGCATGCTGCGGTTCGCCGAGGCCGCGATGCAGGTGCGCGACCAGGCGGGCGAGCACCAGGTCGACGGCGCGCGCCGCGCGCTGGGCCACGCCTACGGCGGCGGCTCGCAGTTCTTCGCGATGTGGATCGTCGGGCGCGACCGGCCCTAGGAGCTTCGCCACATGTTCATCGACTTCACCCCCGAGGAGGCCGCGCTGCGCGACCGGCTGCGCGCCTACCTCGCCGACGTCGTCACCGACGACGTCCTTGCCGAGGTCGCCGGCACCGAGGGCGGCGGCCCGCTGTACACGCGCGCGCTGCGCCGGCTCGGCGCCGACGGCTGGCTCGGGATCGGCTGGCCGACCGAGTTCGGCGGCCAGGCGCGGCCCGCGATCGAGCAGTTCATCTTCTTCGACGAGGTCCAGCGCGCGGGGTTCCCGATCCCGTTCCTCACGCTGTGCACCGTCGGCCCGACGCTGATGAAGTTCGGCTCCGACGAGCAGAAGGCGGCGATGCTGCCGAGGATCCTGCGCGGCGAGCTGCACTTCGCGATCGGCTACTCCGAGCCCGGCGCGGGGACGGACCTGGCGTCGCTGACGACCCGGGCGGTGCGGGACGGCGACCACTACGTGGTCAACGGCCAGAAGGTGTTCACGAGCCTGGCCGAGTACGCGGACTACATCTGGCTCGCGGTCCGCACCGACCCGGACGCGCCCAAGCACAAGGGCATCTCGATCCTGATGGTCGACCGGCGCGCCCCGGGCGTGTCGATCACGCCGATCCACACGCTCGGCGGCAACCGCACCAACGTCACCTACCTCGAGGACGTGCGCGTGCCGGTGAGCATGCGCGTGGCGCGCGAGAACGAGGGGTGGCGGCTGATCACGACCCAGCTCAACCACGAGCGTGTCGCGCTGCTCGCGCCTGGCCCGGTCGCGCGGTTCGTCGAGGAGACGACGGCGTGGGCGAAGGCGACGCGGCGCGCCGACGGCCGCCGCGTGATCGACGAGCCGTGGGTCCAGCTCGCGCTCGCCCGCGCGACGCAGAAGATCGAGACGCTGCGCCTCATGGCGTGGCGGCAGGCGTGGAACGTCGGGCTCGACAAGCTCGACCCGGCCGAGTCGTCGACGGTGAAGGTGTTCGGCAGCGAGGCGTTCATCGGGATCTACCAGGCGCTGCTCGAGGTGCTCGGCGCGCCCGGGCTGGTCAAGGCGGGCTCGCCCGGCGCGGTGCTGCGCGGGCGCCTGGAGACCTACTACCGCACCACGCTCGTGCTGTCGTTCGGCGGCGGCACCAACGAGGTGCAGCGCGACATCATCGCCCAGATCGGCCTGCGCATGCCGCGCGCGCCCCGCTAGGAGCTAGCTCATGGACTTCGCTCTCACCGACGAGCAGACCGAGGTCGCCGCGCTGGCGACGCGGATCTTCGGCGACCGCCTGACCGCCGAGACGCGCAAGCACGTCGAGGCGTCCGGCGACCGGTTCGACGACGCGCTGTGGGCGCAGCTCGCGGGCGCCGGGCTGCTCGGCGTCGCGCTCGGCGACGACGTCGGCGGCGCCGGCCACGGCCTGCTCGAGCTGTGCGCGCTGCTGACCACGGCGGGCGCCGCGGCCGCGCCGGTGCCGCTGTGGGCCGTGCTGTGCACCGGCGCGCTGCCGGTCGAGCGGTTCGGCTCGGTCGAGCAACGCAAGGCGGTGCTGCCCGACGTCGCGCGCGGGACGCGCCTCGTCGTCGGCGCGCTCGACGAGCCGGCCGGCGGCGACCTGCTGGCGCCGGGCACGCGCGCGACGCGCGACGGCAGTGGCTGGCGCCTCGACGGCGTGAAGACGTGCGTGCCGGCGGCCCACCGCGCCGCGCGGCTGGTCGTGTCGGCGACGGCCGACGACGGCGAGCCCGGGCTGTGGCTGGTCGATCCCGCGTCCGCCGGCGTGACCATCGAGCGACAGGTCTCGACCACCGGCGCCGTCCACGGCCTCGTGACCCTGGCCGCGGTCCGCGTCACGGACCGCGAGCGCCTGGGCCCACCGGGGCAGGGGCGCGCGATCCTCGCCTGGACGCTCGATCGCGCCGCGGTCGGGGCGTGCGCGATGCAGCTCGGGCTGTGCGAGCAGGTGCTCAAGATGACCGCCGCGTACACGTCGCAGCGCGTGCAGTTCGACCGGCCGATCGCGACGTTCCAGGCGGTCGCGCAGCGCGCCGCCGACGCGTACGTCGACGTCGAGTCGATCCGGCTGACCTTGTGGGAGGCCGCGTGGCGGCTGACCGAGGGCCTGCCCGCGGCGCGCCACGTCGCGATCGCCAAGGCGACCGCGGCCGAGTGCGGCCAGCGCGTCACCTATGCCGCGCAGCACCTGCACGGTGGCATCGGCTTCGATCTCGACTACCCGCTCGCGAAGTTCTACCCGCTCGCGAAGCAGCTCGAGCTCGCGCTCGGCGGGGCCTCGGCGCACCTGGCCCGGATCGGCGCCGAGCTGGCGGCCGAGTAGGCCCTGGCTCAGCTCGCGCGCGCGGCCGGCGCGACGACGAGCGCGTCGGACGCGGCGAAGTCGAGGTCGGCGTCGGCCAGGCCGAACGCGTACTGGGCCATGAGCAGGAAGTGGCTGCTGCGCCAGCCCCACGGCACGGGCTCCAGCGCGATCGCGTAGACGACCAGCCACCAGCGATCGATCGCGGCGGGGACCGCGCGCGCGAGCCGCGACAGCGCCGCGCCCAGCTCGAGCTGCTCGCGCGGCTGCTCGCCGCCGCGCGCGAGCGCCGCGTCGATCTCGTCCGGCGCGCCGGCGAGATCGGGCATCGCCAGGATCAGCTCGCGCGCCGGCGGCGGCACGCCCTCGACCACCGCGCGCAGCCCGGCGAGCTCGAGCGCGAGCGGGGCCAGGCTGCGGACGTGCGCGACCTGCTCGTCGAGGTGCCGGCCGAGCCGGCGGCCGCGCAGCGCGGCCTGGACGCCGAGCGCCTCCTCGGGCGAGACCCGCAGCGCCAGCCGCAGGTGCTCGAGGAAGGTCAGCTCCGCGGGCGACACGTCGTCGTCGGCGGCGACGACCTCGCACGCCATCGCGTACGCGGCGCCGCGGTGGATGCGCGAGGGCAGGCCGCGCGCGATCGCCCCGATCCGCGCGGTCGAGCTGCCCGCGAACCGCAGCGCGTCCGCGGCGAGGTCGATCATCGTGCGCGCCATCTCGGCCCGCACGCCCTGGAACAGCTCGTGCTCGCCGAGGTGTCGATCGAGCACGGCGAGCTCGCGCGGGTCGACGACGCCGTCGGCCTGCACCGCGCCGAGCATCGCCTCGACGACGAAGCGGCGCGGGTCGCCCGGCCGCAGCGCGCCCCCGATCGCGTCGCGCGCGTGCTTGTCGAGGTTGTGCTCGGTGGGCCGCGGCGCGCGCGCGCCGCGGTCGGGTGGCACCGGGGTGTTCATCGCAGGGATTGAGCCACGTTTGCCCCCCATGTGACGAGGTGTCGGACCACGGTTGCCGGGTCCTGCCGCTCCTGCGTCACTCCCGAGCCCCCACCCTGCACTTTCGGAGAGGGTGCCCCACGGGCGCCGGCGGTGCTCAGGACGCGGCGGCCACGTCCGCCCCCGGGTGGCCCTCGTAGAACTGCTTCGCCCAGCGCCGGAACATCCCGATCGGCCCGTCGCCGTCCACCAGCACCGGCGGGTGGATGTAGATCTTGTTCTCCCAGATCGGGATGTCCTGCTCGAGCTGGCGGCTGACCTCGCGCATGAACGCGGCGCCGACGGTCGAGGTGACGCCCTCGTTGACCATCTTGCGGACCATGAAGCTGAACCGCAGCTCGCAGTAGTCCTCGTCGATCGCCGTCGCCGACGACACGAGCAGGGTCTCGACGATGCCCTTGAACCGCGTCGTCGTGAACCCGAAGCCGTGGACGTGGACGTCGATCTCGCCCTTGACCTTGCCCTGCGGCGTCTTCATCAGCGTCTGCGACCGCGTGTGCAAGAGCGGCCCGACGATCTCCGCCTCGGTCGTCGGCATCTCCTGCGTGCCGTGCAGGTAGAGGAAGTGCGCCGAGTCGACCGAGTTCTCGGCCATCTCCTGGTTGTGCGTCTTGATCTTCCAGCTGCGCTTCTCGTACGGCGTCCAGTCGTCGCTGCCGTACTCGGACAGCAGCGGCACCTCCCACGACGGCGGCGCGCCCTGGGCGTGGTGCCACACCATGATCAGGCCGTTGACCTCGCGCAGGTGCCACGTCGGGATCGTCGCGCGCGGCGGGATCTTCTTGGCGTACGGCACCTCGACGCACGTGCCGGCGCCGTCGAACTTCCACGCGTGGAACGGGCACTCGAGGCAGTCGCCCTTGACCTTGCCGCCGTGGCCGAGGTGCGCGCCGAGGTGCGGGCAGTGCGCGTCGAGCACCTTCGCGACGCCGCTCTCGGTGCGGAACAGGACGAGGTCGCGGCCGAAGTAGCGCAGCGGCTTGACGCCGCCGGGCGGCAGCTCGTCGACGTACGCCACCTGGAACCAGCCGTTGGGGTAGCGGGGCATGGGAAAGCGGCTCATCGGATCCTCCTGGCCGAATGCTGTGGCGGGACTGACTGAAACATGTTTCACTCGGCCCAGGCAAGCATGTACGTTGCGGATGTGACCCTGCGACAATCCGACGAGCCGGCGCGCGGCCACGAGCGCGCGGGCCTGCTGCGCTGGCTGCACCGCGACACCGGCACCCCCGACGGTGGCAACGACCCCGGCAGCTACGATCCGGAGGCGGTCGCGCAGGTCCTGCGGTTCGCGCGCCGGTTCTTCGGGCTCGGCAAGTACTTCGCGCTCGACGTCCGCGGCATGGAACATGTTCCACGCAAGCCGGTGATGGTCGTGTCGAACCACTCGGGCGGCACCTCGATCCCCGACGTGTGGGGGTTCGGCTACGCCTGGTACCAGCACTTCGGCCTCGACCGGCCGATCCACCCGCTGGCCCACGAGATCATCATGTCGACGCGCACGACCGCGCGGTTCTTCGGCCGGATCGGCGTGCTGCGCGCCGGCCGCGGCGTCGCGGCCGACGTGCTGACGCGGTGGGGCCGCGACCTGCTGGTGATGCCGGGCGGCGACGTCGACACCTGGCGGCCGTACCGCGAGCGCTACACCGTCCGGTTCGGCGGCCGCACCGGCTACGCGCGCACGGCGATCACCGCGGGCGTGCCGATCGTCCCGGTCGCCAACGCCGGCGCGCACGAGACGCTGATGGTGCTGTCCGACGGGCAGAGGCTGGCGCGGTGGATGCGGCTGCCGCAGCTCACGCGCGCCAGCGTGTGGCCGGTCCACCTGTCGCTGCCGTGGGGCCTGGCGATCGGGCCGTGGCCGCACCTGCCGCTGCCGGGGACGCTGCGCTACCGCGTCGCGCCGGCGGTGCAGCCGCCGCTGCTGGCCCCGGGGGCCGAGCCGAGCGACGAGATGGTGGACGACGTCGACGCCACCGTGCGCGCCTCGGTGCAGGGCCTGCTCGACGAGCTGAAGCGAGAAGACCTGTCATGACGATGACCCTGCCGCCGTACCCGCCCGGCCGCGACCTGCTGGCCGGCAAGACCGTGCTGATCACCGCCGCCGCCGGCACCGGCATCGGCTTCGCCACCGCGAAGCGGTGCGTCGAGGAGGGCGCGCGCGTGATGATCAGCGACGTCCACGAGCGGCGGCTGGGCGAGGCCGCGACGGCGCTCGCCGAGCTGGCGGGCGCGCCGGTGCCGACGTGCCGGTGCGACGTGTCGAAGCAGGGCGAGGTCGACGCGCTGTGGGCGGCGGCGGAGCGCGCGCTCGGCGGCGTCGACGTGCTGGTCAACAACGCCGGCCTCGGCGGCACCGCGCCGGTCGCCGAGATGACCGACGAGCAGTGGAGCACGGTGCTCGACATCTCGCTCACCGGCACGTTCCGGATGACGCGCGCGGCGCTGCGCCACATGACCCCGCGCGGCCGCGGCGCGATCGTCAACAACGCCAGCGTGCTGGCGTGGCGGGCGCAGGCGGGCCAGGCCCACTACGCCGCGGCCAAGGCCGGCGTGATGGCGCTGACCCGGTGCGCCGCGCTCGAGGCGGCGCCCGCCGGGATCCGGATCAACGCCGTGTCGCCGAGCATCGCCGTCCACAAGTTCCTGGTGAAGGTGACGACCCAGGACCTGCTCGACCGGCTGACCGAGCGCGAGGCGTTCGGCCGCGCCGCCGAGCCGTGGGAGGTCGCGAACGTGATCGTGTTCCTCGCCAGCGACTACGCCTCGTACATGACGGGCGAGGTCGTCTCGGTCTCCAGCCAGCATCCCTAGACGGGGCTCGCCGCCCCGCCCCGCCGGACCAGTCCGTCGGGTCCCCACCTCGCCAAGAGCCTCAGGAGCACTCGACGATGCGTCTCGGATTGATGGTCGGTTACTCGGGCGCGCAGGTCGCCATCGACATGAGCAAGATCCGGCTCGCGGAGGAGCTCGGATACCACTCGGTGTGGACCGCCGAGGCGTGGGGCTCCGACGCGGTCAGCCCGCTGGCGTGGATCGCGGCGCAGACGTCGCGGATCAAGCTCGGCACCGCGATCATGCAGCTCCCCGGGCGCTCGCCGGCGAACACCGCGATGACCGCGATGACGCTCGACGGGCTCAGCGGCGAGCGGTTCATCCTCGGGCTCGGCACCTCCGGCCCGCAGGTGGTCGAGGGCTGGCACGGCGTGCCGTGGCACAAGCCGCTGACGTGGCTGCGCGAGTACATCACGATCGTCAAGGCGATCCTGGCGCGCGAGGCGCCGCTGCAGTTCGAGGGTGAGCGCTACCAGATCCCGTACCGCGGGCCGGGCTCGGCCGGCCTCGGCAAGCCGCTGCGCTCGATGGTCCACGGCCGCAAGGACATCCCGATCTACTCCGGCTCGATGGCGCCCAAGGGCCAGGAGCTGTGCGGCGAGCTGTGCGACGGGCTGCTGCTCACGTGCATGAACCCGCTGCGGCCGGAGGTGATCACGGATCACGTGCAGGCCGGGCTCGCGCTGCGCAAGGACGGCAAGCAGCTCGCCGACTTCGACATCGCCCCGACGGTGGCGGTCGCGGTCGGCCCGCTCGACCAGGTGCGCGTGCCGTTCCGCGAGCAGCTCGCGCTGTACATCGGCGGCATGGGCGCGAAGGACAAGAACTTCTACGGCGAGTACCTTCGCCGCGTCGGGTTCGAGGACGCGTGCGTGCAGATCCAGGAGCTGTTCCTGGCGGGCAAGCGCAAGGAGGCGGTGGCGGCGGTGCCCGACGAGATGATCGAC
Source organism: Myxococcales bacterium (assembly GCA_011526095.1). GTDB lineage: Bacteria > Myxococcota_A > Polyangia > Haliangiales > Haliangiaceae > WYBA01. Next base: position 30,900 of record WYBA01000170.1, on the reverse strand, counting down.
ACGCTCTACCTCGTCGGGCCGCCGGAGCGGATCCGCGAGCGGTTCGGCGTGTGGAAGAAGGCCGGGATCACGACGATGATCGTCGGCGGGCAGCAGCCGGAGGCGATCCGCCTGCTGGCGGAGCTGGCGCTGTAGATGCGGATCGGCATCCTCGGCGGCGCGGGCAAGGAGGGCCGCGGGCTCGCGATGCGGTGGGCGCGCGCCGGCCACGACGTCGTCATCGGATCGCGCGACGCGGCGCGCGCGCACGCGGCCGCGGACGAGCTCGGCGCGCGCGCCCGGCGCGCCATCGCCGGCGGCGACAACGCGACCGCGGCCGCGGGCGACGTCGTGGTCGTGAGCGTGCCGTACCCGGCGCAGCGCCCGACGCTGGAGGCGCTGCGCGCGGCGCTCGCCGGCAAGATCGTCGTCGACCTGGTCGTGCCGCTGGTCCCGCCGGCGGTGGCGAAGGTCCACCTGCCCGAGGGCGGCGCCGCCGCGCTCGAGGCGCAGCGCCTGCTGCGCGACGCCGCGCGCGTCGTCGGCGCCCTGCACCACGTCAGCTCGACCGTGCTCGAGGATCTCGAGCGCCCGCTCGATCAAGACGTGCTCGTCGTCGGCGACGACGCGGCGGCCAAGGCGACCGTGATCGAGCTCGTCGGCGCCCTCGGCGCGCGCGGGCTCGACGCCGGGGCGCTGGCCAACGCGGTCGCGCTCGAGGCGATGACGCCGGTGCTGATCCACCTCAACAAGACCTACAAGCGCCACGGCCTGGCGCTGAAGATCGCGGGGCTGTGATGGTGAGCTGCGGCGCGCGCCTGGAGCTGTTCGCGCTGCCGGGGCTGCCGGTCGTGGGGCCCGGCGACGACCTGCCGGCGCTGATCGCCGCGGCGCTGGCGCGCGCCGAGCTGACGCTGCGCGACGGCGACGTCGTCGTCGTGCCGTCCAAGGTGGTGTCGCGCGTCGAGGACCGGTTCGTCGACCTCGCCGCGGTCGACGCGTCGGAGCGGGCGCGCGGCCTCGCCGAGACCACCGGCAAGGACGCGCGGCTGATCGAGCTGGTGCTGCGCGAGGCGAGCGCGGTGTCGCGCGTCGCGCGCGGCGCGCTGATCGTGCGCCATCGCCTCGGGTTCGTCACCGCCGACGCGGGCATCGACCTGTCGAACGCCGCGCCGCCGCCGGCGCGCGCCGCGCGCGGCGTCGGCCCGTGGGCGATCCTGCTGCCCGCGGATCCGGACGCCAGCGCGGCGCGGCTGCGCGCGGCGCTCGCGCCGCCGGGCGTGACGCTCGGCGTCGTCGTCACCGACTCGTTCGGCCGGCCGTTCCGCCTCGGCACCGTCGGCGCGGCGATCGGCGTCGCCGGGCTGCCGCCGCTGTGGGACCAGCGCGGGCGCCGCGACCTCGTCGGGCGCCCGCTCGAGCGCACCGTCACCGCGCTCGCCGATCAGGTCGCCGCCGCGGCGGATCTGGTCGCCGGGCAGGCCGACGAGGGGCGCGCCGCGGTGCTCGTCCGCGGCCTGCGGTGGGCGCCGACGACGGACGACGGCGCCGCCGCGCTGACCCGCCGGCGCGGCGAGGACCTCTACGCATGAAGGTCGTCGCGCTGTCCGGAGGCGTCGGCGGCGCGCGGCTGTGCGACGGCCTCGCCGCCGCGCTGTCGCCGGAGGACCTGACGATCATCGTCAACACCGGCGACGACTTCGTCCACTGGGGGCTCACGATCTGCCCCGATCTCGACACGGTGATGTACACGCTCGCCGGCCTCGCCCACCCCGAGCAGGGGTGGGGCCTCGCCGGCGAGACGTTCCACGCGCTGGCGATGGTCGAGCGCTACGGCGGCCCGGCGTGGTTCCGCCTCGGCGACCGCGACCTCGGCACGCACCTGATGCGCGCGCAGGCGCTCGCGGCCGGGCGCTCGCTCACCGACGTCACCGACGCGCTGCGCCGCGCGCTCGGCGTCGGCCCGCGCCTGCTGCCGATGTCCGACGCGCCGCGTCCGACGCTGATCGATACGCCGGACAGCACGCTGTCGTTCCAGGACTGGCTCGTCGGTCAGCGAGGCGCGCCGCGGGTCGAGCGAGTCCGGTTCACCGGCCCGCCCCGCCCGGCCGCCGGCGTCGTCGCGGCGATCGACGCCGCGGACGTGGTGATCCTGCCGCCGTCGAACCCGTACGTGTCGATCGATCCGATCCTCGCGCTCGACGGCGTCCGCGCGGCGGTGGCGCGCCGGCCGGTGATCGCGGTCAGCCCGATCGTCGGTGGCCGCGCGGTCAAGGGCCCGCTCGCGCCGATGATCGAGTCGCTCGCGGGCCTGCCGCCCTCCCCCGCCGCGATCGCCGCCCACTACGGCGCGCTGCTCACCGCGATGGTCATCGAGCGCGGCGACGACGCGCCGGCCGGCGTGGCCACGCTGGCCACGGCGACGGTCATGGGTGACCGCGCCGACCGCGCGCGCCTCGCCCGCGAGATTCTCGACCTGGCGCGGAGGCTGCCCTAGGATGCGCCGCCCGATGTCGCTCACCCGCACCCCGCGCTCGACGCTGACGCCGACGGCCGCGCCCGGGACCTGGGCGCTGGTCCCCGCGCGGTCGTTCCGGACGGGCAAGTCGCGGCTCGGCCACCTCGGCCCGGACCGCGCGCAGCTCGCGCGCCTGCTGTTCGATCACGTCGTCGCGACCGTCGCCGCGGCGCCGGGGATCGCGGGCGTCGTCGTCGCCACCGACGGCGACGACACCGCGGCCGCGGCGCTCGCGCAGGGCGCGGACGTGCTGTTCGACGTGCCGGTCGCGGGCGCGGTGTCGCTCGCGGCGATCGTCGACCGCGGGCTGCGCGACCTGGCGCGGCGCGGCGCCCGCGCCGCGGTGGTCGTGATGGCCGATCTGCCGCTAGTCGGCCCCGACGACGTCGCGCGGCTGTGCGGCGCGCTCGCCGGCGCCGACGTCGTGGCGGCGCCGGATCGCGATCACCTCGGGACCAACGCGCTCGCGCTGCGCGTGCCCGCACCGCTCCCGACCTGCTTCGGCAACGCCGACAGCTACGACCGCCACGTCGCCGCGGTCATGGCCGCCGGCCTCCGCCTCGGCACGCTCGACCGCGACGGGCTCGCGTTCGACGTCGACGGACCGCCCGACCTCGCCGACCTCGAGCGGCTGCTCGCGTCGTCGCTCGAACCGGAACCGCACCTCGCGGGTGAGCCCGGCGTAGCTGCCGAAGCGAGCGTCCGCGTCCTCGACACGATCGAGCGCCTCCTCCGCCTCATCCGCCTCGACCGCCCCGGCGCCCGTCGCGTCGAACACGCGACGGAGCTGGTACAGCGTGGTGCGCTCGGCCGGGACGCGGCCCGCCGCGCGGGCGAGCCGTCGTAGCGCCGCCGGCGTCGCGAGCTGGCCGTGGCCGGCGCCCGCCGACGTCGAGATGCTCTCGTTCATCAGCGTGCCGCCGAGGTCGTTGACGCCGCACGTCAGCAGGTGCTCGGCGACGCGCAGGCCTTCCTTGACCCACGACACCTGCAGGCTCGGGATGTCCCAGCCGACCATCACGCGCGCCAGCGCGTGGGTGCGCACGACGTCGAGCCCGCCTGGCCCGGGCCGCAGCCCGGGCGTGCCGCGCGCGTACATCGGCGCCTCGGCGTGGACGAACGACAGCGGCACCAGCTCGGTGATCCCGCCGGTGTCGCGCTGCAGCGCGCGCAGCGTCTCGAGGTGGCGCAGCCGGTCGACGACCGACTCGACGTGGCCGTACATCATCGTCGCGGTGGTGCGGATGCCCAGCCCGTGCGCGGTGCGCACGACGTCGAGCCACTCCGCCGAGGTGATGCGGCCGGGCGCGAGGCGCTCGCGCACGGCGTCGTCGAGGATCTCGGCGGACGTGCCGGGGAGCGTGCCGAGCCCGGCGTCGCGCAGCGCGACGAGGTGATCGCGGACCGACCGCCGCGCGCGGTGCGCGCCGTACTTGATCTCCTCGGGCGAGTAGGCGTGGAGGTGCAGGTCGGGGGCCGCGCGCTTCACCGCGCGGACGAGCTCGACGTAGAAGTCGCCGTCGATCGCGGGAGCCAGCCCGGCCTGGATGCACACCTCGGTCGCGCCGAGCGCGCGTGCCTCGACCGCGCGCGCGACGATCTCCTCGACGGGCAGGAAGTAGCCCTGCTCGGACCGGCCGGTGCGCGAGAACGCGCAGAACCCGCACCGCTTGATGCAGACGTTGGTGAAGTTGATGTTGCGGTTGACGACGTAGGTGACGAGCGGGCCGGCCTGCGCCTCGCGCAGCGCGTCGGCGGCGGCGCACAGCGCGTGGAGGTCCGCGCCGGTGACCTCGCCGAACGGCGCGAGCTGTTGCCACGACGGGCGGTGTCCCGCGAGGCAGGCGTCGAGCAGGCGCCGCAGCGCGAGCGACGCGGTCACGCCGCCTCCGCGCGCGCGCCGAGCACCTCGCCGAGGCGCGCGCGCGCCGGCGCGAGGTACGGCGCCAGCGCCGGCGCGACGAACCCGCGGCGCGCGGCGAACCGCTCGTGGATCGGCAGGCGCGGCGTCAGCGCGTGGCCGGCGGCTGCGAGCGCGTCGCCGAGCCGGGCCAGGTGCGGCCACGCGTGCCCTGGGTTGATGAAGTCCGGCGTGAGCGGCGAGATGCCGCCGAGGTCGTCGACGCCGGCGTCGAGCAGCGCGGCGATGTCCGCGCCGCTGAGGTTGGGCGGCGCCTGGACGCTGACGTCGTCGTCGAGGACGAGCCGCGCCAGCGCGATCGCGCGCGCGTTGTCGTCGCCGCTCGGCTCGGGCGCGCTCGCCATCGCGGTGCCGGCGTGGGCGCGGAACCGCTGGACGATCACCTCCTGCACGTGACCGCCGTGCGCACGGTGGACGTCGCGGATCGCCAGCAGCGTCTCGACCCGCTCGCGCGCGGTCTCGCCGATGCCGACGAGCACGCCGGAGGTGAACGGGATGCGCAGCCGGCCGGCGTCGGCGTGCATCTGCAGGCGCAGCGCCGGCTGCTTGTCGGGCGCGCGGTGGTGCGGCAAGCCGCGGCCGCACAGCCGGGCGCTCGCCGACTCGAGCATCAGCCCCATGCTGGCGTTGACCGGGCGCAGCGCGGCGAGCTCGGCCGCCGACAGCACGCCGGCGTTGGTGTGCGGCAGCAGGCCGGCGTCGAGCGCGCGCGCCGCGCACCACGCCAGGTAGTCGACGGTCGAGGCGTGACCCCAGGCGGCGAGCTGGCGTCGGTACCCGCCGAACACCGCCTCCGGCCGGTCGCCGAGGCACAGCAGCGCCTCGACACAGCCGGCGGCGCGGGCGCGGGCGAGCTGCGCGTCGAACTCGTCGGGCGCCATCGTGTGCGCGCCCGGATCCTTGGGCGAGCGCCGGAACGCGCAGTAGTCGCAGAAGCTGCGGCACAGGTTCGTGACCGGCAGGAACACCTTGGGCGAGAACGTGACGCGGCGCCCGAACACGCGGTCGCGGCGCGCGCGCGCCGCGGCGGCGAGCGCCGCGGTCGGCACGTCGTCGGGCGCGGCGGCGCCGAGCGCGAACGCGGCCGGCGCGTCGAGCGGCGCGTCGGCGCCCGCGGCGATCAGGGCCTCGAACCTCATGACCGCGCCCGCGCGGCCTCGGCGGCGACGAGGAACGCCGGACGCTCGCCGCCGCCGTGAGCGTGGAGCGCGGCGCCGGTGACGTAGCGCGCCAGCGGCGAGGCCAGCAGCACGCACAGATCGCCGATGTCGTCCGGCGTCGCGAGGCGGCCGAGCGGGACCGTGGCCGCGACCGCGGCGAGCCCGCGCTCGTCGCCGTAGTGGAGGTGCGCCTGCTCGGTGCGGACCAGCCCGACGACGATCGCGTTGACGCGGACCTTCGGCGCCCACTCGACGGCGAGGGTCTGCGTGAGGTTGATCAGGCCCGCCTTGGCGGCGCCGTAGGCCGCCGTGCCGGGCGACGGCCGCGTCCCGCTGACGCTCGCGATGTTGAGGATCGAGCCGCCACCCGGCTGCGCCTGCATCACCGCGTTGGCGCGCTGGGCGAGCCACAGCGGCGCGATCAGGTTGAGCTGGATGATCGACGCGGAGAACCGCGGCGAGGCGGTCGCGGCGTCGGCGAACGGCGAGCCGCCCGCGTTGTTGACCAGCAGGTCGAGCCGGCCGCATGCGTCGAGCGTGGCGCCGACCAGGCGATCGATCTGCTCGACGTCGCGGACGTCGGCGGCGACGAACCGGGCGACGCGCCCGTCCGCCTCGGGGAGCGTCTCGGGCGCCTGGCGGCCGCAGATCACGACGTCGGCGCCGGCGGCGAGCAGCCGCGTGGCGATGCCGCGGCCGACGCCGCGGCCGCCGCCGGTGACGAGGGCGACCTGGCCGCCGAGGTTGGCCGGGCCTGGCGCGACGGGATCGGTGGGTGGAGTCATGAGGCGGCCTTGGCGCGTTCCGCGCTTTACGGTCCGAGTGAAACATGTTCTAGTCCGACCTGCAACCGCCATGACCAGCCCGCACATCCGGATCACCGTCGAGGCAAGGGAGGCAGGCGTCGCCGAGGTCGTCGTCGACAAGCCGCCGGTCAACGCGCTCGGGATCGCCGAGTGGGACGGCCTGGCGACCGCGCTGCGCACGCTCGGCGCCGACCCCGCGGTGCGCGTCGTGATCCTCGCGGCGGAGGGCCGCGGGTTCAACGCCGGCGTCGACATCAAGGAGCTGCACGGTCAGGGCCACGGCGCGCTGGTCGCGGTCAACAAGGCGTGCTTCGCCGCGTTCGCCGCGGTCTACGAGTGCGAGGTCCCGGTGATCGCCGCGGTCCACGGCTTCTGCCTCGGCGGCGGCATCGGCCTGGTCGGCAACGCCGACGTCGTCGTCGCGTCCGACGACGCCACGTTCGGCCTGCCCGAGGTCGACCGCGGCGCGCTCGGCGCCGCCACCCACCTGGCGCGGCTCGTCCCGCAGCACCTGATGCGGGCGATGGTCTACACCGGCCGCAAGGTCCCGGCGGCGGAGCTGCACCGCCACGGCTCGATCCTCGAGGTCGTCCCGCGGCCGCGGCTGCGCGACGCCGCGCGGACGATCGCCGCCGAGATCGCGGCCAAGAGCCCGACCGCGATCCGCGCGGCCAAGCTGTCGCTCAACGGGATCGATCCGGTCGACGTCCGGCGGAGCTACCGCTACGAGCAGGGCTTCACCTACGAGCTCACGCTCGCCGGCGTCGGCGACGAGGCGCGCGCGAAGTTCGTCGCCGACAAGGCCCCGGCCAAGGAGGCGCGGTGATGCGCGACAAGCGGGTCAGCCACGACGACGCCGTCGCCGGGCTGCGCGACGGCATGACGATCGGGATCGGCGGGTGGGGCTCGCGGCGCAAACCGATGTCGTTGATCCGCGCGATCCTGCGCTCGCCGGTCAAGGACCTCACGGTCGTGACCTACGGCGGGCCGGACGTGGGCCTGTTGTGCGCGGCGGGCAAGCTCCGGCGGCTGATCACCGGGTTCGTCTCCCTCGACTCGATCCCGCTCGAGCCGCACTACCGCGCGGCGCGCGAGCGCGGGGCGATCGAGGTCACCGAGTACGACGAGGGCATGCTGCAGTGGGGCCTGTACGCCGCCGCGCTGCGCCTGCCGTTCCTGCCGACGCGCGCCGGGCTCGGCTCCGACGTGATGACGCTCAACCCCGAGCTGCGCACGGTGCGCTCGCCGTATGACGACGGCGAGGAGCTGGTCGCGGTCCCGGCGCTCGCGCTCGACGTCGCGATCGTCCACGTCCACCGCTGCGACGCCAGCGGCAACGCCCAGCTGCTCGGGCCGGACCCGTTCTTCGACGACCTGTTCCTCGGCGCGGCGCAGCGGCGCGTCGTCTCGACCGAGCGCGTCGTTGCCACCGAGGCGCTCGCCGCCGGCGGCCCGCTGTCGTCCTTGAAGATCCACCGCGGCATGGTCGACGCGGTGGTCGAGGCGCCGCGCGGCGCGCACTTCACCGACTGCACCCCCGACTACGGCCGCGACGAGGCGCTCCAGCAGCGCTACGCGCGGGCCGCGGCCGACCCGGCAGCGTGGAACGCGTTCTACGAGGCCTACCTCGCCGGCACCCTGGAGCCCGCATGACCGCCGCCACCCGCGCCGAGATCTGCGCCGTCGCGCTCGCCGAGGCGTTCCGCGGCGACGGCGAGCGCCTGGCCAGCCCGATCGGCGTCCTGCCGTCGATCGCGGCGCGCCTCGCCCGCGCGACGTTCGAGCCCGAGCTGCTGCTGACCGACGGCGTCGCGTCGCTGATCGCGGGCACGCCGCCGGTCGGCGTCCCGGCGGCCGAGGCCCCGCCGCCCGTCGTCGAGGGCTGGTTGCCGTACCGCGCGATCTTCGACCTGGTGTGGAGCGGCCGGCGCCACGTGATCATGGGCGCCTCCCAGATCGATCGCTACGGCAACCAGAACATCGCGCTGATCGGCGACCCGAAGAAGCCGAAGGCCGCGCTGCTCGGGATGCGCGGCGCGCCGGGCAACACGATCAACCACACGACGAGCTACTGGGTCCCGGCGCACTCGCGCCGGGTGTTCGTGCCGAAGGTCGACGTCGTCACCGGCGTCGGCTACGACCGCGCCCGCGCGCTCGGCCCGCGCGCGTCGCGGTTCCACGAGATACGCTGCGTCGTCACCAACCTCGCGGTCCTCGACTTCGCGACGCCGTCGAACGCGATGCGCCTGGTGTCGGTGCACCCGGGCGTGAAGGTCGCCGACGTCGTCGAGGCCACGGGCTTCCCGCTGTTCTTCGAGGAGCCGGTGCCCGAGACCCGCGCCCCGACGGCCGAGGAGCTGCGGCTGCTGCGCGAGATCATCGACCCGCGCGGGCTCGGGGCGAAGGAGGTGGCGCCGTGACCGCCGGCAGCGCCCTGCACACGCCGCTGTGCGACCTGCTCGGCTGCCGCTACCCGATCGTCCAGACCGGCATGGGCTGGGTGTCGGGCGCGCGCCTGACCGCCGCGACCACCGCCGCCGGCGGGTTCGGCATCCTGGGCGCCGCGACGATGACGCTGCCGATGCTCACCGAGGCGATCCGCTCGGTGAAGCAGAAGACCACCCGGCCTTTCGGCGTCAACCTGCGCCCGGACCAGGACGACCTCGACGCGCGGATCGCCCTGCTCGTCGACGAGCGGATCAGGCTGGTCAGCTTCGCGGGGCCGCCGGGCAAGGAGGTCGTCAAGCGGCTGCGCGACGCGGGCCTGCTGACGATGGTCACCGTCGGCGCGCGCCGGCACGCCGAGAAGATGGCGGGGATCGGCGTCGACCTGCTGATCGCCCAGGGCGGCGAGGGCGGCGGGCACACCGGCGAGATCGCGACGACGCTGCTGCTGCCGCAGGTGTGCGACGCGGTGAAGATCCCGGTGATCGCCGCCGGCGGGTTCCACGACGGGCGCGGCCTGGTCGCGGCGCTCGCCTACGGCGCGAGCGGGATCGCCATGGGCACGCGGTTCCTGCTCACCAAGGACTCGACGGTCCCCGACGAGATCAAGGCGATGTACCTGGCGACCAAGCCCGACGGCACGGTCGTCACGCGGCACATCGACGGCGCGCCGCAGCGGGTGATCCGCACGCCGGTGATCGACGGCCTGGAGAAGGCCGGCCCGGTGCGGCGGTTCTTCCGCGCGCTGCGCAGCGCGATGCGGTTCCGCAAGCTCACCGGCGGCTCGCGCCTCGGGCTGTGGCGCGAGGGGCGCGCGATGCGCGCACGCGCCGAGCTGCCGTGGTCGCAGCTGCTGATGGCGGCCAACGCGCCGATGATGACGCGCGCGAGCATGGTCGAGGGGCGCGCCGACGTCGGCATCCTGCCGACCGGCCAGGTCGTCGGCCTGATCGAGGAGCTGCCGACGGTGGCCGAGCTGATCGACCGGATCGTCGCCGACGCGGAGGCGACGCTGGCGCGGCTCGCGCCGCGGTTGCCCGCCGTGCCGCCCGCGCGCCTGGAGGACGGCCATGACCGCGCCCACGCCTGAGCCCGCCGCGCCCGAGCACGACCTCGTCGTCACCGAGCGCCGCGGCGCGATCGCGCTGATCACGATGAACCGGCCGCGCTACCGCAACGCCCAGAACGCGGCGATGACGTTCGCGCTCGACGCGGCGTTCGGCGCGGCCGCCGCCGACGACGGCGTCGGCGTGATCGTGCTGCGCGGCGCGGGTGACCACTTCAGCGCCGGCCACGACATCGGCACCCCGGGCCGCGACATCCACAAGGACTTCGGCCGCGTCGCGACGCAGTACTGGCCCCACGAGGACAAGGCGGGCGCCGAGGCGATGTTCGTGCGCGAGGCCGAGCTGTACCTCGGGATGTGCCGGCGGTGGCGCGAGCTACCCAAGCCGACGATCGCGATGGTCCAGGGCGCGTGCATCGCCGGCGGGCTGATGCTGGCGTGGGCGTGCGATCTGATCGTCGCATCCGACGACGCGGTGTTCGCCGACCCGGTGCTGCGCATGGGCATCCCGGGCGTCGAGTACTTCGCACACCCGTTCGTGATGAACCCGCGGCTGGCCAAGGAGTTCCTGTTCCTCGGCGACAAGCTCCCCGCCGCGCGCGCCGCGGAGATCGGGATGATCAACCGCGTGGTGTCGCGCGCGCGCCTCGAGGACGAGGTGGTGGCGATCGCGACGCGGATCGCGGCGATGCCGCGGTTCGCGCTGGCGCTGGCCAAGAAGGCGATCAACCAGGCCGAGGACCGGATGGGGCTGCGCGACACGATGGACGCGGCGTACGCGCTGCACCACCTGGCGCACGCCCACAACGCGCTGACCTCGCCGGATCACCTCGCCGGCCAGGACGCGAAGAGCATGAAGGACGGGATGAAGTGAGCGAGGCGCGCGCCGCCACGGGTGATGCCGCCACCGACGACGCCGCGTTTCGGGCCGAGGCGCGCGCGTGGCTGCGCGCCCACGTCCCGCGGCACCTGCCGCCGATGGGCTCGCCCGAGGGCTTCGCCGCGCACGTCGCGTGGGAGCGCGCGCTGTTCGACGCGGGCTGGGCGGTGCCGGCGTGGCCGGCGCGCTACGGCGGGCGCGACGCGACGATCGCGCAGTGGCTGATCTTCGAGGAGGAGTACTACGCCGCGGGCGGCCCGCCGCACGTCACGCAGAACGGCGTGTCGCTGCTCGCGCCGGCGTTGTTCGAACTCGGCACCGACGAGCAGAAGGACCGGCTGCTCCGCCCGATGGCGGCTGCCGAGGTGCTGTGGGCGCAGGGCTGGTCCGAGCCGGGCGCCGGCAGCGATCTCGCGGCGGTTCGCTCGACCGCGACGCGCGTCGACGGCGGGTGGCGGCTGCACGGCCAGAAGACGTGGAGCACGCGCGCCTCGTTCTGCCACGCGATGCACGGCCTGTTCAGGACCGATCCGGACGCGCCGCGCCACAAGGGCCTCACCTACTTCCTGGTGCCGCTCGACGCGCCGGGCGTCCGCGTCTCGGGGTTCCGCCGGCTCGACGGAGACCTCGACTTCGCCGAGGTGTTCCTCGACGACGTGTTCGTCCCCGATCGCGACGTCGTCGGCGCGGTCGGCGGCGGGTGGAAGGTCGCGATGGCGACGACCGGCAGCGAGCGCGGGATGATCCTGCGCAGCCCGGGGCGGTTCCTCGCCGCGGCGCAGCGCCTGGTCGAGCTGTACCGCCGCGCGCGCGCCACCGCCTCGCCGCTCGACCGCGCCGCGGTCGCGCGAGCGTGGATGGACGCGCAGGCGTACCAGCACTACACGTGGCAGCAGGCGGGCAAGCTCGCCGCCGGCCAGTCGGTGGCGGCGGAGTCGAGCGTCGCCAAGCTCGCGTGGTCGGAGCTCGACGTCGCGATCTGCGATGCCGCGCTCGGCGTGCTCGGCCCGCGCGCCGAGCTGGTCGAGGGCGCGCCCGACGCCGTCGACGACGGCGCGTGGATCAAGGCGTACCAGTTCGCGCTGGCCGGGCCGATCTACGCCGGCACCAACGAGATCCAGCTCAACGTCGTCGCCGAGCGCCTGCTCGGTCTGCCGCGAGAGTGATCATGCGCGTCCCACCTCCCGCACCGCCAGCTCCGACGGACGAGCAGCTCGCCCTGCGCGACACCGCGCGCGCGCTTCTCTCCCGCGAGTGCCCGCCGGCGCGCGTCCGCGCGGCCTGGGACGAGCCCGCCGAGGCCGCCGCCGCCCCGCCCGCGTGGGTCGCGCTCGCCCGCGCCGGCGTCGTCGGCATGACCGCGCCCGAGCGGTTCGGCGGCGGCGGGCTCGACGCCCCCGACTGGGCGCTGGTGATGGAGGAGGCCGGGCGCGCCGCGCTGCCGGGCCCGCTGCTCGAGACCACCGCCGTGGCGATCCCGCTGCTCGCGGCGCTCGGCGGCGACGCGCTGTGCGACCGCTGGCTCGGCGGCGCCGCCGCCGGGCGCGCCGTGCTGGCGGTGGGGCTCGGCGGCGCGCCGTACGTCGCCGACGCGGCGCGCGCGCACCTGCTGGTGCTCGAGCACGCCGGCGAGGTCCACGCGGTCGAGCGCGCGGCGGTGACGCTGACCGCGCAGCCCTCGGTCGACGGCGCGCGCCGGCTCGCCCGCGTCGCGTGGCAGCCATCGGCGGCGACGTGCCTGGCGGACGGCCCGCGCGCCGCCGCCCAGCTCGCCGCCGCGTTCGACCGCGGGGCGCTCGCGGCCGCTGCCCAGCTCGTCGGTGTCGCGCGCCACCTGATCGAGGCGACGGTCGACTACGCGAAGGTCCGCACGCAGTTCGGCCGCGCGATCGGCAGCTTCCAGGCGGTCAAGCACCACCTCGCCCGCGCCCACGTCGCGATCGAGCTGGCGTGGCCGTGCGTGTGGCGCGCCGCCCACGCGGTCGCCGGCGCCGGCGCCGATCGGGCCATCGCCGTGTCGCTCGCCAAGGCGCGCGCCTCGGCCGCGGCGCTCGGCGCCGCGCGCGCCGCGCTGCAGTGTCACGGCGCGATCGGCTACTCGTTCGAGCACGACCTCCACCTGTGGATGAAGCGCGCGTGGACGCTGGCGGCCGCCTGGGGCGACGCCGCGTGGCACACCGAGCGCGTCGCCGCGCTGATCCTCGATCCGACCTCGCAAGGACCTGCCCATGCCTGAAGCGTTCCTCGTCGAAGCCGTCCGCACGCCCGTCGGCAAGAAGAAGGGCGGCCTCGCCGCCGTCCATCCCGCCGACCTCGGCGCCCACGCCCTGCGCGCGCTGGTCGAGCGCGCGCGGATCGATCCCGCCGCGGTCGACGACGTCGTGTTCGGCTGCGTCGACTCGATCGGCCCGCAGGCCGGCGACGTCGCGCGGACGTGCTGGCTCGCCGCCGGCCTGCCCGACCACGTGCCCGGCGTGACCGTGGACCGCCAGTGCGGCAGCTCGCAGCAGGCCGTCCACTTCGCGGCGCAGGCGGTGATGAGCGGCACGGCCGACCTCGTCGTCGCCGGCGGCGTGCAGAACATGTCGATGATCCCGATCGGCGCGGCGATGACGTCGGCGCAGCCGCTCGGCTTCTCCGACCCGTTCTCGGGCAGCAAGGGGTGGATCGCCCGCTACGGCGACCGCATGGTGTCGCAGTTCCACGCCGCCGAGATGATCGCGGAGAAGTGGAAGTGCACGCGCGACGAGATGGAGGCGTTCGCGGTCGAGAGCCACCGCCGCGCGCTCGCCGCGATCGACGCCGGGCACTTCACGCGCGAGATCGCCCCGGTCGGCGAGATCACGACCGACGAGGGGCCGCGCCGCGACACCTCGCGCGAAGCGCTGGCCAAGCTCAAGACGCTGGTCGACGGCGGCCGCCTCACTGCCGGCCTGTCGTCGCAGATCTCCGACGGCGCCGCCGCCCTGCTCGTCGCGTCCGAGGCCGCGGTCAAGGCGCACGGCCTGCGCCCGCGCGCCCGCATCCATCACCTGAGCGTCCGCGGCGACGATCCGATCTGGATGCTGACCGCGCCGATCCCGGCGACCCGCCACGCCCTGGCGAAGGCCGGCCTGCGCCTCGCCGACATCGACCTGGTCGAGATCAACGAGGCGTTCGCGCCGGTCGTGATGGCCTGGCAGCGCGAGCTCGACGCGGACCCGGCCAAGGTGAACGTCAACGGCGGCGCGATCGCGCTCGGCCACCCGCTCGGCGCCACCGGCGCCCGCCTGATGACGACGCTGCTCCACGAGCTCGAGCGCCGGGGCGCCCGCTACGGCCTGCAGACGATGTGCGAGGGCGGCGGCCAGGCCAACGTGACGATCATCGAGCGGCTGTAGCGGCCAGGTCGGCCTCGCATCGTCCAGTTCCCCCGGAAGATCAAGATCCTGGGAGCCGTCACGACGGCGCAGGGGTGACCGGCCACCGGTTGCCCCGGGGCGACGAAGCTCACGGTGGGGCGCTGGCGCCACACCCGGCTGTCCACGATCCACCACCGGGGCGACGCCAAGCGCCCGGAAACCCGGCTGGCACGGGCCGTGCTGCTACCATGGACCCTCAGGAGGGTAACCCTATGAAGCGCAAACTCATCTTCCTCGCTGCCCTGGTCGGGCTGGTCCTGGCGTCGGGCTGTGTCGTCCGTGGCACCGTCCGCGCGCGCGCCCACGTCGCTCCGCCGATGGTCCTCGTCAGCGATGGCGTCTACGTCATCGAGGACTACCACGAGCCGGTGTTCTACTCGGACGGCTACTACTGGCGGTACTACGGCAACGTCTGGTACCGGTCGAGCTACCACACGGGCGGCTGGGTCCGGTGGAGCCACGTGCCGAACCGCGTCGTGCACATCCGCAACCCGCACACCTACGTGCGCTACCGCGGCAACGCCCACGGCCATGTCCGCCACGACCGGCCGGCCGTGCGCGACCACCGCGCGCCGGCGCGCGTGCAGCACCAGCCGCGTGACGCGCGGCCGGCGGCGCGCGATCACCGCGCGCCGAAGGCCAAGCCGCCGAAGAAGGGGCGCCCCAAGCCCAAGAAGCACGACGAGCGGCCGCAGAACCGCCGGCACTGATCGCACGATGCGATGACGCGCGCGTCGTCCGGCTACCGGACGGACGACGCGTGATAGGCTCCGCGCCCCGTGGCGCGCCGACGTTCCAGCCCGTGGCTCCTCGCGCTCGTCGCGCTGGCCGCCATCGCGACGCTGGCGTGGTGGTGGCGAGGCGCGGGCGAGGACGGGCCGTCCAGCCCCGCCGCGACGCCGACGCCCGGGGGCGAGGTGACCTCCACCCGCGGCACCGAGGCGCTCGCGAAGGCGGGCGCCCGCGCGGTCGATGACCCGCGGTTCGCCGACCAGTACGCGGCCGGCGGCGGTGGGCTGATCACGGTCGACGGGCGCGTGATCGACGGGATGACCCGCGCGCCCGTGGCCGGCGTCGACGTCCTGTTCAGCTTGCCGATCGGCGCCGAGGAGACCGTGACCAGCGGCGGCGACGGCCAGTTCTCGATCCAGCTCGGGCCGGGCGGCTACGAGGTCCGCGCGGTCGGCGAGCTGCTCTACGCGCCGGCTCGCCCGCTGAAGGTCGGGCGCGTCGGCGCCCCGCTCCGGCTCGACGTCGAGGTGACGCGCCTCGCGAGGGTGCGGGGGCGCGTCGTCGACGACGGCGGCGCCGGGGTGGTGGGCGCCACGGTGGCGGTCGCGCCAGCGCGCGAGGCCTCGGGCGCGTACGACACCGACGCGGTGCTCGAGACGTCGGTCACCTCCGGCGCCGACGGCGCGTTCGAGCTGACGGTGTTCCCGGGCGAGGTTCGGCTCGCCGCCGACGCGCCGGGCGGATACGGCCGGGTCACCGTGCCAGGCGTCCCGCCGGCCGCCGTGCACGACGGCGTCGAGATCCGCTTGCAGGCCCACGCCGGGGTCGCCGGGGTTGTCCGGGGACCGGACGGTGCGGTCGTCGCCGGCGCGGTCGTCCACGCCACGGTGCGCGTCGCGGAGATGAAGGTGTCGGAGCAGCTCACGCGCGAGTCGGACGCGGGCGGACGGTTCCGGTTCGACCGGATCAAGCCAGCCTCGCTCACGCTCGAGGCGCGCGCCGCTGGGTTCGCCGCCTCCGCGCCGGTGACGATGTCCCCGGCCCCCGGCGAGCAACGCGACGGCGTGGTCCTGGCGCTCGGCGAGCCGCTCGAGCTGGCCGGGCGAGTCGTCGACGCCGCCGGTGCGCCCGTCGCCGACGCGAAGGTCGAGCTCGAGCGGCCGGGCTCGCGCGCCGGGCGCCCGCCGGTGAGGACCGGAGCCGACGGCACGTTCCGGTTCGTCGACCTCGACGCCGGGCCGTTCGCGCTCGTCGCGCGCGCGCCGGGGTACGCCCGCGCCCGGCGCGACCAGGTGGCCGCACCAGCCGAGGGCGTCGAGCTCACCCTGCAGTCGCCCGGCCGGATCCGCGGGGTCGTGACCGACGCCGCCGGCCGCCCCGTCCGGGACTTCACGGTCTCGGTCGAGCTGTTCGTGCCGGTGGGTGGCCAGAGCAGCGCGCGCGCGCCGGGCCCGACCCGGTTCGCCGCCGAGGATGGACGTTACGAGCTCGGGCCGGTCGAGCCCGGTCGCTACGATCTGGTCATCGCCGCCGATGGGCACGCCCCGGCCACCCGCCTCGGCGTCGAGGTCCCGCCCGAGCAGGCAGGCGACGGCTCGGCGCAGCTCGGCGTCGCCGGCTCGATCGCTGGCGTCGTGCGCTGCGGTGGAGAGGCCGTCCCGGGCGCGCGCGTCAGCGTGATGTCCGGCCACGCCGGCACGCCCGCCTACACCGATGACCAGGGGCGCTTCGCCGTGACGGGGATCGCGCCCGGCGTCCGGACGGTCGCGGTGAGCCGGGCCGGCTGCACCCCCGCCCGGATCGGCGGCGTCAAGGTGACGCAGGGCGAGACCCCGCTGGAGGTCGAGCTCGAGCCGGCCGACGACGCGGCCGGCGGCACCATGTACGGCATCGGCGTCGTCCTCCAGCAGGGTGTGGACGGCCCGCGCATCGCCCGGATCCTCAAGCGCACGCCTGCGGCGGCGGCGCAGCTGCGCGTCGGCGATCGGATCCGCGCCGTCGATGGCACCGCGACCGTCGGGATGGCCGTCCGCGACGTCCTCGACCTGCTGCGAGGCGCCGGCCCGTCCGCGGTCGTGCTGGAAGTCGACGCGGCCGGTGGCGAGCCGCGGACGATCGTCCTCCACCGCGCTCGAATTCGGTTCGACGGGGACGACGGCCCCGTGGCGCGGAACACACGACGCCCGTTCGCCCCGACGGAACCCCTTGATCCCGGTCACCGAAACCACGAGTTGTCCGGTTCCCGGCCACGGAGTACCATCGAGGCCTAGCGTTCGACCGGACTTACCTTTACAAATCCGGCCGCCCGCTCCCGAGTCAGGAGACTAGTCGAATGGACAACCCGCGCAGGCTGGTCGCGCTGCGACGCGCCACCACCAGCACACCGAGTGCCGCCGTCGAAGAAGCTCGACGCGTGCTGTTCCAGCAGGCGAGCACGCTCGAGGAGCTGGCGGCCCGGGTCGACGAGCGGTTCGCGCAGGCCGTGGACCTGATGCTGGCGACCCCGGGGCGGGTGGTGGTGACGGGGGTCGGCAAGTCCGGGCAGATCGGCCAGAAGATCGCGTCCAGCCTCGCGTCCACGGGCACGCCGGCGATGTTCGTCAACGCCAACGAGGCGTTCCACGGCGATCTGGGCATGATCACCGCCCAGGACACCGTCATCTTGATCTCGTACAGCGGCGAGACCGCCGAGGTCGTCGGCCTGCTGCCGCACCTGCGCGCGCTCGGCGTCCCGCTCGTCGGCATGGTCGGCCAGCTCCAGTCGTCGCTGGCGCGCGCCGTGGACGTCGTCCTCGACGTCTCGGTCGATCGCGAGGCGTGCCCGAACAACCTGGCCCCGACCAGCTCGTCGCTCGCGACCCTGGCGCTGGGCGACGCGCTGGTGGTCGCGCTGATGCGCGAGCGCGCGTTCACCCCGCGCGACTTCGCCCGCAACCACCCCGGCGGCTCGCTCGGCCGACAGCTGCTCACCCGCGTGCGCGACGTGATGCGCGCGAGCCGGCTGCCGATCGTCGCGCCGTCCGACAGCGTCGGCGACTCGCTGATCACGATGACCGAGGGACGCCTGGGGCTGGTCATCGTCATGAACGGCGAGCGCCTGGTCGGGCTCGTCACCGACGGCGATCTGCGGCGCGCGATGCAGCGCAACCCGGCGGTGTTGACCGCCCGCGTGTCGGAGATCATGACCGACAACCCGGTCACGATCGACGCCGACACGTCGCTGGCGGACGCGCACGCGCGGATGCACACGCTCAAGCTCAAGGCGCTCGTCGTCCTGGGCAGCGACGGCAAGCTCGCGGGCGTGGTCGAGGTGTTCGACCACGACGGCGAGCCGCGAGGCGGCTGACCGCCGCCGGAGCCCGCGTGACGTACCTGCGCGGCCTCACGATCCAGTCCGAGGTGATCCAGGCGATCATCCTGCGCGAGACGCGCACGCGGTTCGGCGCGCACAAGCTCGGCTACCTGTGGGCGCTGCTCGAGCCGACGATCGTCATCGTCACGTTCTTCTGGTTCTTCCGGGTGATGAACCGACCGGCGCCCCCGGGCATGGACCTGTTCACGTTCATCGCCACGGGCGTGCTGCCGTACTTCCTGTTCTCGAACAGCGTCCACCGCGTCGCCGAGTCGATCAACGGCAACAAGTCGCTGCTGTATTACCCGCAGGTCCAGCCGCTCGATCTCGTCACCGCGCGCAGCCTGCTCGAGGCGGCGACGTTCGGGACGGTGTTCCTAACGCTGATGGGCGCGCACGCGCTCGTGCGCCAGGAGCTCGTGATCGACAGCCCGCTGCGCACGATCGCCGGGATGGCGCTGGCCTCCGGCCTGGGCACCGCGCTCGGGCTGATCTTCTGCTGCCTCGGCCAGCTCTCGCCGGCGGCGGACCGGGCGCGCGGCCCGATGCTGCGCCCGCTGTTCTGGATCTCCGGCATCTTCTTCACCGCGGAGTCGCTGCCCGAGCGCGCGCGCGACGCGATGCTGCTCAACCCCGTGCTCCACACGACCGAGATGGTGCGCGACGGCTGGTTCGTCGACTACACCGACGACCACACCGACGTGCTCTACGTCGTCGCGTGGGTCCTCGGCCTGGTGCTCGTCGGGCTGCTGCTCGAGCGCCGCGTCCGCCGCAAGATCGAGATGTCATGATCGAGCTGCGCAACGTCACGAAGGTCTACAAGACCTCGATGGGGCCGAACGTCGTGCTCGACGACCTGTCCTTCGTGATCCCGCCGCGCACCAGCATCGGGATCATCGGCCGCAACGGCGCCGGCAAGTCGACCCTGATGCGGCTGATCGGGGGCGCGGAGCAGCCGACCGCCGGGCACATCATCCGACAGGGCAAGGTGTCGTGGCCGATCGGCTTCGCCGGTGGGTTCTCGGGATCGTTGACCGGCGAGGAGAACTGCCGGTTCGTCGCCCGCGTCTACGGCCAGGACGTCGACTGGGTGGTCGAGCAGGCGCGCGAGTTCGCGGAGATCGGCAACTACTTCTTCGAGCCGGTGCGGACGTACTCCTCGGGCATGCGCGCGCGCGTCGCGTTCGGCCTGAGCATGGCGATCGACTTCGACATGTACCTCGTCGACGAGGTCACCGCGGTCGGCGACAAGCTGTTCCGCCAGAAGTGCAAGGCCGCGTTCACCGCCCGGCGCGAGCGGGCCGGGCTGATCATGGTGTCCCACGAGACCGCGACCCTGGCCGAGTACTGTCAGCGGGGCGCGGTGCTCGACGCCGGCAAGCTGAGGGTGTACGACACGGTCGCCGAGGCCACCGCGGCCTACGAGGAGAAGCTGTCGGCATGAGCCAGCCGGCCCCCACCAACCAGGACCTGCCCCGCACCGCCCCCGCCGCCCCCGCGGTCAAGGCCGCGGGCGCCAGGGGCGCGCGCCCCGAGGGCAAGGGCCTGCCGGCGAGCGCCGAGCAGCTCCGGCGCGCCCGCGCCCGCAAGCTGCTGATCCGGTTCGCGCTGTTCGCCGGGATCCCGACGCTGGTGGCCGTGGTCTACGTCGCGTTCCTCGCCTCGCCCCAGTTCGACTCCACCGCGGTGATCGCGATCGAGTCGAGCCGCGGCCGCGACGAGGCCGGCGACGCCAAGGGCGGCGGCAACCGCCACGACGCGCGCCTGCTCCGCGACTACATCCGGTCGCGCGCGATGCTCGACGCGCTCGTCGCGGATCACGGGTTCCTCGCCCACTACGGGAGCGGCGACCACGACTGGTACGCGCGCCTCGACGACGACGCCGACCAGTCCGAGCTGCTCGACTACTTCCACGACAAGGTCGTGGTCACGCGCGAGCACGACTCGAACGTGCTGAGCCTGCGCGTCCGCGCGTTCGCGCCCGAGCAGGCGCAGGCGCTCGCCGCCGCGATCCTCGCGCGGGCGGAGGCGTGGATCGACGAGCTGTCGACGCGCAGCCGCGACGAGCTGGTGGCGCCGGCCGAGCGGATCGTCGCGACCGCGCGCGAGCACCTCGCGACGGCCCGCACCGGCGCGGATCCGCTCCAGATCGAGATCGCGCAGGAGGAGCTCGAGGCCGCCCTGCAGGGCCTGCAGGCCGCGCAGCTCCAGGCGGCGCGCGACGAGCGCTACCTGATCCGCGTCGCCGAGCCGTCCCGTCCCGACGCCGCCTCACGCCCGCGTCCGGCGTGGGACGTCGCGACGGTCATGATCACGTCGCTCGTGCTCACGGCGGTGCTGTCGCTGCTCGGCGCCGCGGTGCGCGAGCACGCCAACTTCTGACCCTCCGCCTCGAGGCCCCCGTGAAGCTCGCCGGACACGACATCGGAGACCGCCAGCCCCTGTTCCTGATCGCCGGCCCGTGCGTGATCGAGAGCGAGGAGCTGGTCATGCGCGTCGCGCGCGAGCTGAAGGACGTGACCGCGCGCCTCGGCGTCCCGTACGTGTTCAAGGCGAGCTTCGACAAGGCGAACCGGACCTCGGGCAAGGCGAAGCGCGGCGTCGGGCTGATCGAGGGCCTGCGCATCCTCGCCGCGGTCAAGCGAGAGGTCGGCGTGCCCGTGCTGACCGACGTCCACGAGGACACGCCGATCGACCAGGTCGCCGAGGTCGTCGACGTGCTGCAGACGCCGGCGTTCCTCGTCCGCCAGACGGACTTCATCCAGCGCGTCGCGCGCGCCGGCCGGCCGGTGAACATCAAGAAGGGCCAGTTCCTCGCGCCGTGGGACATGCAGCACGTCGTCGACAAGTGCCGCGACGTCGGCAACGACCAGATCATGGTGTGCGAGCGCGGCGTGTCGTTCGGCTACAACACGCTCGTCGCCGACATGCGCAGCCTGGCGATCATGCGCGCCACGGGATGTCCGGTCGTGTTCGACGCGACCCACTCGGTCCAGCAGCCGGGCGGCCAGGGGACGGCGTCGGGCGGCCAGCGCGAGATGATCCCGGTGCTCGCGCGCGCCGCGGTCGCCGCCGGCGTCGCCGGCGTGTTCATGGAGATCCACCCCGACCCGGCGACGGCGTGGAGCGACGGCCCGAACCAGTGGCCGTTGCACCGCGCCGAGGAGCTGCTGGCGGTGCTCGTCGAGCTCGACCGCGTGGTCAAGGCGCGCCCGTACGCGGAGTCGTCGACGTGACCACCGACGGGCTGGCCCACCTCCGCGGCCGGCTCGCGCGGGTCCGCCTGCTCGCGACCGACGTCGACGGCGTGCTCACCGACGGCACGCTCACCTACGGCGCCGACGGCGAGGTCACCAAGTCGTTCCACGTCCGCGACGGCATGGGCGTGCGCCTGCTGCGCGAGGCCGGCGTCGAGGTCGTCGTGATCAGCGCGCGCGCCGGCGCGGCGCTGCGCCGGCGCCTCGACGATCTGAAGATCGCCCACGCCCACGTCGGCCGCGAGGACAAGGCGGCCGCGCTCGCCGAGACGATGGCCGCGCTCGGCGTCGCGCGCGACGAGGTCGCGTTCGTCGGCGACGACGTGCTCGACCTCGACGTCATGGCCGCCGCCGGCGTGGCGATCGCGGTGCACGACGCCCACCCGCGCGTCGTCGCGGCGGCGCACGCGCGGACGCGCGCGCCCGGCGGCCGCGGCGCGATCCGCGAGGTCGCCGACGCGATCCTCGACGCGCGCGCGGCGCCCGCGCCGGCGCCGACCGGCGGGTTCCGCGTCGTGATCCCGTCGCGCTACGGCGCGACGCGGCTGCCCGGCAAGCCGCTCGCGCTGATCGCCGGCCGCCCGATGATCGAGCACGTGTGGCGGCGCGGCGTCGAGGCGGGCGCCGACGAGGTGATCGTCGCGTGCGACGACGCGCGGATCGTCGCCGCGGTCGAGGCAGCCGGCGGACGCGCCGTGATGACCTCGCCCGATCACGCCTCGGGCACCGACCGGATCGCCGAGGTCGCGGCGCGCCTGGGCTGGGATGACGAGACGATCGTCGTCAACCTCCAGGGCGACGAGCCCGCGATGCCCGCGACCGCGGTGCAGATCGTCGCAGCGCAGCTACGCACGGACCCTGACGCCGGTGTCGCGACCGTGGCCACCCCGGTGGCCGATCCTCACCAGCTGTTCGACGCCAACGTGGTGAAGGTCGTACGCGATGACCGCGGCCGCGCCTGCTGGTTCTCCCGAGCGCCCGTGCCCTGGGTCCGCGGGGTGTTCGACGCCGGACCGCCGGCCCAGCTCCCCCCGGGAATCCCGTTCCTGCGCCATCTCGGGCTCTACGCGTACCGCGTCCGGGTCCTGCGGCGGCTGTGCGCAACCCCGGTTCACCCCCACGAGCGGGCCGAGTCCCTGGAGCAGCTCCGGGCGCTGGCGCTGGGCATTCCCATCGCCTGCCCGATCCTGGACGTGGCTCCGAGCCCGGGCGTAGACTCCGAGGCGGATCTGGCACGGATCCAGCAAGAGATCTCGCTCCGTTAAGGCCGTGCAACAGCGCTGGAACACCGTCGCGACGTTCTCGCGCGGGATCGCCCGGATCCCGCACGTCGGCGCGTTGCTCGGGGCGGCGCGGGTGGTGCTGCGGCCGGGTGACGCCGAGGCGCGGCGGCTCGACGCGGTGATCGGCTGCGGCGAGAAGGCCAACACCGCGCAGGCGATCGCGTACGCGGCGCGGCACGGCGTCCCGTACTGGCGGATGGAGGACGGATTCCTGAGATCCGTCGGCCTGGGGGTCGACGGAGATCCGCCGCTGTCGCTGGTGCTCGACGACCTCGGCATCTACTACGACGCGCGCAAGCCGTCGCGGCTCGAGCAGATGCTCGCCGAGGACCCCGCGCTCGACGATCCCGCGCTGCTGGCGCGGGCGCGCCGGCTGATCGACCGCGTCGTCGCGGCGCGGCTGTCGAAGTTCAACGAGGCGCCGACCGAGGTCGCGCTCGGGCCGGCGGGCGCGCGCCGCGTGCTCGTGATCGACCAGACGCGCGGCGATCTGTCGGTGAGCTGCGGGCTGGCGAGCGAGGCGTCGTTCCGCGCGATGCTGGACGCCGCGCGCGCCGAGCACCCGGACGCCGAGATCATCGTCAAGACCCACCCCGACGTGCTCGCCGGCAAGAAGCGCGGCTACCTCGAGGACGCCGCCGGGCCGCGGGTCCGGCTGTTCGCGCAGCCGGCGAGCCCGATCGCGCTGATGCAGCAGGTCGACCACGTCTACGTCGTGACGTCGCAGGTCGGGATGGAGGCGCTGCTCGTCGGCAAGCCGGTCACGTGCTTCGGCGCGCCGTGCTACGCCGGCTGGGGCCTCACCGACGACCGCGGCGACGTGCCGAGGGACCGGCGGACGCGCACGCTCACCGTCGAGCAGCTCGTCGCCGCGGCCTACCTGCGCTACCCGCGCTACATCGATCCGGACACCGGCGCGCCGTGCGAGGCCGAGCGCGTCGTCGAGCACCTCGAGCTGCAGCGCCGCACGTTCGACCGCGTCCGCGGGGACGTGTACTGCGTCGGGTTCGAGCTGTGGAAGCAGCGCTACATCCGGCGCTACCTGCGGTCGCCCGGGCGCCGCGTCGTGTTCGCGCGCAGCGCGGCGCACGCCGAGCGCCGCGGGTTCGGCCCCGGCGCCCACCTCGTCGTGTGGAGCCTGCGCGACGGCGACGACGTCCGCGCCCTCGCCGCCCGGCACGGCGTCGCGACGTGGCGGATGGAGGACGGGTTCCTCCGCTCGGTCGGGCTCGGCAGCGAGCTGGCGATGCCGGCGTCGCTCGTCGTCGATCGCGAGGGCATCTACTTCGACCCGCGCACGCCGAGCGAGGTCGAGACGATCCTGCAGACCGCCGCGTTCACCGCCGACGAGCTCGCGCGCGCCGCGGCGCTGCGCAAGACGATCGTCAGCCGCGGCCTGTCCAAGTACAACGTCGGCCACGACCGGCGGCTCGACGTCCCGCGCGGCCGGCGCGTCGTGCTCGTCCCCGGGCAGGTCGAGGACGACCAGTCCGTGCGCGTCGGCTGCCCCGGCGTGCGCGGCAACGCCGCGCTGCTCGCGGAGGCGCGCCGCGCCGCGCCCGACGCGTTCCTGATCTACAAGCCGCACCCCGACGTCGTCAGCGGCAACCGCCGCCGCGGCCGGGTCGCGCGCGACGAGGCGCTCGCCGCGTGCGACCTGCTCGTCGAGGACGGCACGCTCGCGCAGTGCCTCGAGGTCGCCGACGAGGTGCACACGCTGACCTCGCTCGTCGGGTTCGAGGCGCTGCTGCGCGGCAAGAAGGTCGTCGTCCACGGCCAGCCGTTCTACGCCGGATGGGGGCTGACCGAGGATCGTGCGCCGGTCGCGCGGCGGACGCGCCGGCTGACGCTCGACGAGCTCGTCGCCGGGGCGCTGATCCGCTACCCGACGTACCTCAACCGGCGCACCGGCCGGTTCACGACGCCGGAGGCGATCATCGCCGAGCTCACCGCCGAGCGCGACGCCGGCACCACCCCGCGCGCGGTCAAGGTGTCGTGGCCGCGCCGCCAGGTGCGCAAGCTGGTCCGCGCCTACCGAGGAGTCGTCCATGCGCCTTGAGCCCCCGGTCGAGCGCGCGCTGCTGCTCCAGGGCCCGGTCGGTCCGTTCTTCCGCCGGCTCGCCGACGACCTGCGCGAGCGCGGCGCGCACGTCACCAAGGTCAACTTCAACGCCGGCGACGGGCTGTTCTACCGCGGCGACGACGTCATCTCGTACCGCGGGCGGATGCAGGACTGGCCGGCGCGGCTGCGCGAGATCGTCGCCGAGAAGAAGATCGACTCGATCTTCCTGTTCGGCGACTGCCGCCCGATCCACGTCCCGGCGGTGAAGCTGGCCAAGGAGCTCGGGATCGCGGTGTGGGTGTTCGAGGAGGGCTACCTGCGGCCCAACTTCGTCACCGTCGAGCGCGGCGGCGTCAACGGCAACTCGTCGCTGCCCAAGGACCCCGAGTTCTACCGCCGCAAGACCGCCAAGCTGGGCCCGGCGCCACGCCCGACCCCGATCGGCAACGCCTTCTACCACCACGCGCTGTGGACCATCCTCCACTCGTGGGCGGTGACGCTGGGGTTCTTCCTCTACCCGCACTACACCCACCACCGAACGGTGAACACCTTCTACCAGTTCTTCTGCTGGTGGCGCGGGGCGATGCGCAAGGCGTGGTACGGGCTGACCCAGAAGCGGGTGCTGCGCGACCTCGCCGACCGCCAGCGCTACGCCGGGCGCTACTTCCTGATGCCGCTGCAGGTCCACTGCGACTCGCAGCTGTCGCACTCCGACTACGGCTCGATGGAGGCGTTCATCGACGACGTCGTCGAGCAGTTCGCCGCGCATGCGCCGAAGGACACCGTGCTGGTGGTCAAGCACCACCCGCACGACATGCCGTACAAGGACTACACGCGCTACCTGCGGCGGCTCGGCGACCGGCTCGGCTGCCGGGACCGCATCGTCTACATCCACGGCGGCCACCTGCCGACGCTGCTCAAGCACACCCGCGGCGTCGTGACGATGAACAGCACGTTCGGGACGTCTGCCCTGGCGCACAAGGTGCCGGTCAAGGTCATGGGCCGCGCGATCTACGACATCCCGGGCATCACGTCGCAGCGCCCCCTCGCCGAGTTCTTCGTCGCGCCGGGCAAGGTGGACCGCCGCCTGTTCAGCCGGTTCGAGCGGTGGCTGCGCGAGGCGAACCAGGTCAACGGCAGCTTCTACAAGCGCGTGGGCGCGTTCGGCACCGCGTCGGGGCTCGAGCCCGCGACGTTCCTCGCGCTGCCGCGCCCGGCGCCCGCGCCGGCGCACCTGCCCGAGCTCGGGACGCATGATCAGATCGCGCGCTGAGCGCGCCCCTGACGACCGCGCGACCGCGCGGGGGCGCGAGCGCGGCCACATCATGATGGTGATCCGCCGGCTCAACGGCCGCGCGGGCGGCGCGGAGCGGCTGTTCTGCGACGTCGCGAACCTGTTCGCCGACGCCGGCTACGCGGTCACGGTCGTGACCTGCGACCGCAGCACGCAGGCGCCGGTGTACCGGCTGTCGCCGCGGATCACCCGGCTCAACCTCCACCGCAAGTGGGCGCGGCGCGCGCCGTGGTACGCCGCGCTCGACGGCGTGGCCAAGGCGTACCCGACGGTCCGCGCGCTGGCGCCCACCGACTGGCTCGCGAAGAACCTGTACTTCCTCCGCCGGCTGCACCGGGCCGCCCGCGACGCCCGCCCGGACGTGATGATCTCGTTCCTGCCGCCCGCCAACACCGTCACGCTGCTCGCGGGGTGGCTCGCGGGCGCGCGCGTCATCGCGACCAACCACAGCGTGCCCGCGCACGACTACCAGTCGGACACGCGCTGGGACCAGAACCCGATCGACAAGGCGCTGCGTCGGCTGAGCCTGCGCGCCGCCGCGCGGATCCACGTGCTGTTCCCGACCTATGGCGCGTGGTTCCCGCGCGCGCTGCAGGACCGCATCGTCGCGATCCCCAACGCGGTGTCGCAGGAGTTCCTCGACGCCGCGCCGCCGCGCCCACGACGCAAGGTGATCATCGGCGTCGGCCGGCTCATCGGGATGAAGAACTACGACCAGCTCGTCGAGGCGTGGGCGTTGCTCGCGCCGCGCCACCCCGACTGGTCGCTCGAGCTCTACGGCCACGGGCCGGACCGCGACAAGCTCCAGGCGAAGATCGACGAGCTCGGCGTCGGCGACCGCGCGACGCTGAAGGGCGACACCAGCGAGATCAAGGCCGTCTACCTCGAGTCCGAGGTGCTCTGCCACCCCGCCGAGTTCGAGGGGTTCGGGCTGGCCGTGGCCGAGGCGCTCGTGTGCGGCGTCCCGGTGGTCGCGTACGCCGACTGCGCCGGCGTGAACGAGCTCGTGAAGCACGACGACAACGGCTGGCTGGTCGACCGCGCCGGCGGGATCCGCGCGCTGGCCGACGGCCTCGAGCGGCTGATCACCGACGAGCCCCTGCGCCACCGGCTGCGCGCGCGATGCCGCGCATCGCTGCACGCATTCCGCCCGGAGGCGTTCCGCGATCGATGGCTGCGGCTGGTGGCCGACGTGACCGATCGCGCGCACGACGAAGAGCGCACGGCGTGAGCGGCGTTCGCGGAGGCTGGCGTAGACTGGCGCGGTTGCGTCGTCGTTCCCGTGCGCCCGGTCCAGGCCCCCAGGCGCCGCTGCTCGCGGCGGCGATCGTCGTCCTTGCGACGTCGACCGCCCGCGCGGACGACGGCGCCGACGCCCCGTACCGCGACGCCGACGAGGCGGCGCTCGAGCTCGCGTACGACACGCTCACCGCGCGGCGCCCGCCGCACTACTTGCGCGCGTTGCTCGAGGAGACGGTCATCATGGCCGGCAGCGCCGGGTGGTACTGGATCGACCGAGATCGCCAGGTCGCGGACTGGGACTTCCCGAGCTGGCAGCAGCGCTTCAACGGCGACGCCTGGCGGTTCGACAACAACCCGTTCCCGATCAACTTCGCGTGGCACCCGTTCAACGGCGGCGCGTTCCACGTGGTCGCGCGGGCCAACGAGCTGAGCCTGCCGGCGTCGATCGGGTGCGGGCTCGCGACGTCGATGGCGTGGGAGTGGCTGCTGGAGTTCCGCGAGAAGGTCAGCGTCAACGACGTGATCTCGACGACGATCGCCGGCACGGCGCTCGGCGAGTTCGTCCACTGGTTCGGGCGCTACGTCGAGAGCGCGCCGGCGCCGCGGTGGTGGCATCCCTACGTCGCGTGGGTGCCGAACGCCCCGCGCGCGCTGCACCACGCGCTCGACGGCAAGCCCGCGGTCCGCGCCGGCACCGCGCCGGACGCGCTCGGGCTGTCGTCGGACCTCTGGCACCGGTTCCTCACCGCGACGAGCGTGTCGCGCGCGGTGATGTCCGGGGACGCCGCCGACGGCGCCGGGGCCGACGCGCCCGACGCGTTGACGATCGGCGAGCTGCGCCTCACCGGCGAGCTCGCCGCGCTGCCCGGCTACCTCACCGCGCGCCACCTGCGGCGCGGCTTCGCCGAGGCCAACGTCACCGCGCTGACGGTGCGGCTCGCGCTCGGCCCCGACGCGATCGCGCTCGACTGGCACAGCGACGCGATCATCGCCGGCTGGCACACCCAGCACGTCCCCGACGGCGGCGTCGGCAGCGCGACCACCGTCGGCGTCGCGATCGGCTACCGCTACCGCCGCGAGCTGTTCGGCGGCTGGCGCGAGCGCCAGGGCCTCACGCATCTGCCGGGGCTGGCGCTCGATCACCACGTCCTGGCGCCGGGCGTGGTGGTGCGCGCCCGCGCCCGCGCCCACGTCGACTTCGCCGGGCTCCACGCCGGCGCCCACCCGCGCTGGGAGGCCGACCACCCCGACGAGGTCGAGAAGACGATCCTCGACCGCCACGGCTACTACTACGCGTGGGGCGCGTCCGGGCGGGTCGAGCTCGAGGCGCGGCTCGCCGGGCCGCGACTCGACCTCGGCGGCGTGGTGCAGTACGGGCGCTACGCGTCGCAAGAAGGCCTCGACCGCAACCAGGAGTCGCTCACGTTCGACGTCGAGGCCGAGGACACGATCCTCGAGTGGGAGTCGTGGCTGCGGTGGCGCCCGACGCGTGGCCCGCTGTACGTCGAGGGGCGCGTGTCGCACCAGGACCGCGACGGGTCGGTCGGCGACGCGTCCTCGTCGCAGGCGCTGCGCCGCTACGTGGTCGAGCTCGGGGCGGCGCTGTGACCGCCTCGGGCCGCGCGCGCGACGCGCTGTGGCGCGCCGGCTGGCACGCGCGCGACTGGTGGCGCGCCGCCGCGCTCGACCGCGCCTATGTCGCGAGCGCGGCGTCGACGCCGTCGCGCCACCCGCAGGTCCGCGCGCTCGCGGCGCTGCGGACGGCGCGGGCGCGCGCCGCCGACGCGGACGCGCCGCGGTGGACGCTCGCCGAGCTGCGTGTCGTGCTCGACGCCGGCGCGTACGACCGCGCCGCCGCGCTGGCCGCGTCGCTCGAGCCACGGCTCGTGGAGCTGCCCGCGCGGGCGCGGCACGACGCGCGGCGGTGGATCGCCGAGACGAGGCGCGCGCGCGGCGAGGCGCCCGCGCCCGCGCCGAACGCACCGCTCGCCCCGGCGGCTGGCCTGCGCGCGTGGCTGCGCGACCCGGAGCGCCGC
Source organism: Myxococcales bacterium (assembly GCA_011526095.1). Lineage (GTDB taxonomy): Bacteria > Myxococcota_A > Polyangia > Haliangiales > Haliangiaceae > WYBA01. Next base: position 1,466 of record WYBA01000170.1, on the reverse strand, counting down.
CTCGCCGGCGCGCCGGCCACGACCGCCGCGCTCACCGCCTACCTCGCCGACTACGGGCTGCCCGGGGCCGAGGTCGTCCCGGGCGAGGCGCCGTGGCTGGCACGCGTGCGGTTCGAGCCGCCACCGCCGGTCCGCGGCCCGCGCGTCTCGGTCCTCGTCGCCGCGCACCGCGCCGCCGCGACGATCGACTACGCGCTCGCCTCGCTGCGCGGCCAGAGCTACCAGGACGTCGAGCTCCTCGTCGGGGACGACGCCAGCGACGACGACACGGTCGCGCGCGCGCTCGCCCACGCGCGCGTCGATCCGCGCGTCCGCGTGTTCACCTCCGCGCGCAACCAGGGCGCGTACAACGTGCGCAACGCGCTCGCCGCGCGCGCGCGCGGCGACCTGCTCGCGTTCCACGACGCCGACGACCTCGCGCTGCCGACGCGGCTCGCCGCGCAGGTCGCGCGCGTGCGGGCGGGCGCCGCGGCCAGCTACGGCTGCTTCGTCCGGCTCACCACTGACGGGCAGCTCGCCCGGTTCCCCGGCGCCTCGCTGCGGCTGTGCATGGTGTCGCTGATGCTGCCGCGGCGCACGTTCGACCAGCTCGGCGGCTTCCGCCCGGCGCGGTTCGGCGCGGACCTCGAGCTGCGCGAGCGGCTGCGCGACCGTCACGGCGACGACGCGATCGACGTGCTGCGCGCGCCGGTCATGCTCGCGCTGTGGTCGGAGAGCTCGCAGACGCGCGCCGCCGGCGCGGAGTCCGGCGCCGACGGGTTCCGCGCGCCCGCGCGCCGCGCCTACACCGAGGTCGTGTTCCGCGCCCTGTGCGGCGAGGCGAGCGACGACGACATCGTCGCCGCGCTACGCGCGACTGACAACCTGGCCACCCCCGCGGACGTCACCGAAGTGACGTCCTGACGGGGACGCCCCGCGCCTGCTCGCCTACTCGACGACGAGGCGATCGGTGCCGGAGCGGCCGAAGGTCTCGGGGAAGTACATCTCCTCGGCCTTGGTCGGCGGGACGACGAAGCTGCCGGGCGTGGTGGCGCGGGCGACGTAGGTGTAGTCGTAGATGCCCTCCCACAACAGCGACGTGAACGCCTCGACGCGCTCGTCGCGCAGGTTCTGGTGCTCGTACCAGGTGCGGTACCACCACCAGTACCTGCCCTGGGACTGCTGGGACTGCGGGTCCTGGGGGATCGGCCCGGTGACGGCGATCGCGGGGTTCATCGGCTCGAGGCCGGCGGGCAGCGGATCGACGAGCGCGACGTGGTAGCGGCGGCTCTCGGCGATCATGGTGAGGCGGACGCGGACGCGGGCGCCGGCCTTGACCCGCCAGGTGCCGTCCTGGTCGCGCGAGACGTCGGCGGGGTCGTCGACGGCCTCGTAGCGGCGGGAGACGACGAAGCCATGATCCGCCGGAGCCAGCTTGAGATCCGCCGGGGCGTAGCTCATGCCGACGCGGTAGTAGAGCCGGCCCT
>WYBA01000169.1 GCA_011526095.1 Myxococcales bacterium | reverse complement strand
TTTCCCGGCGGCTACTCCGGAGAGGTCATACCCGTTCCCATCCCGAACACGGAAGTCAAGCTCTCCAGGGCCGATGGTACTGCAGGGGAGACCCTGTGGGAGAGTAGGTCGCTGCCGGGGTTTTTTTGATGGCCCGAATCGTTTCGATTCGGGCCATCGCCTTTTTCGGCGTCGGGTGGCGCCTGCGTGCCGCCGGTGGTCGCGGGCGGAGCGGGTCGCGGACGGGCGATGGGATGCGGACCGATGGGGCGCGGCAGTGGGCGGCCGGCAGGGAGCCGGGGGCGGGCCGGATGGGGCGACGTCGTTGTCGTCGCTGGGGAGGTGTCGTTTCGCTCAGCGGACGTCGGGCCGGCGCGTTCGTGGGTGCCTGTCGCGCCGTCAGTCGGCGACCGTCGAGCTGCTGCCGCCCGTCGGACAGGCGCCGCCGAAGTCCTCGGCGAGCGTGCGCGGCGCGACGAGCATGACGCCGCGGATCGAGGTGGAGAGGGCGTCGACCCAGTGGCATCCCTTCGGCTCGCCGCCGTCACCGCCGTGGTTGACCAGGGAGGTGCCGGTCACGAGCGCGGACCCGTTCAGCCCCGTCGTCGCCTGACCGGGGGCGACGGTGGTTCGGCTGTCCGGGGTGCTGTCGGAGAAGTAGTAGTCCTGCGAGGGCACGGTGGTGCCGCCGACGATCGCGGTGACGCCGGAGACGGGCTCGTCGCCATGCCGGAACAGCAGCAGGACGGCGCCGCGGGTGTGGAAGCTCTCGCCGGCGAGGCCGGACGAGGTCTGCCACGCGTCGTCGGTGGTCCGGCGGAGGCTCCACACGTCGGCGCCCGTGCGAGTCTCTGCGCTCTGGGTGGCGAACGCGGCGCCGCTGAGCAGGCGATCCCCGGTGCCCGAGGCGTCGTGGACGCCGATCCCCATGTAGCCGCCGAGGGTCGGGCGGACGACGTTGCCGAGCACGAACCGGCCGCACGTGTCGAGGCGGTACGTCTCGGTCGGCAGCGGGGGCGTGCCCGTGGGGTTACCGGCGAAGTCGAGGGCGGCGTAGGCGGCCAGGCGCAGCGAGCATGGGCCGTCGGCCGTCGGGGCATCGGGATCGCATGGCTCGCCGGTGGCGCCCGGCTGCTCGAGCACGGCGTTGGTCTCGACGTCGCGGACGCGGCCGCACACCGAGACGCGCCCTGGGCTGGCGGCGGGGCAAGGGAGCTCGGTCGAACACAGGCTGATGTCCGCGTCGGGCGCGGCGACGGCGTCAGGGCCCGCGTCGGCCGGGTAGATGAGGATCGCGTCGGTCGAGTCCTGCGGGGGCCCTCCACACGCGGTCAGGGGGACGAGAGCGGCGATCGTGACGGCGGCGGCGCGTGACGAGCTCATGCGTGACCTCCAGACGGCCACGATACGCGGGGGCAAGAAGCTCGCGATGTAAGGCATCTCACGCGAGTTACAGATTCCTGTTGGCCTTGGGCGGCGGCGCCAGGCCCGTGAGGGCGGGAGAAGGAGCCGTATTCGGGGGGGGGGGCGGAGACGGAAAAGGGGAGCCGGAGGCGGGGCCGTGGACGTGGACGGGGACGGAGACGGGGACCGAGGCGGGGACGGAGCCGGAGCCGGAGACGGGGACGGAGGCGGGGACGGGGACGGAGGCGGGGACGGGGACCGAGACGGGGACGGAGCCGGAGCCGGAGACGGAGCCGGAGACGGAGCCGGAGCCGGAGGCGGAGACCGAGACGGGCCGGGAGCGGTAGCCGTCGCGGCGGGGGCCGCGTCGGCCGCCGGGAGGCCGGCCCGTCGGCGCGGGGCCGTCGGCGCGACGTGGGCGACGTGGCGCCGCAAGATGTCGGCGACGACGACGGGCGAGGCGCATCGTCGAGCGGCGGGCGCGCCGGGGCGCCTGCGCGGTGGGAGGGGCGCGGGGCGTGTCGCGCAGGATCAGTCGATCGGCGGCGGATCGGGCGTGAACAGCTCGATCACGTCGACCGGGACGCCGGCGGCGTCGACGCCGCCCACGATCAGCACCTGCTGGTTGGGCAGCGGCCGCGCGATCGCGCCGGCGCGCGGGACGACGAGCGGGATCGTTCCGATCCGGGCGAGGGTGGCGGCGTCGATCAGCTCGACGTCGCCGAGCACCTCGCCGGAGGCGTCGCGGCCGCCGGCGACGACCAGGACGGTCGCGGTCGCGGCGACCGCGGCCTCGGTGCGGCCGGTGATGAGCACGTCCGGCACCGAGGAGATCATGCCGGTCGCGGGCGTCGCGCGGATCGCGGAGGTGAGCACCGAGGTGCCGTCGGTGCCGCCGATCGCGATGATCTCGTCGTCGGCGGTCGGCGCGACGCCGTGGCCGGTGCGCAGCGCGTCGGCCGGGGCGCTGCGCTCGGTGAGGAGCCCACCGGACAGCTCGACGACGCCGGTCGGGCCCGCGCCCTGGCCGATCACCATGGTGAAGATCGGCAGCTGGGGCACGTCCGCGACCTGGACGGTCGCCGGCAGGCCGCCGAGGATCGAGGGCTCGTCGAACGGGGTCGTGCGCAGGAGCAGGCCCTCGAGCAGCAGCGGCGGTGCGCCGGTGACCAGGAACGCGTCGTTGCCGAGGGGCGCGAGCGGCGCGCCGGCGCGCGCGATCGTCTCGTCCTCGTCGACCTCGAGCCACGCGCCCGCCGGGCTGATCGTGGTGTCGAACCGCCACAGCGTGCCGCGCGGCTCGCCGTCGACGTCCTCGCCGCCGAACACGTAGGCGAAGCCGGTGATCCCGGTGCCGAGCGACACGCCGGCGCGCGGCTCGGGCAGGTCCTCGCCGCGCTGCAGCTCGTGGTCGTAGGCGTTGTAGATCTGGAGATCCGCCGTCGGCTCGCCGTCGCCGTCGCGGCCGCCCGCGAGCACGACGCCGTACTCGAGCAGCGCGCTGGCGATCTCGGTGCGCCCGGTCTCGAGCGACTGCGGGGCCTCCGCCATCGAGCGCGGCGCGGCGACGTAGATCGAGATGTCGGCGTCGATCGCGGCGATCGGCAGCGGCGGCGTGCGGCCGTACGCGACGAGCGTGCCGCCGGCGTCCTCGCCGAGGAGCAGGAGCTGGCCGGTCTGCGCCTCGGCGACGACCTCGAGCTCGAGGTCGAACCCGTCGGGGCCGCGGTCGGCCTCCACCACGGTGTACGGGTTGTCGAGGATGACGCGGACGTGCTCGACCTGGTCGAAGGATGGCGGTGTCGCTCGAGGTCCGACCGAAGAGCGCACAGCCGTCACCCACGGTGAGGTGGTCGGCGGCGTGGATCCAGCGCCAGACCACCGACGCCGGTCCCAGCTGCACGCTGTGCTCGCCCAGGATGGCGCGGTACTCGGCGCCCGGGCCGCCGGTCAGGTGGCCGCGGCCCCAGACTTCCAGCCGGAACCGTTCCGCGCCCTGGAGGGTGATGTCCTGTTCCAGGATGACCACCCGGTCGTGCGATCCGTCGGGCACCGCTCCCCGGTCGAGCACCGTGGCCAGCCGGGAGACCCGGACGAAGTGGGTCCCGTCGGGGAGCCGGCCGAAGTAGTCGCCGATGGCGGCGTCGGGCGGCAATCGCTGGAGGTTGCCCAGCATGTAGTCGCGGAAATGCCGGGCGAACCGGCTGACGTCGGCGTTGTCCCGGCCCA
>WYBA01000168.1 GCA_011526095.1 Myxococcales bacterium | reverse complement strand
CGATCGACCGGCTCGACCAGGCCGCCGCGCGGCAGTGGCTCGCCGAGCGGGCGCCGCGCAACCGCGCCGAGCTGCGGGTGGGCCGCTACCGTATCCAGCCGAACACGCCGCTGCTCGCCGCGCTCGGCCGCGTCGGGGCGCGCCTCGGCACCAACGTCGCGACCCAGGCGATCCGGGTCAAGCTCGCGTCGCTCGTCTCGCCGCCGGTGCTCGGCTCGATCGAGCAGGAGCTCCAGCGCGAGGGGCTCACGCTCGGGCCGCTCGCTGCGCCGCCCCCGATGCTCGGCTCTCTCGCGGCGCTGACCCCCGACGCGATCGCCGGCCGGTGGCTCGCCGCGAGGATCTGATTCCACGACCACGAGCGATCGAACTCGATCGCCGATTCCCCGAACCGTCGCCGGGCGCACCCCGCCAGGCGGCACGAGCGGCCCGGTCTGCCGGCGCCGAAGGAGTGTCCTGTGTCCAAGCCCAAGAACGACAACCGCACCGCTCCCAAGCACGCGCCCCGCGCCACGCCGCGGCGCCCCCATCCCTGGGCCGACGTCGGCGGCGTCGACTACGGCCCGGCGATCGCCGCGCTCGGCGATCTGGTCACGTGGGCGTTCGACCTGGCCGCCACCGACGTCGCCGACTGGCCCGAGGGTCGCCGTCGCGTCAGCGCGACCCGGCGCTACGTCCTGGCGCGCCTCCGCGGCCGGCGTGTGCGCAGCGTCCCGTCGGAGGACGTCCTGTTCACCGCCGGCCTGCTCGCCCGGATCTTCGAGGCCGAGGTCGGGCTGGGGATGTCGGAGATGGTCGCCGTGCTCGATCGCATCGGCCTGCCCACCGAGGTCGTGCCGCTGATGCCGCGCAACCAGCCTCACGCGCGGGTGCCGCTCGGCGGGCCGACGCGGTCTTCGCCGCCGCCGCTCGTCGCGCCGCGCACGCCGGCCACGCTCTCGCCGGAGATCGTCGCCCTGTTCCGCGAGGCGCACCACGAGCTGGCGACCCAGGGGCTGCTCGACCTGCTCGACGACGAGCCGGAGCAGTCGCCCTGCGGCCAGTGCACCCACCGTCCGCGCCACCGCAACGCCGCCTGACGCACGCCGAGGAGCCCACACCAAGGAGGTCGTGATGAAGCCGAAGAAGAAGCTGAAGGCCAAGCACAAGAAGTCGCCGCACCACCGCAACAACGGTGGTGGCGCCGGCGGGGGCGCGCCGCCGCGCCCGCGTCCGCGCGTGCGCCCCGCGCGGCGCGGCGAGGCCCCGCCCTGGAAGACGATCGGCGCCGCCGTCGCCGGCAGCGTCGGCTCGGCGATCGCCAGCGGGCTGATCGTCAACCAGAAGGTGGCCGAGCCCGAGACGGTCTCGCTGCTCATGGCCGCGACCGGCGGGCTCGGGGCGTACCTCACCGACGGCAACACCCGCGTGGCGTTCACCGGGGTCGCCGCCGCCGGGGCCGGCCAGTACGCGCTGGTCAAGCTCGGCCGCCTGGCCGAGAAGAAGGCGCAGCAGGCCGACGAGGAGAAGGCGAAGCTGGAGGCCGAGGCCAAGGCCCGCGCCGAAGCGGCGGCGTTCGCCGCGCAGCCGGCGCAGCTCCCCGCCCCGCCTGCGCCGCCGCCGCCCGGACCGCGCCAGCAAGCCGCCGGGCGCGGGGTCGTCGTCGATCTGTTCCGCGACGTGTCCTCCGATCTCGAGCTGCTCGATGAGGACGAGGTCCGCTACTCGACGCGCGACGACGAGGTCGCTGACGAGGACGACGACACGCCGATCGAGATCGATCTGGACGAGGCCGCGTAGGCCGCGAATCGAGGACCGGGATCGGGGCTTGGCGTCGCGCGGGCGGCTCCGGCCGTCGCACAGCCAAGGAGAGACGCATGGACGAGTACGACGTGATCTACCTCGACGACGACGAGCGCAACGCGCGCACCACGGTGCTCGACCGCCGCAAGGCGGGCGGGCGCATGGTGGTCGGTGGGCGACGGCCGGGCGGAAGCTCGGTCGTCGTGCCGCCGAGCCGGCGCCCGACGGTCATCCACTCGGGTGGCCGCGGGGGCGACCGGCGCGCGGTCGTGATCCAGGAGGAGCCCGCGCAGCAGCAGCGCAAGCTGATCGGCGATCTCACCACCGGTGAGGTCGTCGAGCTGGCGGCCCAGATCCTCGCCGCGATCCAGCCGCTCCCTGGCGCGCCCACCGGCGCCGGGGACGTGGAGACCGACGTGGAGAACCTGGTGATCTACCAGACGGCGCTCGCCACCCACGCCAAGCGCGACGAGCAGCTCCGAACCCTCGGGTCGCTGCTCGGCAAGATCCTCAAGTAGGCGGAGGCCAACACGATGGAGATCCTCTATCGCAACCAGGCCCCCGCCTACCGGGGATGCAGCCCGCAGCCGCAGCAGGCCCAGCGCCCGGGGTTCCTCGGGAACCTCTGGTGCTACCTGTTCGGCGGCGGGAGCGCGCCGGTCTACCGCACCAAGAACGGCAGCAGCGGCTCCGCCGCTGCCGCCGCCTCGCGGTGCTGGTGGCAGGCGTTCCCGTCGACGCCGCTCTACAAGGCGGCGCCGCCGAAGCCCGCGCCCGACGACGTCCTCACCGGCAGCGGTGGCGACCCGGCGTGCGCGTGCCCGGCGGACGAGTCGGCCGACGAGGACGTGCCCTCGACGGTCTACATCGTGACGGACTGAGCGAGGACGCGAACGCACGAGCTCTGAGCGACTGACCAACCCGTGACGGCCGCGGGTCGCTCGCGCGACTCCAGGCCCCGATCCCGATCTCCCCCATCACCCACATCCGCCGGAGGCATCGATGGCGACCCGTGACGCTCTCGTGAGATGGCTCGTGGATCAGTCCGTCGTGGCCCGCGACGTTCCTCGGAACGCGCGGCGTCGCGCGCGACTCCGCGGCGCCGCCGACAACCGACACAAGGACGTCGAGTTCGCCGTCGACGACAACCAGGGCGAGGAGCACATCTTCAAGACGTTCGAGGAGGCGGTCGCGTTCGCGGGCCGCCTCGCGCTGACGACCACGGTGCGGATCAACCTCGACGTCCTCGTCTACAGCCGCGAGGGGGCCAAGTGGTGGGGCGGCATCGACGGCGCCCAGGACTACGACGACGATCCCGAGGCGAGCGTCTTCGACCGGCTGCACGTCAAGGTCACGTCCCAGGGGCGTGTGCCGTGAAGGACCACGACGTGCTCACCACCGGCGCGATGCTCCTCGGCAGCGGCGTCGCCGGCTACGCGCTCGGCCGCTTCGTGATCGAGCGCTGGCTCGCGGGCCCCGCGGCGAGCGTGCCCGCGCCGCAGGACCTCGCGGCAGCCGCGCCCCCGCCCGTGGCGCCGGTTCCGGACTCGAGCCAGCCGGCGACACCGCCGCCGGCCGAGCAGCCGGCCGCCGGGCCGCCGGCACAGGCCCGCCCCGCGCCCACGCCGGCGCGCCCGCGTCGCCCCGCGTCCAAGCCCGACGCCGCACCGGTCACGTCACCCGCGCAGACCGATGCCCCGTCGCCGTCGATCGGTGACGAGGTTCCGGTGGCCTCGCCCACGCGCTTGCCCGGCTCGACCAGTGGCGGCGGCACCGCCGCTCGCGACGAGGAGGACGAGGCGATGAGCCGGCGCCCGTCGCGTCGCTTCGATCGGATCTTCGACATGTACCGCGAGTCGATCCCGGTCGAGTTCCTCCGAGCGCTCGCCAAGCGCGAGTCCAACCTCAACCCCGAGGAGAGATCCGGGCCGGCGTGGGGCCTCATGCAGATCGTGGAGGTCGTCCGCACGGACTACAACCGCGCGCACGGCACCCGGTACACACGCCGCGATCTGCTCGACCCCGCGATCAACGTCGCGATCGCGTGCTGGCTGCTGCGCTTCATCATCACGCAGTACGCCAAGCACCAGGACGGCGTGCCCAACCTGCGCGCGGACTGGAACAACCCGCACTTCGTGGCACTCGTCGTCGCCGGGTGGAACGCCGGGTTCTCGGCCTCGGGGGGCGTGCTCAAGGTCGTGCGCCACCTCAAGGCGCGCGGCCTCACCGACATCACGATCGAACTCGTCTTTCAGCACGCGCGCGCGGCCGGGGCGGTTCGCCACCTGTCCAACGCCGCCAAGCTGCGGTGGTGCCGGAGCGTCGTGCGCCTCTACGAGCACGAGCGCGCCGCCGCACGTGGCGAAACGTCTGCGAAGCCCTGACTCCAACCCCGAACGGAGACGCATGTCGAACGACCACACCGCACTCGTCCTCGCGCTCGGGGCCGGAGCTGGCCTCGGGCTGTGGGCGCTGCTCCGCGACGAGTCTGCGGAGAACCCGCCCCCCTCGGCGTTGCCGCCGCGCGCGGCCCCCGCGCCGGTGGTCGCCACGTTCCCACCGTGCGCGCTACGCCTCGACGCGAAGGGGCTTACGGCTGACGGGGTCGCGATCGACGTGCCCGCCGCGGTGGCGAGGTGCCGCGCCGCCGGGCGCGCCGACCTCGTGCTTGCCGACGACGCGCCGAGCGCGGCCTACGCGGACCTGTCCGCCGCGCTCGCCGCCGCGGGGATCCTGATCGCGCAGCGACGGAATGCCCGCCGCGGGCGTCGCGGGCGGCAGCGGCCCCGGGGAGACGTGCGTAGGGCCGTTGGGCGGGCCGAGCGCGAGCTGGCCGAGTTGCGAACGCTCGCCGCGCAGGCGCGGACCCAAGGCTCGACACGGCAGGGTGCCGGCCGTCGCGAGGCGGCCGCGAGGCTCGCGCGGTTCGTCGCCAAGCACTCGGGCGCGCGGGTGAACGACGACGCCACGGTCGACTTCTCGGGCAACGTCGTCGTCAACGGAACGCCGGTCGAGATGCGCAAGGTCGCCGCGTGGGTCGAGCGGCTCGCGCGTGACACCGGCCGTCCGGTGTCGGCGGCCGTCGAGACCTTCGATGACCCCGAGGACCCCGACTGGGCCGTGTGCCGGATCCGGGGCCTCGGGCTCTGACCTTCCCCAAGGAGGACGTGATGGCGGACCGACACCACAAGAACACGAACGGGCGCACCGTCGCGATCGTTGGCAGTGGCGCGCTCCTGCTCTGGCTCCTGCTCCGCGGCAAGGGGCTCGGCATCGGCCAGGCCCAGGCGGCGAGCGTGTCGGCAGCCGATCAGCCGGCCAAGCGCCCCGCGCCGCCGTGCCGCGTCCGGATCGACGGCGACGGGATCGAAGTGGACGGTGAACGCGCCGACGTCCCGACCGCCACGGCGCGCTGCCGGGTAGCCGGTGCGGCGGAGGTCCGCGCGACCGGCGCGGCGATCACGGGCGTCATCGCTGAGATCGTCCGTGCGCTCCAGGCCGCGGGCGTACGTGTGTGGGCCGCCCCCGAGGTGTGGAGCGCGGCGGCCGTCGTGCCCGGGCGGAGGTCGCGGTGAGGGGCGATCGCGGCTCCGCGTCCGTGATCGCGCTCGGCGCCGCCGGGGCGCTCGCGCTGGTCGCGCTGCTTCGCCCGCGCTCCGGGCATGCCGCGCCGAGCCCGCCGCCGCCAGCGGCCCACCCGCCGCACCCCATGCCGCTGGGCCCTGCGATCGCGCCGCACGCCGCGCGGTCGCTGTTCGACCTCGGCCGCCCGCTGCCCGCCGACGTTCGCGCCGTCGTGTCGAGCGGCTGGCTCGCGTCACGGGGCGACCGGCTTCATCGTGGCCTGGACATCCCCGCGGCGATCGGGACCCCGATCCTCGCGATCGACCACGGCGAGGTGACTCGCGCGGTCACCGCCGATCGGAGCGATGCCGGCTTCTGGGTCGCCGTCCGCCACGCCTCCGGCGCCACCTCGCGCTACCTCCACCTGTCGCGCGTCCTGGTCGCGGTGGGGCAACTCGTACGGCGCGGCGATCCGGTGGGGCTGTGCGGCGACACGGGCAACTCGCGCGGCCCGCACCTTCACCTCGATCTCCGCGTGCCCGCCGCGGTGCTTCCGTTGATCGAGCGCGCGATCGGTCGGCCCCGCCCGGGCTGGGGGCCGGAGATGCGACCGTTCGGGATCTCGATCCCGGGTGAGCCCTGGGTGCCGGTCGACGCCTATCGTACGAGCGTCCGCCGCGACGCTGAGGAGGCCGGCGTTCCGCTGCGGGACCCGAGCGCGCCACGCAACGCCGGCCTGACCTATCGCTCGGTCGGCGAGCGAGGCGAGCCGTACCCCGCCTGGCTACGCGCGATCCGCGGCCAGTCCGGCGTGTACGTGATCCGCGAGCGAGACGCCGACGGCCAACCCGTCGTGGTCTACGTGGGCGAGTCGAGCGCGGGGCGCCTGTACGAGACGTTGACGCGGCACCTGCAGGGGTGGCGCCGGTGGAAAGGATTCTGGGCCGGCCAGTACGCCGAGGGCCACGACCCGGGCCTGACCTACGACCGCGCCAGCGTCGAGGTCGCGGTGCGGGTCACGCCCGCCGCCGACGCTCTCGACGAGGAGGCGCGGCTGATCCGTCGACTTCGCCCGCGGGACAACCTGTTGGGCCAGCCCGAGCCGGTGGAGGAGGTGCCGTTCTGACCGTGTCGACTCGCTCGAGATCGTGCGCGAGCTCGGCGTTCGCGAGACCCATCAACGACCAGGAGGAGTGACATGCAGGAGATGATCGAGTCGATTCGCGTGGCCGTCATGGACGGCGCGACGCCGGAGCAGAAGGCGGCCGGCGCGGTGGCGTGCCGCGCCATCCTCGCCGCGCTCGACGCCGAGCCCGGCAAGTCCATCACGCTGCCGGGTGCGCCGCCCCCGAGCCCGCTCGCCGGCATCTCGCCCGACCAGGCGCTCGACCTGCTCATCGCGCGCCTGTCCGCGGTCGCCGAGGCGCGGCAAGCCGCCGCCACGGCGCCGCCGAGCGCGAAGCCCGCCCCGCTGCGGATCGCGTTCGTCCAGCCGCCGTCGCGTCCGGGCGTCGCGACGCGGAGGAAGACGTGAGCGCCGCGCGACGGGACGAGGGTGACGAAGGCCGCGACGTCGGCGTGAGGAACGCCGCGAACGATAACGCGCCGTCGTTGCCGTCTCCCGAGCGCGAGGTCATGAGCGTCGAGGAGTGTGCGGCGTTCCTCGGCGTCGATCGCAAGACGGTCTACGACTACGCCGGGCGCGGCATGATCCCGTGCCGCCGGCTGGGGAAGCGGATCCTGTTCAGCCGACGAGCGCTCGTGCTATGGCTTGGAGGCGAATGCAGCAAGTGGTGGTCGAACGGAGAGACGCAATGAGCGTTCGACGAGACCACCGGAACGGCCGCTGGCTGTTCCGCAAACAAGTCCGCACCCCTGATGGACGCCAGGTGCGGGTTTTCGGCGTGCCGACCACCGAGGGACTGCCCGACACCCGGGCTGGTGCCGAGGAGGCCGAGCGCCGCGCCATCCAGCGCGTCCTCACCACGGGCGAGGCCAAGCCGACCTCGCCCTCGACGAAGGAGGTGCCGATCCTGAGAGACTTCGCGCCGACGTTCCTCGATACGTCGCGCGTGAAGAACAAGCCGTCCTCGGTGGAGGCGAAGGAGATGATCCTGCGCGTCCACCTGCTGCCCCGCCTGGGCGACCTGCGCCTCGATCGGATCACGTACGCCGTGATCGAGGATCTCAAGGTCGCCCTGGCGAACACCGAGGCCGCGAACGCCGAGCGCAAGGAACGCGCGGCGCAGCGGGCTGACGGAGCACCGCCCCGGACGCTCTCGGCGAAGACGATCAACAACTGCCTGACGGTGCTCCGGCGCTTGCTCGTGGTCGCGCGCAAGCGCGGCCTGATCGAGTCGGTGCCGGAGGTCGAGTGGCTCAAGGCCGAGCGGCCAGACTTCGACTTCCTCGACTTCGAGGAAACCGATCGGCTGGTCGCTGCCGCGGAAGGGGAGTGGCGCACGCTGATCTTGGTGGCGCTGCGAACTGGCATGCGACAGGGCGAGCTACGCGCGCTGCGCTGGCAGGATGTCGATCTGATCGCCGGGCGCGTGTTCGTGCGGCAGAACGTCGTCCGGAATCTCATCGGCTCGCCGAAGTCGGGCAAGCCGCGCGAGATCGCGCTGGGGGAGGAGGCGCGCGCCGCGCTCGCGGCGCATCGCCAGCTCCACCATCGCGGGCCGCTGGTGTTCAGCGATCTGCACGGCCACATGCTGACGAAGGGCGAGATGAAGCACCCGCTGTGGCGGGCGTGCAAGAAGGCCGGGCTTCGCCCGATCGGCTGGCACGTGGCTCGCCACTCGTTCGCCAGTCACCTGGCGATGCGGGGCGCGCCCCTCAAGGCGGTGCAGGAGCTGCTCGGGCACTCGACGATCCAGATGACGATGCGCTACGCGCACCTGTCGCCGGACGTCGCGCGCGACGCGGTTCGCCTGCTCGACAAAATCGATCCGCCGGGTGGTGGGGCGATGCCGTCGAACGAGGCTTCGCGGACTTGGAGTGGCAGCAGAATGGCAGCAGAGCCCGAAAATCAGCTCAACTAGCTGGAATCATAGTGGAGGCGCCGGGAGTCGAACCCGGGTCCGGAAATGCCTCAGAACGGACGTCTTCGCGCGTAGCCGCTCCGTTTGGTCTTGGCGAGCCGGGCGGCGGAGGGCGGCCTCCCGACTCGAGCAGCTGACTGATCTCGACCTCCCTACGCCAGCAACTCGGGAGGTCCAGTCTGATTGTGTCGACGAGCCTGGGCTACAGACGGAAGCTCAGGTCGTCGTCGCTACCTGGTTTTGATCAGGCGGCGAGAGCAACAGCGTTGTTGTCGTTCGCAGTTGCAGGATTGCCCCTTTTTACGTGGCCAGGGGCGCCACGGCGCGCAGTCCGAACGTCTTCATCCCCGTCGAAACCGTTACGCCCCCTTGTCAGAGATCGACGAGCACGGCCGATGCCGGCTCGGTGGGGCACTATGAGGCGCGCGGGGGGGCGGGTCAAGGCTCGGCTCGCAGGTCACTGGCCGAGGCGGGCGGGTGCGCCGGCAGGGAGTCGGAACTCCACGGACATCATCATGAATCCGTAGGCGCCGTCGCCGTGCGCTCGGCCGCCGGCGCGGACGGCCAGCCCGACGCCTTCCTCGCCGTCGGAGAACGGCGCCGTGCCGCCGCCGCCGTCGATCGCCTCGAGCAACAGCCCGACGCTGAGCCCCGCGGTCACGTCGCGGTCGTCCCACGGGGAGCTCGGCGACTCGACCAGCACCTCCGCGCGCAGGGTCGGCGCGACCCTCCACCGCGGGCCTGGCGTCGGCGAGGGGCCCGAGGCAAGCCACGCGAGCTCGACGTACGGGCCGTGGTCGCGCCGGACGCGATCCCCGAACGTCCCCTCGAACTGCCACCCGATGGCGACGTCGCTGCGGCGCGCCGCGCCCTCCGGGCCGCGGACGCCCGGCGTGACGCCGACGTGGAACTGGCTGACGCCCGAGGCCTCGGGGCGCGCGTGCCCGGTCACCGAGGTGGTCGCGCCGGCGCGACCACCGACGCTGCCACCGGCGCGGACCGGCGGGGCCGCGTAGCAGCCGGTGGTGGCGACGCAGAACAACAGGATGCGATGCATGTCGCCCCTGTCGGCGGCGCGGCGCCGCGGTTGCGTTCGGCGCGCGCGAGTCTGGCTCACGCCAGCCCGACGTAGAGGTGCTGGACGTCGTCGTCGGCGTCGAGCGCCTCGAGGAACGCCTCGACCTCGGCGCGCGCGGCGTCGTCGAGCGTCACGGGGTTCTTGGCGCGCCAGCCGAGGCGCGCGCTGGTCACCGTCCAGCCCTGCGCGGTCAGCGCCTTGCCGGCGGCGTCGAGGTCGGCGGGCTCGGTGTAGAAGTGCCAGGCGCCGTCGTCGCCCGCCTCGACGTCCTGGGCGCCGGCCTCGATCGCGGCGGTCTCGGCGTCGGGCGCGCCGGCGCCGGCGGCCGCGTCGATCATCCCGAGGTGGGTGAAGTCCCACGACACCGAGCCGGAGTTGCCGAGCTGGCCCTTGCGGAACAGGACGCGGACGCTGGTCGCGGTGCGGTTCTTGTTGTCGGTGAGGCACTCGACCATCACCGGGACGCGGTGCGGGGCGAAGCCCTCGTAGACGACGGTGTCGTACTGCACCGACTCGTCGAGCAGGCCGGCGCCCTTCTTGATCGCGCGCTCGAGCGTGTCCTTGGGCATCGAGGCGCGCTTGGCGGCGTCGACGGCGACGCGCAGCCGCGGGTTCATCGCGGGATCGGCGCCGCCCTTGGCGGCGATGATGATCTCCTTGGTGAGCTTGGTGAACACGCGGCCCTTGGCGTCGGCCGCCGCGGTCTTGCCCTTCTGCTTCCACTGAGCGCCCATGGGCTGCGTTATACACGACGGCGCCATGGCCACCGGCGACGACGCCCTCGATGACGACCGCGCGGCGCTGCGACGCCTCGCCGCGCGCCGCTGGCGGGTCGCGGTCGCGCTCACCGCCGTCATGATGATCGGCTACTTCGGCTTCATCCTGCTGATCGCGTTCGGCAAGGGCACGGCCGGGACGCTGGTGGCGGGCGGCCGGCTCAGCCTCGGGATCGTGATCGGGGCTGCGGTGATCGTGCTGGCGCCTGTGCTGACCGGGGTCTACGTGCGGTGGGCGAACCGGCGCTACGACGCCGAGCTCGCGGCGCTGCGCGGGCGCCTCGGGGGCGGGCGTTGAGCGCGCCGCCGCCGCCGGCCCCGGGCGCGACCGCGCTCGGCGACACCAACCTCACCGCGATCGCGTGCTTCCTGGTGTTCGTCGCGATCACGCTGGTGATCACGTGGTGGGCGGCGCGGCGCACGCGCTCGACCGCGGCGTTCTTCGCCGCCGGCGGGACGATCACCGCCGGGCAGAACGGGCTGGCGCTCGCGGGCGACTACATGAGCGCGGCGAGCTTCCTGGGGATCGCCGGGCTGGTCTCGATGTCCGGCTTCGACGGCCTGATCTACAGCGTCGGCTGGCTCGTCGGGTGGCCGGTCATCACGTTCCTGATCGCGGAGCCGCTGCGCAACCTCGGCAAGTACACGTTCACCGACGTCGTCGCGTACCGGCTGCGCCAGCGCCCGGTGCGGGTGGCGTCGGCGGCGGGGACGCTCGCGGTCGTCTCGTTCTACTTGATCGCGCAGATGGTCGGCGCCGGCAACCTGATCCACCTGCTGTTCGGGCTGCCGTACCGGCTGGCCGTGGTCATCGTCGGCGCGGTCATGCTCGCGTACGTGCTGTTCGGCGGGATGATCGCGACGACGTGGGTGCAGATCATCAAGGCGGTGATGCTGCTCGCCGGCGCGATCCTGCTCGCGGCGCTGGTGCTGCGCGAGGTCGGGCACCCGCTCGACCTGTTCGGCGCGGCGCGCGCCGAGTATCCGGGCGCGCTGGCGCCGGGCAAGCTGGTGTCGAGCCCGCTCGAGGCGGTGTCGCTGGGGTTGGCGCTGATGTTCGGCACCGCCGGGCTGCCGCACATCCTGATGCGGTTCTACACGGTGCCCGACGCGGCGACGGCGCGGCGCTCGGTGTTCTACGCCACCAGCGTGATCGGCCTGTTCTACCTGGTGACGTTCATCCTCGGGTTCGGGGCGGCGGTGCTGGTCGGGCGCGACGCGATCAAGGCGGTCGACCCGGGCGGCAACATGGCCGCGCCGCTGCTGGCCGAAGCGCTCGGCGGCACGATGTTCCTCGGCGTGATCGCGGCGGTCGCGTTCGCCACGATCCTCGCGGTCGTCGCCGGCCTGACCTTGTCGGGCGCGGCCGCGATCAGCCACGATCTGTGGGGCCACGTGATCAAGCGCGGCCAGTTCGAGGAGACCCAGCAGCTCGCGGTCGCGCGCTACGCCACGGTCGGGCTGGCGGTGCTGGCGATCGGCCTGGGGATCGCGTTCCAGGGCCAGAACGTCGCGTTCATGGTCGGGCTGGCGTTCGCGATCGCGGCGAGCGCGAACTTCCCGGCGCTGCTCTTGTCGATGACGTGGCGCGGGTTCACCACGGCCGGGGCGGTCGCGAGCATGGTGACCGGGATGGTCTCGGCGTTGACGTTGATCACGTTGTCGCCGACGGTCTGGGTCGAGCTGCTGGGCAACCCTTCGCCCGTCGTGCCGCTCAAGAACCCTGGCGTGATCACCGTGCCGCTGGCCTTCATCGTCGGGATCGTCGTGTCGCTGGTGCGGCCCGAGCCGGCGGCGGCCGCCGGGTTCGACGACGCCCAGGAGCGGATGTCGCTCGGGCCGACCGCCGCGGCGCGCGTAGAATGACCGCGATGGACCCCGACGAGCTCGCGACCCGCAGCCTGGCGCACCGCGCGCGCGGCGGCGGCGCGCGCGTCGTGGTGATCGGCGAGGGCGGCGTGGTGACGCACGAGCTGCCGCCGAGCGGCGCGGTCGTGCTCGGGCGATCGTCACAGGCGGACGTGCGGATCGACGACCCGTCGCTGTCGCGCCGGCACGCGTGCCTGCACGTGGCGGCCGAGGACGGCGCCGTGACCGTCGAGGACCTCGGGTCGCAGAACGGCACGCGCGTGGCCGGGCGCGCGGTGGCGCCCGGAACGCGCGTCGCGCTCGGCGACGGCGACGCGGTCGAGCTCGGCTCGGCGCTGGTCGTGGTGCAGCTCGGGCCGCGCGCGGCCGCGGCGGCGCCGGACGCCGCGCCGGAGATCGCGGGCGCCGCGACCTCCGACGCCGCCCTGATCGACCGGATCGCGCGCAGCTCGGTCAACGTGCTGATCCTCGGCGAGACCGGGGTGGGCAAGGAGCGGATGGCGGAGCGGCTACACGCGCGCAGCCGGCGCGCCGCCGGGCCGCTGATCAAGATCAACTGCCCGGCGCTGGCCGAGAGCCTGATCGAGAGCGAGCTGTTCGGGCACGAGAAGGGCGCGTTCACCGGCGCCGTGGCGGCGCGCGCCGGCGTGATCGAGGCGGCCGACGGCGGCACGCTGTTCCTCGACGAGGTCGGCGAGCTGTCACCCGCGATGCAGGCGAAGCTCTTGCGCGTGCTCGAGCAGCGCGAGGTGCTGCGCGTCGGGGCGGCGAGGCCGATCACGGTCGACGTGCGGTTCGTCGCGGCGACCAACCGCGACCTCGCGGCGATGGCGCAGGCCGGCGCGTTCCGCCAGGACCTCTACTACCGGCTCGACGGGATCACGGTGCGCGTGCCGGCGCTGCGCGAGCGGCCCGGCGAGCTGGCGCTGATCGCGCGCGAGCTGCTGGTCGAGGCCTGCAAGCGCGAGGGCGTCGCGCCGGTGCCGTCGCTGTCGGCCGAGGCGCTCGCGGCGCTGCGCGCCCACCCGTGGCCGGGCAACGTGCGCGAGCTGCGCAACGTGCTCGACCGTGCGCTGCTGCGCTGGACCGGCGGGCCGATCATGCCCGCGCACCTCGAGCTGGCGGCCGCGCCGGTGGCCGCGGCGGGCGCGCCTGCGGGCGGCGGGCCGGGCGTCGACGCGGGCGAGCTCCGCGACGACGTCGGCGCGTTCGAGAAGCAGCGGATCCTGGCCGTGCTCGAGCGCTGCGGCGGCAACCAGACGCGCGCCGCCGAGGAGCTGGGGATCTCGCGCCGCACGCTGGTGTCCCGGCTGCAGGCGTGGGGGATGACGAAGCCGCGGCGGTGACACGGGGGCAGACGGCGGCAGACCTGGCAAGAGCTGGCACGACGCAACCCTTCCGCGGCCCGGTCGATGACGTCCGGCAACCAGCGCCGATGGGCCGCACGCGACCGCCTTGCAGTCGCGGCGCGCCGGGTGATATCGAAGGCGCGGTCAGAGGAGGGTTCGACGTGCCGAGATCGCAGACACCGATGACGAGAGGCGCCCGAGTCGCGCCCCGGGCGAGCCTGGCGCTCTGCGCCGTGCTCCTGGCGCTGACCGGCCGGGCCGCTGCCCAGTCCCGGACCGCCGAGGCCGAGCAGCTGTTCCGGGACGGGAAGCGCCTCATGAAGGAGGGCAACACGGCGGCGGCGTGCGGCGCGTTTGCCGCGAGCCTGGAGCTCGAGCCCGCGGTCTCGACGAAGCTGAACCTCGCGGACTGCCGCGAGAAGAACGGACAGCTCGCCACCGCGTGGGGCCTCTTCGTCGACGTCGAGCGCGCGACGCGCGGGGATGCGCAGCAGGCGGGCGTCTACCGGGCCGCAAAAGCCCGCGCGGCGGCGCTCGAGACACGCCTGTCGTACCTGACGATCTCCGTGCCCGACGAGAGTCGAGTGGACGGGCTCGTCGTCACGCGCAACGGCGAGGTGGTCGAGGAGGGACTGTGGAACCGGGCGTTGCCGTCGGACGGTGGGGACGTCGTCGTCGCGGGGCGCGCGCCGGGGCACGAGGAGTGGTCGACGACGGTGACGGTGCCGGCCGAGACGGGCAAGGTGAGCGTCGAGGTCCCCCGGTTCAAGGAGCTCAAGCAGATCGTCACCGAGCCCGAGCCGCGGCAGCCCGGTGCCGAGGCTGACGCGAATGGCGGCGCCCCCGTGGACGCGCCCGGTCCCGCGCGTGGTCGCAGCAGCCGGCGCTGGTACGCCCTCGCCGTGGGTGGCGTCGGCGTCGGCGGCCTGATCGCCGGGGGCGTGCTCGGGCTGCAGGCCCGGGGCCTCGAGGACGAGGCCTACGAGCTGTGCCCGTCGAACCCGTGCGCTCGCGCCGACGAGGCGAACGCCAAGGTGGACCGCGCCGAGCAGCGCGCTCTGTACTCGAACATCTCGCTGGGCGTCGGTGTCGCGGCGCTCGCGGGCGCCGCGATCCTGTACTTCACCGGCGGCGATGACGAGACGCCGCCGCGCACGCTCTCGGCGTGGGCGGCGCCCGATCAGGCCGGCATCGCCGTGCTGGGGAGGTTCTGATGCGGACGCAACTCTTCGTTCTTGCAGGGCTTGGGCTGGCTGTGGCCGCCTGCACGATCGACGCGCCGACCTTCTTCGAGGGCGACGCGGGCGGCGACGCGGGCGTGACCATCGACGCTCCAATCGACGCTCCAAGTGGTTACCGCGTTGGAGGGGAAGTCGATGGGTTGTGGCAGCCTGCCGGTGTCAGCCTTCGGATGCTGGCGGATGGGGTTGATGAGATCCTGAGCATTACGGAGAACGGAACATTTGAGTTCTCGGGATACCTTCCAGCGGATTCATCGTACACCGTGACGATTCAGACTCAACCGACTCAGCATGAGTGTGTTGTCTTCGGTGGTACTGGAATCGTGCTCGCTGAGGACCTCCGACCTATCCGGGTTGCGTGCGTCGGCCCCATCGCCGTCGATGTGTCCATGTCCGTTCCACTGTCTTTCGTGTTCGATCCCGCTCGCAGCCGGTCGGAGATCGAAACGTCACTGCTCACACAAGAGTTCATGGTCGTGGTTGACGCCCCGATGGCGGACGTCATTCGCGTCGACGATGTGTCGTATGACTCTGGCGCTCAGTCGGCTCCCATTCTGGTGGGGCCTGGCGAGAACGAGATCAAGATCTCGGTGGTGGCGGGGATCTTCTCGCGAGACTGGTTCCTGGTATTGCGGCGTGGCGCGATCGGGCTCGTGCAATCGTCGTATCTGGGAGGCAGTAGTCGGGATGGTGGTGACCACTTCGGAAGCTCGTTGGATGCGGATCTGGGACACTACGCAGCCTCATCTCCAGGCGAGGATGGAAGTGGGACCGGTGTGAATCCCTCCTTGGATGAGGCGGCTGAAGATAGCGGTGCTGTCTTTGCCAGTGCGGGGGTCGGCTTCGCGAATCTGTACCTGAAGTCGCTAAATACCGTGCCTCACGATCGTTTTGGTGAGGACATTGCTATTGACGGAGATACCTTGGTGGTGGGATCCCCCTCAGACTCTGGAACGGGCGTCGCCTATGTATTTCGGTGGGACGGCACCGGTTGGGAACCGGAGGCGCAACTTCGTGCAACGAATGCCGATGTCGGTGACTCATTTGGGGTCAGTGTAGCTATCGATGGCGACGTGGTTGTCGTGGGGGCCAACGGTGAGTCAAGTGGGGCAACGGGCGTCAATGGTGACTCAGTTGACAACAGCGTGTCTGCCGCGGGGGCTGCCTATGTGTTTCGCAGGATCGGCACGAAGTGGATGCAGGAAGCCTACTTGAAGGCCTCCAACACGGATGCCGATCAGTTCGGCCTGGCTGTGGCTGTATCGGCCGACCTTGTCGCCGTTGGGACATACTTTGAGGACAGCGCGGCTCAGGGCATCAATGGCGATCAGGCTGACAATAGTGCAAACTCTGCGGGTGCTGTGTATGTGTTCAAGAAGTCTGGGAACCTCTGGTCACAGGACGCCTACATCAAGGCGAGCAACGCCCAGGCCAACGATCGATTCGGCTTCTCCGTTGCGTTGTCGGCTGGTCGATTGGCCGTTGGAGCACCTGAGGAGGATGGATTCGACACGGGCGTCAACGGCGTCGAGTCGGACAACTCGGCTCCGGGTAGTGGGGCGGTCTACGTGTTCGCTCGGTCCATCACTGGATGGGCGCAGGAAGCGTACGTGAAGGCGTCGAATACTGGTGCCGGAGACGGGTTTGGGAGTGCGCTCGCACTGAGGGGCGACTTGCTGCTCGTTGGCGCCTCATCAGAGCAGGGAGGTGGGCAGGGTATTGATCCTGACGGGGACAACAACTCGGCGCAGTCGAGCGGTGCAGCCTATCTGTTTCATCGTGACTTGGTTCAGTGGGGGCAGTCCTCGTACATCAAGGCGTCCAACGCCGAAGCGAATGATACGTTCGGATGGGATGTGGCGTTGTCTGGCTATCACGCTTTCATCGGTGCCCCATACGAGGACGGAGAAGACGACTCCAGCAATGACAGCGGCTCTGTATACGTGTTTCGCTAACACTGCGCTGTCCCGGCACGCGTCGAGGGTCACTCTAACCGGCGACCTGCCCTTTTCGGCCGTGGCATCGGTAGCGGCCTCGATCCACCGCGACGGCTCTGGCGTTGGCCGGCCACGGGCTTGGTACAGCCGGGGGCAATGGGAGGGCTGAGACCGGAGAGTCGGGCGTGATGTGGGTGGAGGTGCGGCAGCGTGGCGGCGCGCACTCTGTTCTCCAGTGGCCATGCCGGGTTACCATCGGCGCTCGCAGGGTTGACCGCCATCCGGGAGGACCGGTGGAGGCCCTGCTTAGCCTCACGGAGCGTCCATGCCCATGCGCAGCTCGCGGTGCCTGACGATCGTCGGCACCCTTCTGGCCATCCTCGCCTTCCCCGTCGTCGCGGCAGCCGGCGAGATCGCGTTCGCGCCCACCAGCCACGACTTCGGCAACGTCCACATCGGCGACGCGCCGCCCACGTTCGACTTCGTGGCGACGAACAGCGGTTCGGATACGGACTGGTCGGCGATCGTCGAGAACGATGGGATGGGCGGCAACTGCCTGGACTTCTCGGCGACGCCGAGCGCGTTGCCCGGCACGCTGGGCAACAATGCAGCGGTCACGTTCACGGTCGAGTTCGATCCCCAGACGCGCGGTCCGCAGACCTGCACGTTCACGCTCACGGACACCGACGGCAACGTCGACTCGTTCTCGGTGACCGGGACGGGGACCTCCCCGGACATGACCGTCTCGGTCGTGTCGTTGACCTTCCTGGACACTCACGTCGGGGCGATCCGGACGCTGACCTTCACGGTGACGAACGGGGCGACGAACGGCAACGAGGACCTCACGTTCATGGCGTCCGATGACAGCCCGCACTTCAGCGTGAGCCTTCCCGCCGACCAGACGCTCGCACCCGGGGAGACCTCCGGGGCGATCACGGTCACGTTCGCGCCCGTCGAGCCCACCGGGAAGGGAGTTCAGAACGGCACCATCACGGTGACGGGTAACGACGGCACCGACCCCACCGATCAGATCTCGCTCACGGGCGAAGGCATCCGGCCCGACATGACGACGTTGCCGGCCTCGCTCGACTTCGGCGACGCCAACATCGGGTCGCCAGAAACGCAGATGGTGACGATCACCAACGCCGCCACGGGGACTGACAACCTCGAGTGGACGGCCGTGATCACCGCCGGGGGGACCGACTACTCGGTGGCGCCGGCGATGGGCACCCTCGTGCCCGGCGCCAGCGTGATGGTGACGGTGACTTTTGCGCCGGCGGATCGGAATGCACGCAACGGAACGTTGCGGATCTCGGGCGACGACACGAGCAACCCGAGCGTCGACGTGCCGCTCACGGGATTCGGGCGTGCGCCGGCCATGACCGTCACTCCGAGTTCGGTGGCGTTTGGCGACCGTCGGGTCGGCGACGGCCCGACGGCGACGCAGACGATCACCGTGCGCAACACGACGGACGGAAACGCCGACCTGACGTTCACGCTCGCGCAGACCGGCCTCCACCCCGGCGACTTCCCCCTCGGTACCCCTGGCACCATGACGCTTGCGCCGGGTAACCAGACCACGTTCACGGTCTCCTTTGACCCCTCCGCGGTCGGCGCCCGGTCGAGCACGGTGAACGTGAACAGCAACGATGGCACCGACCCCACCGACTCGGTGAGCCTCACCGGCAACGGTACCCAGGCGGTGATCTCGCCGACGCCAGCGACGACGCTGAACATCGGCAACGTGCACGTCAACCAGACGGGAAACGGCAATATCTCGGTCGACAACACCGGGAATGCGACCCTCTCGATCGACTCGATGGTGATCGGCGGCGGTCCCGACGCGAACCAGTTCCAGTTCGCGAGTCAGGGCTGTACCGGGCAGACGTGCGATACCAACTTCACCGTCCCGGCTGGTGGGCCTGCGGCGACCGTGACCATCTCCTGCACACCGACCTCGATCGGGGCACGGTCCGCGACGCTGACGATCAACGGCGATCAGGAGTCCGGCGACAACGTCGTCGCGCTGAGTTGCACCGGCACCGCGCCCGAGATCAACGTGACCCCGACGACGCTCGCGTTTGGCAACGTTCGTGTCGGGACGCCCACCCAGCTCACGTTCCAGGTGCAGAACCTGTCGAGCGGTACCGGTTCCGAGACGCTCGACTACACGATCATGAAGTCAGGCGCGGGCCAGGCTGCGTACACCGTGGCCCCCGCGTGCACCACGAACTGCACGGTCGGCACGTCCAACATGACGATTCATACCGTGACGTTCACGCCCAGTTCTCGCACCTCCTTCAACGCCGTGCTCGACATCGCGAGCGACGATCTCAGCGAGCCGAACACCCAGGTGACACTTACCGGTACCGGCATCGCACCGGAGATCGGGGATCCGGTCCCGGTCAGCCAGAGCCACACGTTCGCCAACACCGACGTCGGGACGACGAGCGCTGCCGTGACGATCAGCGCGCGGAACACCGGCAACGACACGCTCACGATCAGCAACGTCGTGCTGACGGGTGGCCAGTCGAATCAGTTCCGGATCGCGACCGGGTCCACGACGAACCAGTCCGTCGCGGCCGGCAACACGGCCACGTGGACCGTGGTGTGCGAGCCGACCTCCACCGGCGCCAAGACCACGACGTTCCGGATCAACAGCGACGCGCTCAACGACACGACGTTCGACTTCACCCTGAACTGCACCGGCGAGCAGGCGGTGTTCAGCTTCTCGCCCGCGGGCGGGCTGAACTTCGGCCAGGTGCCGGTCGGCATGAGCTCGACCCTGCCGGTGACGATCTCGAACACGGGTAACCAGAGCGGCTCGATCAACTCGATCGTGTCGGGCAACGGGGTCTACACGTTCAGCGTCGTCGGCGGGGCGCCGCCGCGGTCGGTGGCGGCGGGCGCGAGCCTGACAGTCAACGTCACGTTCACGCCGGTCAACGGCAACGTCGTGTCGACGAACCTGACGGTGATGACCGATGGTGCGCCGACGTCGTCGCCGGCGTCGTTCAACATCCCCGTGACCGGCGACGGGACGACGACGGGCATCGACGTCAGCGTCGACACCGAGCCGGACAACGACGTCGACCTCGGCAACGTCCGCGTCGGGACGACGCAGACGCGCACCGTGCGCATCAGCAACGAGGGCGACACGCCGTTCACGCTCAGCGCGCCGACGTCGAGCTCGGGGCGGTGCACGTTCGCGGTGATCAGCCCGCCGCTGCCGGCGGTGATCAACGGCGGCGGCACGGCCACGTTCAACGTCAACGTCACGCCGGACGCGCTGGGCGGCGGCAGCTGCAACATCACGGTGGCGTCGAGCCTGCCGTCGACCGACACGGTCACGGTGAGCTGGAACGGCGTCGCTCCGGGCATCGAGCTGCTCAACCCGGCCAACGGGCTGCCGCTCGACTTCGCGGGCGTCGACGTCGACGCCGCGCCGCAGACGATCGGCGTGCAGGTCCGCAACAGCGGCACCGACGTGCTGACGATCTCGGGCTGCGCGCTGAGCGGCCCGGACGCGGCGCGGTTCTCCGTCCAGACCTGCCCGAACCTCACGGTGCCGGTCGGCGAGACGACCGAGATCGACGTGACGTTCGATCCGAACCTCGAGGCGCTGTTCGACGCGACGCTGACGCTCAGCGTCGACGCGCTCGGCGTGCCGACGGTGCAGGTCCAGGTGGAGGGCGTCGGCGTCGATCAGAACATCGACCTGCCGGCGCTCGCGTACGAGTTCCCGGACACGTTCCGCAACCCGGACGAGCCGTCCGTGATCGAGATCATCGCGAACAACCCGGTCAACCCGTCGACCAACGCCGGCGCGCCGGTGACGGTGTCGATGGTGTCGAGCACCGACGCGGCGGTGTTCGAGGTCGGGACGCCAGGTTCGCTGACGATCGATCCGGGCGGCGAGCTGCGCGTCCCGGTGGCGTTCCGCCCGACGTCGTACACGGCGTTCGACGGGACGATCACGCTGATGAACGACACGACCGGCGAGGAGATGGCGCAGGTCCAGGTGACCGGGCAGGGCATCTCGCGCCACGTCATGGTCGGCCCGGGGATGTGCGAGCTCGGCGTCACCGGCGTCGGCGTGCCGATCACGCTGAGCGAGCTGGCCGAGTCCAACTGCCCCGGCGGCATCGCGATCACCAACATCGACCCGGACGACACGGCGTACACCGTGCGCGAGCTGGCGCTGCTCGAGGACGGTCAACCGGCCGCGGGCCCGTTCGAGCTGGTCGGGCCGACGGCCGGGGGCGAGCTCGCCGCGGACGCGACGCTGACCTACGACGTGGTGTTCGCGCCCGAGGAGGCGGGCGACTTCACGTACGAGCTCGCGGTCTACCTCGACGGCGATCCGCTCGACCACGCGCGCGTCACGCTGCACGGTCGCGCGGTCGAGGTCGACGTCCACGGCGGCGGGTGCGCCGCGGGCGGCGGCGGCGGCGGCTGGCTCGCGGCGACCGGGCTCGGCCTGGCGTTCGCGGGGCTGGGCCGGAGGCGCCGCCACGCGGCGCGCGCGGCGCGCGCGGCGCGCGCGACCGCCCCGGCCGTCGCGACCGTCGCGGCCGTCGCGATCGTCGCGAGCTGGGCCCCCGCGCGGGCCGACAACACGCGCAACATCGAGATCTCGACGTTCTCGCCGGCGCCGGCGACCGAGGTCGACGGGTTCGAGGTCGAGTCGCCGCGCGTCGGCGTGTCCGGCGCGTGGGCGCTCGGGCTGTCGGTCAGCCACGCGACCAACCTGATCCAGGTGGGCACCGCGGATCCGGACTTCGCCGCGATGACCGACACGCCGCTGGCGGCGCGCACCGCGTTCGAGCTCGGCTTCGCCTACGCGTTCGCCGGGCGGTTCGAGGCGGGGCT
This sequence comes from Myxococcales bacterium, assembly GCA_011526095.1. Lineage (GTDB taxonomy): Bacteria > Myxococcota_A > Polyangia > Haliangiales > Haliangiaceae > WYBA01. The sequence continues at coordinate 1,586 of WYBA01000168.1, read as the reverse complement.
GCGGCTGCCGTTCTACTCGCAGTCGGGCGACGACCCGCAGTTCTCGGGGCTGACCAAGGCCGAGGGGACGGCGTTCGGCGATGTCATCGTGCACGGCAAGATGTCGCTGATGTCGACCGACGCGCTCGGCGTCGCGGCGTCGCTCGCGATCACGGCGCCGACGGCGACCGAGGGCCAGTTCGCCGGCTCCGACGGGCCGACCGGTCACCTCCGCGCGATCGCGGGGTGGAGGTCGAACCGGCTGGCGCTCACCGGCAACGCCGGGTTCATCGGCCGCGGCGCCGGCGAGCTCGGCAACATCTCCCAGGGCAACGCGCTGACGTTCGGCGCGGGCGCGTCGTTCCGCACGCTCGAGGCGCTGTGGGTGATCGGCGAGGCGTACGGGCAGTCGGGGATGGGCTCGCCCAGCCCCGGCGGCGTGCGCAACCTCGAGGGCGCGCTCGGCGTGCGCTACGAGCTCGGCGGCTCGATCGGCGTGTCCGCCGGGTTCGCGCGCGGCCTGCTCAACGGGGTCGGCTCGCCCGACCTGCGCGGGTTCCTCCTCGTCGACGTCGCGCCGCGCGCGCGCAAGCCGGCGCCGCTGGTGATCGAGGTGCCGCCGCCGCCGCGCGACACGCGGGACGACGACGGCGACGGCGTGCCGAACGCCGACGACCAGTGCCCGGCGGAGGCCGAGGACCGCGACGACTACGCCGACGCCGACGGCTGCCCCGAGCTGGACAACGACGGTGACGGGCTCGCCGACGAGCTCGACAAGTGTCCGCTCGAGGCCGAGGACCTGGACGGCACCACCGACGACGACGGCTGCATCGACGCCGACGACGACGGCGACGGGATCAAGGACCTCGACGACAAGTGCCCGAAGGAGCCCGAGGACTTCGACGGCTACATGGACTCGGACGGCTGCGACGAGCCGGACAACGACGGCGACGGCATCCCCGACGTGATCGATCAGTGCGCGCTCGAGGTCGAGACGATCAACGGCAACAACGACGACGACGGCTGCCCCGACAGCGGCGACAGCCTGGTCATGGTGATGCCGGACCGGATCGAGATCTTCGAGCCGGTCGCGTTCGAGGGCCAGACCGCGAAGCTGACGAAGAAGTCGGCCAACGTGCTGGGCCAGGTCGCGGCGACGATGCGCGCCAACCGCGACTTCAAGCGCGTCCGCGTCACGGTCCACGTCCACCCGCGCGGCGGCGGCGACCAGGAGCTGTCGGACAAGCGGGCCAAGGTCGTGCGCGACTGGCTGGTCCAGTGGGGCGTCGAGCCCGAGCGCATCGACTCGCGCGGCCTGGGCTCGACGCGCACGCTGGTGCCCAAGACGCAGAAGGGCGCCGCGGCGGTCAACGACCGCGTCGAGTTCATCATCCTCGAGAAGGACGTGAAGTAGGCGAGCGGTCGCGGCAGGCTGGCCCTTCGACACGGCGGGCGGCGCTGGCGCGCCGCCCGCCGGCTTCTAACGAACAGCTCGTCCAAGTCCGCGCGATCTCGAAGTTCCGCTCATCCTGAGCCCGGGCGAGCGCCAGCGAGCCCGGAGTCGAAGGATGGTGACAGTCGTGGCTCGCTGCGTCGCATGAAGGACT
>WYBA01000167.1 GCA_011526095.1 Myxococcales bacterium | reverse complement strand
TCGGGCGCGGGCGCCGGCTGCGGCGCCGGGTCGGGCACGGGCGGCGGTCGAAGCTGCGCGTGCGCCTCGCCGCCGGCGAGCGACGCCGCCGCCGCGACCACGAGGCCGAGGACGCGCGCGGCGCTAGAACCCAAGGCCCACCTCCACCTGCCACGACGAGTCGGCGCGGGTCATCCGCGACGCCGCGAGCTCGACGCGCACGAACGCGAGCCCGCCGCGCAGCTCGACGCCGAGGTGCCACGGCGACGGCGACCCCTGCTCGCCGCTGAGCGTATCGATCACCGTGAGCCAGTTGACGTCCGCCTGGACATAGACGCTGGCGTACGGCGTCGGCGCCACCGTGAGCCGCAGCGGCGTGCCGAAGTAGGTGAAGTCCACGTCGCCGGTCGTCTCGGAGATCCCGTCGTACGTGACCGCGCGGATCGTCCGGTCGTGGAACGTGTACCTGCCGAACCCGAGGCCGCCGTAGAGGTAACAGACCAGCGCCGGCCCGCACAGGAACGCCTTGCCGCCGTACCCGAGGTTGTACATCCAGCCCGAGGTGTCGCCGCCGAACGTCCGCGACGCGACCTCGAGCGACGCCTGGATCCCGAGCGGCTGCTCGCCCGTCGCCGCGTCGAGCATCGCCTGCGCGTTCGCCATCTGCTGCTCGTCGATCCCCGTCACGCGCGTCGTCTCGGTGGTGACGATGTAGTCGCCCTCGCGGTGGGTCGTCGTCGTCGTGTGCGTCTTGACCGCGCCGGACGCCGCGACCAGCGCCATGCCGAACAGGCCGGCGCGCGCGAGCGGCCCGCCGACGTCGGCCAGGCGCACGATGTTCGTGGTCCCGCTCGAGACGCCCGGCGGCGTCATCGCCGCGCCGGTCGTGGACTTGATCGAGCCCGCGTAACGCGCCCCCGGGCACGCGCACGCGAGCACGACGAGCGCGGCGCAGCTCACCGCGCGGCGGATCCCCCACATCGTCCGGATCGTGCCGCAGCTCCCGGGGCGCGCGCAAGCGCGGACTCCGGACGCGCGGTCCGGCGCCGAAGGTGCGCTGCCCGCGACGTCTGGCCGTGGGACGGACCTCGTGATGAGATGGGCGGATGCGGGGACAGGCCGTCGCGCTGCTGCTCACCCTGTGCGCCTGCGCGACCGGACGCGAGCCGCCAGCACGGGCTCCGACGGCCCCGGCGCTCGCCGCCGCCGCGCCGCTCCCCCCTCCCACGATCGCGCACCGCGTGCTCGCGCTCGAGCACGCCTCCCTGCCCGGCGCCGAGGACGTGTCCGCCACGCTCGACGCGGTGATCGACGCCGCGACCGCGCGGGTCCGGCAGGCCTCGCTCGCCGGCACCGAGCGCGAGCGGGCGATCGCGACGCTGTCGCTGATCGCGCGCGAGCTGGACGCCCAGCGCTTCGTCTATCCCGGCCGCGGCCTGGTCGACACGCTCCACGACGGACTCGCCGACCTGCTGATCGACGGCAGCGCGCTGACGAGCCTCGCGCAGCAGGAGGACAACCTGGCGAACGAGGAGCGGCAGCGCCTGCTCCGCGACGCGGTGCGCGCCCGGTCCACGGTGTTCCACGTCGCCGACTGCGACGTGCTCTCGCTCCTCTACCTCGCGGTGGGCGAGCGCCTCGGCCTGCCGCTCGCGATGATCGACCTCCCCGAGAGCGGGGACGCCTTCGAGCACAACTACGTCGTGTGGCCGCTGTCCGACGGGACGATCGTGTCGTGGGAGGCGACGACCGGCGCCGAGCGCACGCAGCCCGACGACCCGCACTACGCGACCGAGGGCCTGTTCAGCCGCGACAGCCTCGTCGCGCGACGCGCCAACGGCGTGCCGATGACCGAGGACGAGGTCCTGGGGTACTGGCACCGCGTCGTCGGCTCGACGCTGCGGAACCGAGGCCTCGACCGGCGCGCGGCCGCGGCGTACCGCGAGGCGATCCGGCTCCAGCCAGGCTCGCCCGTCGCGGCGGAGCTGCTGGTGTGGTTGCTCGCGAGCTCGCCGGACCCGCGCGTCCGCGACGGCGCCGAGGCGATCACGATCGCCCAGCGGCTCGTCGCCGACTGGCCCGGACCGGACCGCCTCTACCTGCTCGCGGCGGCGTACGCCGCCGCCGGCCAGTGGGACGACGCCCGCACCACCCAGTGCCGCGCGATCGCCCAGGTTCGCGGCCTGCCCGACGACGGCACGTGCGAGGGGATCACGATCGACCCCGACGATCCCACCCTCGGCGACTGGGAGCAGCCGCTCGCGCGGTACCTGCGCTGCCAGCCGTTCGTCGCGCCGCGCCACGCCGAGTGGCTCGCCGAGGGCTGGCGCGACTACCTCGGCTTCGTGATCTGGGACGAGCTCGCGATCGTCGCCGAGCCCCTGCCCTACGTCCCGCCGCCGGACGCGTGCCCCGCGGCCGACGCGGTCGCGCCGCCGTAGCGCCGATCTCGGGCTCGCCGTCGGAGCCCCCCGTGACCATCCCGCCGCCGTCTACACGCGGCGCGCGCGGCGCCGGCGTCACCGTGCGGCGAAGGTCAGGTACATCTTGCCCGATACACCGTCGGGGCGATCGGTCTCCAGCTGCATGCTGGCGTCGTTGATGGAGACGCCAAGGTAGTAGAGGTCGAAGCCGACCGCCTCGCCGTTGTGCAGCAGGCGATCGGTGATGAGCGTGGTCGGCCCGCCGACGAGCTGCCACGCGCCGCCCTCGCTGATCTCGGTGGGGCAGTCGGTCGTACCGCCCCCCGTGAGCGAGAACGTGCCGTCGTCCGAGAAGGCCAGCGCGTTGCTCCGCGTGCAGTCGGACCAGGACGCCCACACGTCCTCCTCGCCGCCAGCGCCGTCGTCCCGGGTGAAGGCCGAGATCGTCCAGGTCGATCCGGTGACGGCGTCGTGCGCGTCCTGCAGCGGGTCCGACTCGGCCCCGCACGCGGCGAGCCCCACCCCGATGCTCAGCGCGAGACCATGCGCCAGGACGGCCTTGCGTGGGTACATGTCGACTCCTACTCCTCACCGATGGTGAGGTCGATGTCGCGCCGAGGTCGATCAGCAGTCGCGGCCGAGAGCCCGCAGCGCACGTGGACGTCAAGTGAATCATGGCGTCGGGGACCAGGACTTGATCGTCGTCAAGCCCACGGCCATCCGCGGCCAGCATGTCGTGCCTGCCCTCGCGCATTTCCCCGAGGGAATCACTGGGGAATCACAGAGGAATCAACGACTTGACCGTGCGCGGCACGGAACCTAGGATGCGCCGATCCAGTCATGAGCACGCATCGCGACGACGGGCCGACCGGCGACATCGTGCTCGAGTTCAACGGGCGGAAGGCGGCGTTCAGCCTGCCCCAGCGGGACTCGGATCACGTCCAGAAGTCCCTGATGAGCGGCGGGAAGTTCTACGAGCACGAGATGCTCGCGCACGCGGCCAGCGTCCTTCGGCCGGGTGACCTCGTCATCGACATCGGGGCGTACATCGGGACGCACACCGTGTTCTACGGCGCGATCTGCGAGGCGAGGGTGATCGCGTTCGAGCCCAACCCGAGGTCGCGCGCGATCCTCGAGAGGAACGTGGCGCTGAATCGCCTGGAGGAGCGCGTCACGATCTTCCCGTTCGGGATCGGCCAGCACCCATCGCGTGCGACGGTGGTCACCCCGGGCACCAGCAACCAGGGCATGGCGAGCCTGTCCCTCGACGAGGCCGGCCCCGTCGAGGTGCGCCGGCTGGACGACGTCGAGCTGCCCGCGCCCCCGCGGGTGATCAAGATCGACGTGGAGGGGATGGAGCTCGAGGTGCTCGAGGGCGCGCTCGAGACGATCCGTCGGCATCGCCCCATCCTGTACGTCGAGTGCGCGACCTACCGCTCGTTCACCCGGAGCCGCCGCGTCCTCGATGAGCTCGGGTACGCCGCCAGCGTCCACTTCAACGCGACCGCCACGATCTTGTTCGTCCACGGGCAGGACGGGGCGGGCGTGCTCAACGATCAGCTCTCGTACCTGCAGTACGCGCTCGACGAACGATTCCGCGCCGTGCACGAGTCGCTGCGGACCCTGACCGCCACGACCCAGCGCGAGGCCAAGGCCGCCGACGCCGCGCGGCACGAACGCACACCAGAGGTACGCGCGGCCCTCGACGGCGTCTCGCGGATCGAGGCAGCGCTCGATCAGATGACGGCACGGATCGACGACCTCGCGGCACAGCAGGTGCGCGTGCGCCGTGCGCTCGATGGACTCCGCCAGCCCCAGGATCTGCGCGACGGTCAGTGGTTCGACGACACGCTGCGAAAGTACCGGAAGCTCCGGCGGGACCCGGTCCAGTTCATCCGGGATTCGCGGGTCCTGGCGCTCGGCGCTCGCCTCGGCGTCGACGCGACGCTGCGGTCTCCGCTGCAGCGCAAGGCGCACAAGCTCGCGACGAATCCCCAGGCGTTCTTCCGGGACGCCAAGAACCCGCTCGTCCAGCGGCTTGGCCTGCGCGCCGTCGAGCGCGTCAGCGCGATCGCCGACGCCCATCGAGGCAAGGTGGACGCCAGCTCGTTCGACGCGCCGGCGCGCTCCGTGATCGCGCTCGCGCGTCCGGAGCCCGAGCTGGTCAAGTCGCTGGCCCGGATCAGCGCGACCTTCGGCCACGAGACCGAGCTGGTCCTGCTCCTGGAGCGCGACAGCGCGGAGCGTGCGCCGGAGATCGTCCGGGCGATGTCGTGCCCGCGCGTCCGCGCGTACGTGTTCGAGGACGTCCCCACGATCAGGGAGCTCTTCGCCTACGGGCTCGCCCGGGCGGTCGGCGACCACGTCGTCGTGCTCGGGGAGCCACAGCGGGTCGACGCGCGCGACGTTCGAGCCGTCTTGCAGCGACTCCCGGGCGATGCCACCGGGATCGTCGAGCCCCGGCGCGCGTTCGGTCGACGCGCCGCCCCCGCGCTGGTGGGCCTGCGCGCGGACGCCGCGAAGAGCGCGCTGGTCGCGGGGCTCCCCGACGCGGTGCTGCGGCTCGTCGAGGGGCTCCCTCGCGCGCGCCCCTCCGAGCGCCCGATCAGGTTCTTCGCGTACACGCGCGCGCTGCAGAGCCGACTCCTCGATCAGCTGTCGATGGCGGCCGAGGAGGACGTCGCGTGCGTCGTCCTGGGGGTGGGGGTCGAGCAGCTCCGCGCGGCCATGACCTCCGCGACCTCCGAGCAGGCGCGCGAGCGGACGCGGCTCGTCGACGCGGACGCGGCCGGGCCATGCCACGTCTACCGCGCGCCGGCGCTCGACGAGCCGTTCGGCGCGTCGTGGGAGCGAGCGAGCGTGATCTGCATCGAGCGCGCACCGGCGTGGGTGACCGCGGTCGCCGATCAGCTCGCCGGGGCGCGGCCGAAGATCTCGGTGGTGATGACGATGTACAACGCCGCGGCCACCGTCGAGCGCGCGATCGACTCCGTCCTCGAGCAGTCCTACGGGAACCTCGAGCTCATCATCGTGGACGACTGCAGCACGGACGACTCCGTCGGCGTGGCGACGCGCAGGACGCGGCACGATCCACGCATCAAGATCGTGCAGACGCCGCGCAACAGCGGGACGTACTTCGCCAAGAACCTCGGCATCACGCACGCGACGGGGACCTTCGTCACGTTCCAGGATGCCGACGACTTCTCCGTCGGGAACCGCCTCGAGCTCCAGCTCGCCGCGCTGCTGGCCCGGCCGGATTCGCTCGGCAACGTCGTCGTGTACCAGCGCCTCGCCGGGAGCGGTCAGCTCGTCCTCATCGGCAACCACAAGAACCGGCTCGCGCGGATCTCGCTGATGCTGCGGCGCCAGCCGTTCCTCGCCAGGTTCGGCGGGTTCGACAGCGTGCGGGTCTCCGCCGACGACGAGCTCCTCGGCCGGATGCGCGCGGCGGGCGAGAAGATCCTCAAGCTGCCCCACGTCGCGTACTTCGCGCTCCACGGCCAGGCGTCGCTGACGACGTCGGGTGAGACCGCCATCCTCACGACGGATGGCACCTTCCACCCGTCCGCGCTGCGCGACGAGTACCACCGCGCGGCGGTCGCGTGGCACGAGCGGATCTCGGCCGGCGCCGAGTCGCCGAAGCTCGCGTTCCCGCCGCGCCGCCGCCCGTTCCCCGCGCCGGCGCGGCTCACGCCGGATCGCGAGGAGGCGCCCGACGAGACGGTGACCGCGTCGATGGCGACGATGCCCTCCCGGATCAAGGTGCTGGAGAAGACGATCGCGTCGATCTTGCCTCAGGTCGATCGCCTCGACGTGTACCTGAACAACTTCACGGACGTCCCGAAGTTCCTCGTCGACCCGAAGATCACGCTCGCGCGCAGCCAGGACCACGGCGACCGCAAGGACAACGGCAAGTTCTTCTTCGTCGGGCAGCTCGCCCCGGGCTACCACTTCACGATCGACGACGACATCGAGTACCCGCCCGACTACGTGACGCGCACGATCCTGGCGATCGAGCGCTACCAGCGCCGCGCCGTGATCGGCGTCCATGGCGTCGACCTCGCCGATCCCCTGGTGGCCTACACCCGGAACCGCCGCGTCCTGCACTTCAAGGAAGCGCTCCGGTCCGATCAGTTCGTCCAGCTGCTGGGGACCGGCACGACCGCGTACCACACCTCGACGCTGCGGGTCGCTCCCGAGGCGTTCGAGACGACGGGCGCGGCCGACCTGTGGTTCGCGATCCAGGCCCGGCAGCAGGGCGTGCCGCTCGTCGCGCAGGCGCGCCCCGCGCAGTGGCTGGTCCCGCTCGATGACGAGCACGCGCGGACCGACTCCCTCCACGCGCGCGCCCGCCGGAACGACCAGTCCGAGACCGCGATCGCGCAGGCGCACGGCCCCTGGACCGCGGACGCGATGACGACGGTCCGCGCGCCGCTGGCACACGCGCTCGTGCAGCCGTGCGACGCCCGACGCCTGCGAGGGCTGGGCGCGCAAGGCTGCGATGTCCACGCGCTCGCCGCCGGCGCCGGCGTTCCGCCCGTCCGGTTCAGCCTGATCGTGCCGGGCTGGAACTGCGCCGATCGCGTCGCGGCGTGCTGGGAGTCGATCGCGACGCAGCACCCCGGGCACTACACGTACGACGCCTACCTCATCGACGACGGCTCGACGGACGGCACCGGGGACGCGCTGCGCGCGCTCCCTCAGGCGCCCCACGTCAAGGTGGTCCATCACCGCGACAACCATGGCCCGGCGTACTCGCGGTTCTGGGCGCTCCAGCAGATCACCGAGCCCGACCGCGTCTGCGTCCTCCTCGATCTCGATGACGCGCTCCTGCCTGGCGCGCTGGCGCGCCTCGCCGAGGCCTACCTCACCGATCCCGATTGCTGGCTCACCGCGGGGAACTGGGGCAAGAACCCGCTCGAGTTCTACGACGAGGACGTGCTCCGCCGCCGCGCGTACCGCGACATCCCGCAGTTCAAGGTGGCGCCGGTGCGCTCGTTCCGCCGGTTCCTCGCCGACCGCCTCGAGCCGAGCATGTTCCTCGACGAGCAGGGGCGGTGGCTCATGATGTGCACGGACGTCGCCTTGATGTTCCCGCTGATCGAGCAGTGCGCGCCGGAGAACATCCGCTACATCCACGACCCGTTGTACGTGTACAGCGAGCGCCGCGACGCCGGCACGCTCGCGCGCTTCGGCAAGCCGCGCAAGGTCGAGACGTACCGCCGGATCTGCGCCATGCCGCGCGCCGAGCGGTATCAGCCGCGCGTCGGCTCCGGCCCGCAACCCCAGCGCGGGTGAGCGGGCGCCCGCCGCGCCACGGCGCCGCGCCCGCCACCGCGTCGCGCGCCCCGCGTCGCCGCGATCAGCTCGCGTGACGCACGCGCAGGCGCTTGCGCGGCGCGCGCCCGCGCGCTAATACTGAACCACATGGCTCAGTATTCAGGCGCCCACCTGAACGCCTCGTTCGCCGCGCTCTCGGAGGTCAAGTCTCTTTTCTTGTGTGAATGCCTGACGAGAGAGCATCGGGTTCAGGTGGGTCACGCCGCTGCCGCGGCGTGATGGTCGGCGAGCAGGGACATGTCGAGGTAGACGCGGTCGCTCCAGATG
>WYBA01000166.1 GCA_011526095.1 Myxococcales bacterium | reverse complement strand
GGCGCTGCTCGGCGACGAGCGGCTCACCCGCGTGCTCGCGGCGCGCGCGGCCCAGGGCTGACCAGGAGCGGTATGGACATCTTCCACGAGGCACCGATGTTCCAGGGCGTCCGGCAGATGCTGGGCGCGTTCGCGAAGGCGCAGATCCGGCCGGTCGCGCGCAAGCACGACGAGGAGGAGTCGATGCCGTGGGACCTGATGAAGGTCGCCCAGGGCTTCGGCATGTCGCAGAGCGCGCTGATCGAGGGGACCAAGGGCATCACCGGCAAGCCCGACGACGAGGACGAGGGCGGCGACCGGCCGAAGAAGCCGCGCAGCTCGTCGCGGATCGCCGTCGTCGGCGCCGAGGAGCTGGCGTGGGGCTGCGCCGGCGTGTGCCTCGCGCTCGGCGGCTCCGGCCTGGCGGCGTCGCCGGTCGCGCGGATGGGCACCGCCGCGCAGAAGCAGGTGTTCAAGCAGGCGCTGACCGGGCTCGACGAGCACGGCCACATCAAGGTGGCGGCGATGGCGCTGTCCGAGCCGGCGACGGGCTCGGACATCTCGGGCCTGGCGACGACCGCGCGCAAGGACGGCGACCACTGGGTGATCGACGGCCACAAGCAGTGGATCACCAACGGCGCGTCCGCGGCGGTCTACGTCGTGTGGGCGCAGATCGATCCGGCCGCGGGGCGCGCGGGCGTGCGCGGGTTCATCGTCACCCGCGGCACGCCCGGCCTGATCCCCGGGCGCAAGGAGACCAAGCTCGGCATCCGCGCCTCGGAGACCGCCCAGGTCCACTTCGAGGGCTGCCGCGTGCACGAGGACATGATGCTGGGGATCGAACGCGAGCGCGGGCAGCAGGGGACCGGGGGCCTCGGCGACACCAAGAAGATGCTCGACTCGACGCGGCCGGTCGTCGGCGCGCAGGCGGTCGGGATCGCGCGCGCCGCGTTCGAGTACCTGCTCGAGCGCGTCCAGGCCGGGACGATCGCGGGCACGCCGATGGCGAGCCACCAGCACATCATGTTCGAGCTCGCGGACATGGAGATGGAGATCCAGGCGTCACGGCTGCTCGTCCACCGCTCGGCGTGGATGGCGGACCACCACCAGGAGAACGTCAAGTACGCCTCGATCGGCAAGGCGCACGCGGCGCGCACCGCGCAGTGGGTGACGACCCGCGCGATGGCGCTGCTCGGCGAGGAGGCGCTCGAGCCGGGGCACCCCGTCGAGAAGTGGTACCGCGACGCGAAGATCTACGACATCTTCGAGGGCACCGGGCAGATCCAGCGGCGGATCATCTCGCGCGCGCTCACCGGGGTGAACCCGACATGACCGTCGCCGTCGGCATCGACCTCGGCACGACCAACTCGGTCGCGGCGGTCGCCACGCCCACCGGCGTCGAGTTCGCGCTCGGCGCGCGCGGCGAGCGCGTCCACCCGTCCGTCGTCGCGTACCCCGCGGCGGGCGGCGTCGTCGTCGGCCACGACGCGCGCGCGCTGCGCGTCGTCGAGCCCGAGAGCACGATCTACTCGGCGAAGCGGCTGATCGGCCAGAACATCCGCTCGCCGCTGGTCCAGCTCGCCCTGACCGGGCTGACCTACGAGGTCGACGAGGGCCCGAACCAGCAGCCGATCGTCGTCGTCCGCGATCGCCGGCTGACCGTGCCCGAGGTGTCGTCGCAGGTGCTGCTGCACCTCAAGCGGTGCGTCGAGCGCCAGATGGCCGACCGCGTCGGCGAGGTCGTGATCACCGTGCCCGCCAACTTCAGCGACGCGCAGCGCCGCGCGACGCAGGAGGCCGGCCGGCTCGCCGGGCTCGACGTGATCCGCCTGATCAACGAGCCGACCGCCGCGGCGCTCGCCTACGGGTTCGGCCAGCGCAAGGACGAGGTCGTGTGCGTCTACGACTTCGGCGGCGGCACGTTCGACGTCAGCCTGCTCAAGATCCGCGGCGAGGTGTTCGAGGTGCTCGCCACCGACGGCGACTTCTTCCTCGGCGGCGACGACGTCGATCGCACGATCACCGAGTACCTCGCGGCCGAGCTCAACCGCGTCCGCAACGTCGACCCGCGCGGCAACCCGAGCCTGATGTCGCGGATCACGGTGGCGGCCGAGGAGGTCAAGAAGCACCTGTCCGAGCACACGGTCGCCGAGGGCACGATCGACGGGCTCGACACCGGCGACGGCCGGTCGCTGAGCCTGCCGTTCCGGCTGTCGCGACCGCAGCTCGAGTCGCTGATCAGCGGCTACGTCGATCGCACGATCGAGAGCTGCCGCGGCGCGCTGGCGGCGGCGCACCTCGACCCGCGCGACGTCAGCGAGGTGCTGTGCGTCGGCGGCTCGACGCGGATCCCGCTGGTCCGCCAGCGGCTCGCCGAGCTGTTCGGCAAGCCGCCGATGGTGCGGATCAACCCCGACGAGGTGATCGCGCAGGGCGCGGCGATCCAGGCCGGCTCGCTCACCGGCAACCTGGTGGCGGGCACCGGCATGGGCATCCGCGACGCGGTGCCGACGACGGCGCTGTCGCCGCTGACGCTCGAGGAGGTCCCGACCGGCGCCCGACCGCTGACGACGTCGGTGATGGCGCCGCTGCCGCGGCCGCTGCTGCTCGACGTCACGCCGGCCACCCTCGGCATCTCGACCGCGGGCGGCTACGCCGAGCGGCTGATCGACAAGAACTCGCCGATCCCGATCGAGCGCACGAAGGTGTTCTCGACCGCGCGCGACGGCCAGACCCGCGTCGTGCTCGAGTGCTGCCGCGGCGAGGACCGCCGGTTCGCCGACAACGAGCCGCTCGGGCAGCTCGTGCTCGACGAGCTGCCGCCGCGCGCCCGCGGCGAGGTCAAGATCGAGGTGACGTTCCGGGTCGACACCGACGGCATCCTCCACGTCCGCGCGCGCGACGCCGCGACCGGCGCGAACCAGGAGGTGTCGCTGACGATCCTCGGCGCACCCACGGCGGTGACGCCGGCGCCGGCGCTCGACGACGTGCCGGACCCGCCGCTCGAGCTGGTCGGAGCCGACGAGTGAGCGCCTGGGAGGTGCCGGCGTTGCTGGCGTGGCTGAGGAGGACGGCGCCGCGGATCGACGTGATGGGGCCGTTCGAGCTGCTCGAGCTGTCGCCGACCGAGGACGAGCGGCGGCTCCAGGACGCCTACCACGCGATCGCGACGTCGCGGCACCCGGACCGGTTCCGCGGCAAGCTCGCGCCGGCGGACGCCGAGCTGCTGATGACGGTGTTCGGCCGGATCAGCGGCGCGTACGCGCTGCTGCGGGACCCCGCGCAGCGCCAGAAGCTGGTGCCGCGCCGGAGCGGCGCGATGGCCGCGCAGCGCCCGACGCCCCCGGCCGGCACGCCGACGAGCCCGGCCGGCGCGAGCGCGACGCCGCCGACCGGCACGCCGGTCGCGCCGAGGCCGATCGGCCCCAAGGCGAAGTCCTACGTGCGCCGCGCCGAGGCCGCGCTCGACGCGGGCGACGCGGCGAGCGCGCTGCTCAACCTTCGGATGGCCGTGGCGGCCGAGCCGGGATCGCGCGAGCTGCGCCAGCTGCTCGCCGACACCGAGGCGAACCTCAAGAAGCCTCGGTGACGCGCGGCGGCCACGCGCGTGACGCGCGTCGACGCGGTGTGGTCCGACCAACCCGGGCGATCCAGGAAGGGGACCCGGGCAGGCCTTGACGGCACCGGCCCTGGCGTTGTGTAAGTGCCCCATGAGCGTGTCGACGACGACCGCGACGGCCATCACGGGCACGGGCGTGTGGCACCCCGAGGGCGTGATCACCAACGAGGAGCTGTGCGTCGCGTTCAACGCGTTCGTGCAGCGCGACAACGCGCGCCACGCCGAGGAGATCGCGGCCGGCACGCGCGAGGCGTTGAAGGAGTCGAGCGCGGAGTTCATCGAGAAGGCGTCGGGGATCAAGCAGCGCTACGTGCTCGACCGCACCGGGCTTCTCGATCCGGACCGGATGTGCCCCAACGTCCCCGACCGACCGGACGACCAGCTCCGCGTCCAGGCCGAGTTCGCGGTGCGCGCCGCCGAGCGCGCGCTCGCCGCGGCCGGCCGCGCCGGCGCCGACGTCGATCTCGTCGTGCTCGGCGCGTCGAACCTGCAGCGCCTGTACCCCGCGATCTCGATCGAGGTGCAGGACGCGCTCGGCGCCAGCGGCTACGGCTTCGACATGGCCGTCGGGTGCTCGTCCGCGACGTTCGCGGTGCAGCTCGCGTCCGAGGCGGTCCAGCTCGGCAAGGCGAAGTGTGCCGTCGTCGTCGTCCCCGAGATGACCACCGGTCACATGAACTGGCGGGATCGCGACAGCCACTTCATCTTCGGCGACGCGTCGGTCGCGGCGGTGATCGAGCCGCTCGCGTCGGTCGACCCGGCGCGCGCGCGGTGCGCGTGGGAGCTGGTGTCGACCCGGTCGATGTCGAAGTTCAGCTCGAACATCCGCAACAACGGCGGCTACCTCAACCGCTGCGACCCGGCGCGCGCCGACGCGACCGACCGGCTGTTCTACCAGCAGGGCCGGCGCGTGTTCAAAGACGTCGTCCCGCTCGCCGCGAAGTTCATCGGCGAGCACCTCGAGGCGCACGGGCTGACGTCGGCCGACGTCCGCCGGTTCTGGCTGCACCAGGCCAACCAGAACATGAACGAGCTGATCGCGCGCCGGCTGCTCGGCCGCGACGCGACCCGGCTCGAGGCGCCGCTGATCCTCGACGAGTACGGCAACACCGCGTCGGCCGGCTCGCTGATCGCGTTCTCGAAGTACTCGGACGACCTGCCGGCGGGGAGCTGGGGCGTGATGGCGTCGTTCGGCGCCGGCTACTCGCTCGGCAGCCTGCTCGTCCGCCGGATCTGACCGGCGGCCCGCTACGGCCCCGCGTCCGGCGCGCAGCCGATCACGCCGGCGTCGGGATCGGTCGGGCAGTCGCCCCCGAGGTCGTAGTCGCTGTCGCAGTCGCACGTGCAGTACGTGTCGCCGGCGTCGCACGTCGGCGTCGTGGCGAGGATGCGCTCGGCGACGCGGCCGCCCGCCTCGTAGAACCGGACCTCGAGCTGGTAGGGCTGACCGTCGATGTCGCGGTCGCCGGCGCCGTTGGGGCACACCGCGACGTTGGCGTAGTCGGAGATCTCCATCGGCTGCGCCGGCTCGGCGAACCCGTCGTCGGCGACGCGCCACGCCACCGGGCGGCGCTCGATCCCGAGGACGCCGTTGTCGCACGGGTCTCGCAGCGCCACGCCGATCGTCGCGCCGCACAGCGAGACGTTCCTGACGCGCACGCCGACGAGCAGGATGTGCCCGCCCTGCGGCGGCACGACGATCGGCAGCGTCCCGCCGTCGGTGACCGGCGCGATCGCGCCCGCGACCTGGGTGACCACCTGCAGCTCGGGCGTCGCCGACGGGTCGCCGACGTCACAAGGCGCGGCGTCCGGCGTCGCCGGGTCGTCGTCGCCGCAGCCGCTCGCGCCCACCAGCGCCGCGGCGAGGACCGCCGCCGCTCTCAGAAGCACGCGATGTCGCCCGCGGTCTTCGGGTAGTAGTACGCGAACACGTTGCAGTGCTCGCTCTCCTCGACGATCGGGCCGAACGTGTAGCAGCAGTCGTTCGCGCCCTGCGGGTCGCGCTCGTCGATGACGTCGCACCCGACCTCGGGCTCGGTCCACTCGAAGTCGCAGCTCCACCACACGCCGCCGCCATCGGCGATCGGCACGTCGAGGTTCAGCGACATGTCGGGCTCGGCCCAGTCGTCGCTCTCGTAGAACCGCGCGTCGTCGCCGGGCACGTCGGTCGAGACGCCGTCCCACGCGAACATCTGGAACCGCCGGCCGCGCGAGTGGAAGTGGCCGTTGGCCGCGGCGACGGTGTGCGCGCCGGCGGGCAGCCGGCACGCGCCCGAGTACGTCGGCGGCGGGCTCGACCGGCAGATCCGGATGCTCTGCTGGGTGGCGAACAGCGTGCCCAGCTCCTGGCTGTCGCCGTCCTGGCTGCGGTGGAAGTTGACCGCGGCGCGGCCCTTCCACGGCGTCTCCTGCGTCGTCGCGTTGACGAAGTGGATCTGCAGCATGAGCATCTCGCCCGGCTCGAGCCGGTACGCGACGTCGTCGGGCAGCCGCCAGTCGAGCACGGGCTCGTCGGGGTTCGACTGCTGCGAGTTGACGACGAGCGGCCAGTTGGCCCAGTTGCTGCTGTTCCAGCACTCGCCGGCGCGGATCACCGTGCCCTGGACGCCGCCGAGGTCGATCGGCTCGCCGTCATCAGGGCCGAGGTCGCGGACCTCGCCGACGCGGAACACGTTCATGTGGTGGCTGCCGGGGTTGAGCGCGAGCACCGTGCGGTCGATCCACAGCGGCTCGCCGTCGGCGAGGTCCGGCACCTGGAAGAAGTAGCAGTCCTGCAGCTCCTCGCCGGCGGCGACGTCGAACTCGGGCGTCCGCACGGTGACGCCCTCGGCGGCCGTCAGGTCCGGCAGCTCCCACGGCTCGAAGTGCTCGCCGTCGATGTTGTCACCGCAGGCGGCGAGCGTGAGGAGGACGGCAGCGGCGGCGAGGGTGCGCATCAGTGGAGCTCGAACGCCAGGATACCCTGGAGTGCCGTCGTGAAGACACCGTCGTCGGGAGACGGCGTGAGGAAGTCCACGCGCAGGCGGACGTCGCAGGTGGTCGGGGCGGTCAGGTGGACCTCCGGCACGCAGTAGCCGACGAACGGCATCTCGTCGGCCAGGCGCGCGCACACGGCCTCTGCCGTCGTGCGTGCGCGATCGCACAGCGCGCGATCGACGGCGGCGAACGGCTCGGCGCCGCGGTGGACCATCACGTGGCTGCGCGGGCTCTGCCACCGGGCGGCGTCGATCCACGCGATGTCGGCGGCGCTGAACTCCTGCTGGATCACCGTCTCGCACCCGTTGAACGGCTCGGCCTGGCAGTCGGGGTCGCAGCCGTCGAACGGCTCGAGGTTGCCGTCGTCGCACGCCTCGCCGGGATCGATCGTCCCGTCGCCGCAGGCGTCGGTGGGCTCGCGCCGCGACTCGCCGGCGAAGTCGATCGTGTACAGGCGGGAGAACCGGTCGTCCTGCCAGCTCTCGTCGAGCTCGAACCGCGCCGAGCAGCGCGGGATGTCGTGCGCCCAGTAGAACGTGGCCGTCACCGAGCACGACCCGGCCTGCGCACCACACACCCGCCACAGCCGCTCCTCGACCTGCTGACAGCTCTCGACGCCGACCTCGGCGCGCAGCAGGGCGCTGACCGGCTGGCGCAGCTCGTGGGCGAGCGTGAGCACGTCCGCGTCGAGCGTGGCGATGTCGGCGAGCTCGGCGGCGAGCTGGGCGCCGAGCTCGTCCGGCTCGCCCGAAGGCCCTCCGCCTCCGGGGACGCTGTTGCAGGCGGCGAGCAAGAGCGAGGCGACGGCGAGGGCGGGGACGCGCATGGTGGACGCGATCCAGCAACGCGCGTGCCACGCCGGCGCGCGTGATTCCGCGGGGCTCGCCGGGCGGCGCCGCCAACAATGCTGGCGCCCGCCTCGATCCCGGCCGCGGTTTTCTGATGGATGCTCGCGCGCGATGCCAGGCCCTGCCACGCCGCCGCCGACCCGCCGTGACGACCTCGTCGAGACGCTGCACGGCCAGTCGATCGCCGATCCCTACCGCTGGCTCGAGGACGAGCACGCGCCGGAGGTCCAGGCGTGGATGACCGCCCAGGACGAGCACGCGCGCGCGTACCTGTCGTCGCTGCCGGCGCGCGCCGAGCTGTCGGCGCGGATGAAGGCGCTGCTCGAGGTCGACGCGCTGGGCGCGCCGCGCCACCGCCGCGGCCGCTACTTCTGGGTCCACAAGCACGCCGCCCGCGAGAAGTCGATCGTGTACTGGCGCGACGGCGAGGCCGGCGAGCCGCGCGTGCTGTTCGATCCCAACGCGTGGAGCGCCGACGGCTCGTCGAGCCTGGGCGAGTGGACCCCGAGCCACGACGGCGCGCGCGTCGCGTACAACCGCAAGGAGAACAACGCCGACGAGGCGGTGATGCACGTGCGCGACGTCGCCTCGGGGACCGACACCGGCGACGTCATCCCCGGCACGAAGTACGCGCAGGCGGCGTGGACACCCGACGGCCGCGGCTTCTACTACGTGTGGGTCCCGCCGGTCGGCGGCGAGGTGACGATCGCCGAGCGCCCCGGGTTCGCCGAGGTCCGCTACCACGCGCTCGGCGCCGACCCGGCGACTGACGAGATCGTGCGGCCCGCGACCCGCGACGCCCGGACGTTCCAGGGCGTGGACGTCTCGCACGACGGGCGGTGGCTGATCCACGCCGTCCAGCACGGGTGGAACGCGACCGACCTCGAGGTGATGGACCTGCACGCCGCCGCGCCGGCGTGGATCCCGCTGGCGCGCGGCGTCGACGCGCTGTTCACCGCGGTCGCGCACGCCGGCACGATCTACGTGCTGACCAACGACGGCGCGCCGCGGTTCCGCGTGCTCGCGATCGACCCGGCCCGCCCGGCGCGCGAGGCGTGGCGCGAGGTCGTCGCCGAGGATCCGGTCGGCACGCTCGAGTCGATGTCCGTCGTCGGCGGACACCTCGTGCTGACGTGGCTGCGGCGCGCCGCGAGCGCGCTGGAGGTGCGGACGCTCGCCGGCGCGCCGGTGCGGGAGATCGCGCTGCCCGGCGTCGGCACCGTATCGAGCGTCGTCGGGGTGCCCGACGAGGACACGCTGTACTTCGTCTACAGCTCGTTCACCGAGCCCGGCGTCGTGTTCGCGACGTCGATCGCGAGCGGGCGCACGCGCGAGTGGTCCCGCGTGACCGTGCCGCTCGACACGTCGACGCTGGTGACCGAGCAGGTGTCGTACCGGTCGAAGGACGGCACCGAGATCTCGATGTTCCTGATCCGCGGGAAGGGCACCCGCCCGCGCGGCGACGTGCCGACGATCCTCTACGGCTACGGCGGGTTCAGCGTCAGCCTGACGCCGACGTTCTCGGCGTCGCGCGTGGTGTGGGCGGAGCGCGGCGGCGTCGTCGCGATCCCCAACCTGCGCGGCGGCGGCGAGTACGGCGAGGCGTGGCACCAGGCCGGGATGCTCGACAAGAAGCAGAACGTGTTCGACGACTACCTCGCCGCGGCGCAGTGGCTGTGCGACCAGGGCTGGACCTCGCCAGCGCACCTGGCGGTCCACGGCGGCTCCAACGGCGGGCTGCTCGTCGGCGCCGCGATGACGCAGGCGCCGGCGCGGTTCGGCGCGGTCGTGTGCGCGGTGCCGCTGCTCGACATGGTCCGGTACCACCGGTTCGGCTCGGGCAAGACGTGGGTGCCGGAGTACGGCTCGCCCGACGACCCGGCGCAGCTCGCGACGCTGGTCGCGTACTCGCCGTACCACCACGTCGTCGCCGGCACGCGCTATCCGGCGATGCTGATGCTCGCCGCCGACTCCGACGACCGCGTCGACCCGATGCACGCCCGCAAGTTCACCGCCGCGGTCCAGGCGGCGACGACCAGCGACGCGCCGGTGGTGCTGCGGATCGAGCGGAACGCCGGTCACGGCGGCGCGGACAGGATGACCCAGGCGATCGCCCAGGCGGTCGACACGCTGGCGTTCCTGCTCGCGACGGTCGCGTAGCGCCGCGCTCGCGCGGGCGGGCCGTGCCGCGACCGCCCAGGCTAGGCCGGCGCGGCCGTGGTCCGGTGCATCGGGTCGTGCTCGTCGAGGAACTCGATGATCCGGGCGCGCAGCTCGTAGTAGGCGGGGTGCTGCAGCACCGCCGCGCGCCGCCGCGGCGACGCGAACGGCACCTCGAGGAGCTCCCCGACGCGCGCCTCGGGGCCGCTCGTCATCAGGACGATGCGATGGGCCAGGAACAGCGCCTCGTCGACGTCGTGGGTCACCATCAGCGCGGTCCGCCGCTCGCGCTCCAGGATCTCGATCAGCACGTCCTGGAGCTCCATGCGGGTGAGCGCGTCCAGCATCCCGAACGGCTCGTCGAGCAAGAGCAGGCGCGGCGACAGCGCCAGCGCGCGCGCGATCCCGACGCGCTGCTGCATCCCCAGGCTCAGCTCGGCGGGGCGCCGGTCGTGCGCGTCGCCGAGGCCGACCAGCTCGAGGTGGTGGCGGACGATCTCGGCGCGCCGCTCGCGCGTCGCGCGGGGATGGACCTGCCGCACGCCGAGCATCACGTTGTCGAACGCCGTCAGCCACGGCAGCAGCGACGGCGCCTGGAACACGACGCCGCGATCCGGACCGGGCCCGGTGATCTCGCGGTGGCCGATCACGATGCCGCCCTCGCTGATCGCGTTGAGGCCGGCGATCATCGACAGCACGGTCGACTTGCCGCACCCCGAGTGCCCGAGGATCGCGACGAACTCGCCCTCCTCCATCCGCAGCTCGAACCCGCGGACCACGACCTGGCGCCCCGCCGGGGTGTCGTAGCTCTTGCCGAGGTTGTACAGCTCGACGAAGCAGCGCGCGCGTCCGGAGTCAGGCATGGGTCACCTTGCGTGCGGCGCCGGCGCGACGCGCCCGGCTCTCGGTGAGGTGCAGGAGGATCTGGTTGCGCAGGCCCGCGAACGCCGGGTCGTGGTTGAGCGCGGCGCGCACGCGCGGCCGCGGCAGCGGCACGGCGAACGACGGCCCGAGGTGCGCGCGGGGGCCGGGCTCCAGCACGATCACCCGGTCGGCGAGCACCAGCGCCTCCTCGACGTCGTTGGTGATCATCACGACGGTCTTGCGGGTCACCGCCCAGATCCGCGCGATCTCGGCCTGCAGCGTGCCGCGCGTCAGCGCGTCGAGCGCGCCCAGCGGCTCGTCGAGCAGCAGGATCCGCGGATCCATCGCCAGCGCGCGCGCCACCGCGACGCGCTGGCGCATGCCGCCCGACAGCTCGCCCGGCCGCTTCCCGGCCGCGGCGGCGAGCCCGACCATCGCGACGTGCTCGTCGACGTGGGCGCGGCGCCGCGCCGCGGTCCACCCGGGGAACGCCGCGTCGACGGCGAGCCGGACGTTGTCCCGCACCGACAGCCACGGCAGCAGCGCGTAGGTCTGGAACACCAGCGCGCGATCGGGGCCGGCGCCCCGCACCGGCTGGCCGTCGACCCTGACCTCGCCGGCGTCGGGCCGCAGCAGCCCGGCGAGGATCGACATCAGCGTCGACTTGCCGCTGCCGGAGAAGCCGACGATCGCGACGAACTCGCCCTCGGCGACGGTCAGGTCGACGCCGCGGAGCACCTCGGTCGCGCCGGCGACGGTCGGGAACGTCTTGCCGACCCCGCGCAGCTCGATCAGCGCCACGTCACGCCACCTCGGGCTGGTGGCTGACGAGCCGCTGCAGCACGACCATCACGCGATCGAGCAGGAAGCCGATCGCCCCGATCGTGAACACCGCGACCATGATCTGCGCCAGGGTCTGCGAGCTGCCGTTCTGGAACATGTCCCAGATGAACTTCCCGAGCCCCGGGTTCTGGGCCAGCATCTCCGACGCGATCAGCACCATCCACCCGACGCCCAGCGAGATCCGCAGGCCGGCGAAGATCATCGGCATCGCCGCGGGGATGACGATCTTGCGGACCCGCGTCCACCAGCTCAGCCCCAGCACCTGGGCGACGGCGTGGTACTCGCGCGGCACCGACGACACGCCCAGCGCGGTGTTCATCAGGGTCGGCCACAGCGAGCACAGCGCCACGGTCAGCGCCGAGGTCACGAACGACTTCTCGAACCACGCCTCCTCGGGCGGCGTCGTGTAGAGCGCGCCGACGAGGATCATCACGATCGGCAGCCACGCCAGCGGCGACACCGGCTTGAAGATCTGCACGAACGGGTTCACCGCCATCGCGAACGTCCGCGACAGCCCGCACAGCACCCCGAGCGGGATCGCGATCAGCGAGGCGACGAGGAACCCGAGGAACACGGTCTTCAGGCTGGTCAGGATCTGATCGATGTAGGTCGGCGGGCCCGAGTAGCGCTGCGCCCGGGTCTGCCGCGCGCGATCGCGCAGCAGCGCCGCGTCGTCGCGCAGGCCAGGCGCCGGGTCGCCGCGATCGGCCTTGCCGGCGAGCACCGCGGCCGCGCGCTCGAGCTCCGCCGCCTTGCGCGCCTGCGCGGCGTGGAAGTCGGCCTCGCGCTGCCGCTCGGCGTGGTGCTCGGCGATCAGCACGCCGGCCTGGTCCCACACCTGCGCGGGCGTCGGCAGCGTGCCGTACTTGGTCTCGACGTTGCTCGCGGCCAGGGTCCACGCGCCCAGGAACAGCCCGAACGACGCGAGCGGGACGAGCACCTGGAGCGCGATCTTGCGCAGCTGGCGGCCCGGCTGCTCGCCGAACGCCAGCCGCACGAACGGCTCGAAGAACGACAGGTCGAGGACCCGGATCGCGCGCAGGACGCGCTCGCGGCTCATGGCGCGGTCACCGCGGCGCGCTCGACCGCGTCCTTGTGGCCGATCTTCAGGCGCGACAGGTACTCGACCGGCTTGCGCCCGTCGTACTCGACGCCGTCGATGAAGTCCGACGTCGGCGGGCGGTACCCGTCGCTGTCCCACGGCACGTCGGCCTCGGCCAGCTTGCCCTCGGCGCGCAGCGCCTTCGCCGCGGCGAGGTAGACGTCCGGGCGGTACACCTTCTTCGCGGTCTCGTGGTACCAGGCGTCGCTCTTCGACTCGCCGATCTGCCCCCACCGCCGCATCTGGGTCAGGTACCAGATCGCGTCGCTGTAGAACGGGTAGGTCGCGTGGTAGCGGAAGAACACGTTGAAGTCGGGGAGGTCGCGGCGGTCGGTCCGCTGCGACAGGAAGGTCCCGGTCATGCTGTTCGCGATCACCTCGTAGTCGGCGCCGACGTACTCCTTGCGCGCGAGGATCTCGGCCGCGCGCTTGCGGTTGCCGGGGCTCGCGTCGAGCCACTTGCCGGCGCGGATCAGCGCCTTGACCACCGCGACGTGGGTCGCGGGGTGGGTCTGCGCCCACTCGCCGGTCACGCCGAACACCTTCTCGGGGTTGTGCTTCCACACGTCGTAGTCGGTCGCGACCGCGACGCCGATGCCCTTCATCACCGCCTGCTGGTTCCACGGCTCGCCGACGCAGTAGCCGTCGATCGTGCCCGCCTCCATCGTCGCCGGCATCTGCGGCGGCGGGGTGACGCTGATCAGGACGTCGGCGTCGATCACGCCGCGCGTGTCGTCCGCCGTGTAGAAGCCGGGGTGGATCCCCGCCGCCGCGAGCCAGTAGCGGAGCTCGTAGTTGTGGGTCGAGACCGGGAACACCATGCCCATCTTCAGCGGCGTGCCCTTGGCCTTGCGCTCGGCCACGACCGGCGCCAGCGCGCGCGCCGAGATCGGGTGGGGCGGGTGCTCGGCCTTCAGCGCCGGGTCGACCTCCTGCATCGCCGCCCACACCTCGTTCGACACGGTGATGCCGTTGCCGTTGAGGTCCATGCTGAACGCGGTGACGACGTCGGCCCGCGTGCCGATGCCGATCGTGGCGCCCAGCGGCTGCCCGGCGAGCATGTGCGCGCCGTCGAGCTCGCCGGACAGGACGCGATCGAGCAGGATCTTCCAGTTGGCCTGCGCCTCGAGCGTGACGTTGAGGCCCTCGTCGTCGAAGAACCCGAGCTCGCGGGCGATCACCAGCGGCGCGCAGTCGGTGAGCTTGATGAACCCGAGCTTGAGCTCGGTCTTCTCCAGGCGCGCCAGCGCGGCGGCGCGGGCGGCGAGCGCCTCGTCGCTCGCCGCCGACGCGGCCGGCGCCTCGCCCGCGGCCGGCGGCGGGCTCGCCTCCTTGCCGCAGGCGCCGGCGAGGGCGCTGCACAGCAGCAGGAGCGGGGACCAGGGACTACGTCGCGGCATGTTCGCCTTCCTTTCGCGACGGACGCTACCGGCCTCGCGTTTCGCCGTGATGTCGCTCGACGAACAACGGCGGCGCTTCGTCGTGAGCGCGCCTCGACGCGAGCGCCGCTCACCCGCCACGGCATGTCCGGTTCCCGGACACGCGCGAAGAATTGCGCGCGGCGAAATCGGGTGGACATCCTCATCGGCCAGGGTGCGCTCGACCCCCACAAGGAGCTCGACATGCACGCTCGACCGTTCTGTTCCGCGCTGGCCGCCGTGGCCGCCACGATCTCGCTCGGCGCGCCGGCGCGCGCCGAGGAGCCGGCCGCCGCCTACGCCGCGCCGACGCCCGCGCCCTACTCGCTGCCGTGGCAGCTACGCCCGGCGGGCGTCGCCACCGTCGCCCGCTACGACACGAGCCTCGCCAGCTACGAGGCCGGCGAGGACACCGGCTTCGCCGCGGCGAACATGCTGCTGGTCAGCTACAAGCTGACGCCGACGCTGGCGCCGGTCGCGCGCCTCGGGCTGGTGCTCGACGCGCAGCCCGGCGACGTCGACACCGGCGCCGCGCTGGTCAACCCGCTGCTCGGCGTCACGTGGGCGCCGAAGGTCGCCGCGCCGTGGAAGGTGGCGGCGTTCGGCGCGGTCGCGTTCCCCCTCGGCATGGGCGGCGACGCGCCGCCGGGCATGGATCCGACGGCCGCGGCCGCCGCGCGCGGCATCCCGCTGCGCTCGGCGATGGACAACGCGATGTTCGCGGTCAACTACGTCACGCCGCTGGCGGGCGTCGACGTCGCGTACACGCGCGGGGGCCTCACGGTCCAGGCCGAGGCCACCGTGCTGCAGCTCGTGCGCGCGCGCAACGAGGACATGGCGCCCGAGGCCGCGCGGACCAACTCGACGTTCGGGCTGCACGTCGGCTACTTCGCGACCCCGCGGGTCTCGCTCGGCGCGGACCTGCGCTACCAGCGCTGGCTGACCACTCCGGGCTTCGTCGAGGCCAACCCGGCGGCGCGCGACACGCTGACGGCGGCGTTCGGCCCGCGCCTCCACATCAAGCTGAGCGGCAAGCGCTGGCTCCGCCCCGGGGTCTCGTACACGTGGGCGCTCGACGACCCCGTCGCCGCCAGCGAGTACCGCATCGTCCAGCTCGACGTGCCCGTGTCGTTCTAGGCCGCGCGGGCTCTGGACGCCCGCCACAGCTCGACGACGCCGTCGACGACCCGCGCGTCGAACACCGCGACGCCGCGCGCCGGATCGTCGAGGCACGCGCCGGTGGCGAGCGCGAAGCTCTGCTTGTGGAGCGGCGAGCTGACCTTGAGGACGCCGTCGCGATCGCCGACGATCCCGCGCGACAGCACGCGCACGCCGGTGAACGGATCGCGATCGTCGAGCGCGTAGACGCGGTCGACGCCGTCGACGACGACGCGGTAGATCGCGACGGCGACGTCGCCGAGGCGCGCGGCGACGCCGGCGCCCGGCGCGATCCGGTCGAGCCGGCACACCGGCACCCACGCGCCGGCGCCGAGGTCAGTCGACGACGCGGAGGCGGGGGCTGGCGCGGCCGTCGGCGCGGCCGTCGGCGCGGCCATCGGCGCGGCCATCGGGGTGTTCGTGGGCGTGGGCCGGGCGGCGCTGTCCGCGCTCCCGGACGTAGCGGAGCTCATCGTCCTTCTCCTCGGTGTTGACGTAGGTGCGGAACCGCTCGAGCTTGACCGGGTCGTCGAGCACCGCACGCCACTCGCAGCGGTACGCGCCGACGAGCGCCCCCATCTCGGCCTCGAGCTCGGCGCCGAGCCCGAGCGAGTCGTCGATCACGACGGCGCGCAGGTAGGCCAGACCGCCGTCGAGCTGTTCGATCCACCGCGCGGTGCGCTGCAGGCGATCGGCGGTGCGGATGTAGAACATCAGGAACCGGTCGACGAGCCTGACCAGGGTGGGCTCGTCGAGGTCGGTCGCGAACAGGTCGGCGTGGCGCGGCTGCGCGCCGCCGTTGCCGCCGACGTAGAGGTTGTAGCCGCGCTCGGTCGCGATCACGCCGACGTCCTTGCTCTGCGCCTCCGCGCACTCGCGGGTGCAGCCGGAGACCGCGAGCTTGAGCTTGTGCGGCGCGCGCAGGCCCTTGTAGCGGTGCTCGAGCCGGATCCCGAGGCCGACCGAGTCCTGGACGCCGTAGCGGCACCACGTCGAGCCGACGCACGTCTTGACCGTGCGGACCGCCTTGCCGTAGGCGTGGCCCGACTCGAACCCGGCGGCGATCAGCTCGGCCCAGATCGCGGGGAGCTGATCGACGGTCGCGCCGAACAGATCGATGCGCTGGCCGCCGGTGATCTTGGTGTACAGGTCGTAGCGCTGCGCGACCTGGCCGATGACGATCAGCTGCGCCGGCGTGATCTCGCCGCCGGGGACGCGCGGCACGACCGAGTAGCTGCCGTCGCGCTGGAGGTTGGCGAGGAACCGATCGTTGCTGTCCTGGAGGTGGACGCGCGGCTCGTCGAGGACGTGATCGGCCCACGTCGAGGCGAGCAGGCTCGCGACGGTCGGCTTGCACACCTCGCAACCCAGGCCCCGTCCGTGATCGCGGATCAGCGCGTCGAAGCCGCGGATCCGGCGGACGCGGATCAGGTGCGCCAGCTCCTGCCGGGTGTACGCGAAGTGCTCGCACAGCGCGCGCGACGCCGCGATCCCGCGCGCGGCGAGCTCGGCGCGGAGGACCTCGGTCACCTCGGGCAGGCACCCGCCGCAGCTGGTGCCGGCGCGCGTGCCCTGCTTCAGCGCGGCGACGTCGCACGCGCCGGCGGCGATCGCGTCGCACAGCGCGCCGCGCGAGACGTTGTTGCACGTGCACACCTGGGCGGCGCGTGGCGGCGCGCCGGCCGGCCCCGCGCCCTCGGGCGCGAGCAGCGCCACGGCGTGGGCGGGCGCGGCGCCGTCGACGCCGACCAGCCCGGCCAGCCGCGGCAGGTCCGACGCGTCGCCGACCAGCACGCCGCCGAGCACCCGCCGCGTCGACGGATCGAGCACGACCTTGCGGTAGCTGGCGCGCTCGGTGTCGACGACGACGACCGCGGCGCACCCCGCCGTGCGCTCGTGCGCGTCGCCGAAGCTCGCGACCTCGACGCCGACGAGCTTGAGCCGGGTCGGCGCGTCGCCGCCGGCGAAGCTCGCGTCGAGATCACCGGCGAGCCGGGCGGCGACGACCTGCGCCATCGCGTTGCCCGGCCCGACCAGGCCGAACACCTGATCGCGCCACGCCGCGCACTCGCCGATCGCGAAGATCGCCGGGTCGCCCGCGCGGCACGCGTCGTCGATCGCGATCCCCCCGCGCGCGCCGAGCGGCAGGCCGCACGCGCGCCCCAGCTCGTCGCGCGGGCGGATCCCGGCGGCGATCACCACCAGCGACGCCGGCAGCGCGTCGCGCCCGGCCAGCCGCACCGCCAGCGGCGCCGCGCCGCCCGGCGTGTCGTCGATCGCCTCGAGCCGGGCCTCCGTGTGGACCGCCAGCCCGCGCGCCTCGATCATCCGGCGCAGCACCGCGCCTCCGCCGTCGTCGATCTGCACCGGCAGCAGGCGCGGCGCCAGCTCGACCACGTCGACGCCGACGCCGAGCGCCGCGAGCGCGCCGCCGGCCTCGAGCCCGAGCAGCCCGCCGCCGACGACGACCGCGCGCGCGCCCGGCGGCAGCGCCCGGGCCGCCGCGTCGATCGCGCGCGCGTCCTCGATCGTCCGGTAGACGAACCGCCCGGGGCCCTCGGCGCCCGGCACTGGTGGCACGAACGCGCGCGAGCCGGTGGCGAGGACGAGCCAGTCGTACGACAGCGTCGCGCCGCGCGCGGTGGTCACGGCGCGCGCGCGGCGGTCGATCGCGACGACCGCCTCGGCGAGCCGGACGACGGCGCCCGGATATCCGCCCGGCGCGAGCGCCAGCTCCGCCGGCGACGCGCCGTCGAGGACGCGGCCGAGGTGGATCCGGTCGTACGCGGCGTGCGGCTCCTCGCCCAGCCACGTGACCTCCCAGCCCGCGCCCGGCGCGAGCAGGCGCTCGACCAGCGCGTGCCCGACCATGCCAGCTCCGACGACGATGACGCGACGACCCGCTGACGTCATGCCGCCGGACGCTAGCGAGCGCACGTTTCCGTCCGGCGTCCGGACGGAAAGCACGGCGCGCGCGCCGCGGTAAGAACGTTCACGACATCGACCGGAAACCGCCGCCCGGTACGAACGTGCGGTGGCCACGCCGATCTCGCGCTCCGCTCACGAGCCGCCCCGCGTCGACGACCTGCTCGGCTGGCTGCTCGATCGCCAGGCGGAGGTGCGGCCGGTCCACCGGTTCGCGCGCGCCCACGCCGCCGGCGGGCTCGCGCCGGGCGCGACGTGGCGCGACCGGATCCCGCTGACCGCGCCGGGACCCGACGCCCAGTACGCGTTCGAGGTCGACCTCGACGCGTGCACCGGCTGCAAGGCGTGCGTCACCGCGTGCCACAACCTCAACGGGCTCGCGCCCGGCGAGGCGTGGCGCGCGGTCGGCGTCGTGCGCGGCGGCTCGACCACGGCGCCGTACGCGCAGCACGTCACCGCGGCGTGCCACCACTGCCTCGACCCGGCGTGCCTCGGCGGCTGCCCGGTCGACGCCTACGAGAAGGATCCGGTCACCGGCATCGTCCGCCACCACGACGATCAGTGCATCGGCTGCCGCTACTGCACGCTGACTTGCCCGTACGAGGTGCCGCAGTACGACGCGCGCCGCGGCATCGTCCGCAAGTGCGACCTGTGCCACCAGCGGCTGACCGCGGGCGAGGCGCCGGCGTGCGTCCAGGCGTGCCCGAGCGGCGCGATCCGCGTCACCCACGTCCGCCGCGACGACGTCGTCGCCGACAACGAGGCCGGCGGGTTCCTCCCCGCCGCGCCCGATCCCGGCATCACCCAGCCGACGACGATCTACCGGACGCGCCGCGCGGTCCCGCGCAACGCGCTGCCCGCCGACTACCACGACGTCCGCCCCGCCCACGGCCACGGCGCGCTCGTCGCGATGCTCGTCGGCACCCAGGCGGCCGTCGGCGCCGCGGTCACCGGCGCGATCGGCCAGGCGGCGGCGCCGGGCGAGCCGTGGTCGTCGTCGGCGTGGGTCGCGCTCGCGGTCGCGGTCGTCGCGCTCGGCGCGAGCCTGCTCCACCTCGGCCGCCCGCTGCTCGCGCACCGCGCCGTGCGCGGGCTGCGCCACTCGTGGTTGTCGCGCGAGATCGTCGCGTTCGGCGGGTTCGCCGGGCTCGCCGCGCTCGCCGCGCTCGGCCAGGCGCTCGGCGTCGCGTCGCCCGTGCCGGGCGTCGCGGCTGCGGCGGCGGGCGTGCTCGGCGTCGGCACCTCCGTGATGGTCTACGCCGCGACGCGCCGCGAGGTGTGGCGCGTCGACGTCGTCGCGCTGCGGTTCGCCGGGACCGCCGCGATCCTCGGCGCCGGCGCGGCGCTGGTCGTCGCCACGGCCACGCGCGCGCCCGACGGCGTCGTGCGCGGGCTCGCCGGCGCGATCGCCGCGGCGACCGCGATCAAGCTGCTGCTCGAGGCGGCGCTGCTGTCGCGCGTGCGCGACCGCCGCCACGGCCCGTTCTGGCGCAGCGCGACGCTGCTGCTCGGCGCGCTGCGCCCGCTGACGACGTGGCGGCTCGCCGCCGGCGCCCTCGGCGGGCTCGCGCTGCCGGCGCTCGCGCTGGCGACGCCCGACGCGACGGTCCGCGCGGTCCTCGCCGCCGGCGCCCTCGCCGCGTGCGTCGTCGCCGAGGCGCTCGAGCGCCACCTGTTCTTCGTCGCCGCCGCGGCGCCGCGTATGCCCGGGGGCGCGGCGTGAAGGGCCTGCTCGGCGTCCACCGCGACGGCGCGCTGACCGAGGAGCTGCGCCTCACCGACGATGCGCTCGCCGGGCGCCGCGTGCCGGCGCGCCTCGCGCCCGACGCGGTCGCGTCGCTGGTGTGCGGGTTCTGCTCGACCGGGTGCGGCCTCGACGTCCACCTGCAGGGCGGCCGCGCCGTCAACGTCGCGCCGGCCGCGGGCTACCCGGTCAACGGCGGCCACGCCTGCCCGAAGGGCTGGGCCGCGCTTGCGCCGCTCGCGGCGCCCGACCGCCTGACCCACCCGCTGGTGCGCCGCGGCGGCAAGCTCGTCCCGTGCGACTGGCCGGAGGCGATGCGCGTGCTCGCGGACGGCCTGGGCGCGGTGCAGCGGCGCCACGGCGCCGAGGCCGCCGCGTTCCTGTCGACCGGCCAGATCTGCACCGAGGAGATGGCGCTGCTCGGCGCCGTCGCCAAGCTCGGCCTCGGGATGGTCCACGGCGACGGCAACACCCGCCAGTGCATGGCGACCGCCGCGACCGCGTACAAGGAGACGTTCGGGTTCGACGCGCCGCCGTTCACCTACGCCGACCTCGAGCAGTCCGACGTGATCGTGCTGTGGGGCTCGAACCTGTGCGTCGCCCATCCGATCCTGTGGCAGCGGATCTGCCAGAACCGCCACGTCCCCGAGATCGTCGTCGTCGATCCACGCGCGACCGAGACGGCCGCGGCGGCGAGCTGGCACGTCCGCCCGCGCCCCAAGGCCGACCTCGCGCTCGCCTACGGCCTCGCCCACGTGCTGATCGCGCGCGGGTGGATCGACCGCGCCTACGTCGACGCCCACGTCGCCGGGTTCGACGCCTACGCCGCCCACGTCGCCGCGTTCCCGCCCGAGCGCGTCGCGCACGACACCGGCGTGCCCGTGGAGGAGCTCGAGCGCCTCGCCGCGCGCCTCCACGCGGGGCAGCGCGTCTCGCACTGGTGGACGATGGGCGTCAACCAGAGCCACCAGGGCGTGCGCACCGCGCAGGCGATCACCGCGCTCGCGCTGCTCACCGGCAACCTCGGCCGCCCCGGCACCGGCGCCAACTCGATCACCGGCCAGTGCAACGCGATGGGCTCGCGGCTGTTCTCGAACACGACCAACCTGTTCGGCGGACGCGACTTCGCCGACGCCGCGCACCGCGCCCGCGTCGCCGACGTCCTCGGCGTCGACGCGGGCCGCATCCCGACCCACGCCGGGTGGTCGTACGACCGGATCCTCGACGGCGTGCTCACCGGCGCGGTGCGCGCGCTGTGGGTGATCGGCACCAACCCGTTCCACTCGTGGATCAACCGCCGGGCGCTCGCCGACGTCCGCGCGCGCCTCGACTTCCTCGTCGTGCAGGACATGTACGGGTCGACCGAGACGGCGCGCGAGGCCGACCTCGTCCTGCCCGCCGCCGGGTGGGGCGAGAAGGACGGCACGTTCATCAACTCGGAGCGGCGGATCGGGCTGGTGCAGAAGGTCGCGCGCGCCCCGGGCGTCGCGCTGCCCGACCTCGCGATCGTCCAGCTCGTCGCGCGCGCGATGGGCGTCGACGCGATGTTCGAGCGGTGGAGGGACCCCGAGTCGATCTTCGGCCTGCTGCGCGCGCTGTCCGCCGGGCAGCCGTGCGACTTCACCGGCGTCACCGGCTACGCGATGCTCGCCGAGCACGGCGGCGTGCAGTGGCCCTACCCCGCCGGCGCGCCCGCGCCGCCGGTGACCGAGCGCCGGCTGTTCGAGGACGGCCGGTTCTTCACGCCCGACGGCCGCGCGCGCCTCGTCACCGCCGAGCCCGCGCCGCTGCCCGAGGCGCCCGCGCCGCGCTACCCGCTGCTGCTGCTCACCGGCCGCGGCTCGGCGAGCGACTGGCACACGCGCACGCGCACCGGCAAGGCGCCCGTGCTCGCGCGGCTCGGCGCGACCGACGCCTACGTCGAGGTCAACCCGGCCGACGCCCGCGCTCGCGCGATCCGCCCCGACGAGCGGGTCAAGGTCGTGTCACGCCGCGCCGAGGTGATCGCGCGCGCCGTCGTCACCGAGCGCGTCCGCCCCGGCGAGGTGTTCATGCCAATGCACGACGCCGCGACCAACCTGCTCACGGTCGCCGCGTTCGACCCCCACTCGCGCCAGCCCGCGTACAAGGCCTCGGCGGTGCAGCTCCAGCGGCTCGAGGGCTGGGAGCGCTGAGCCGATCGCCCGTCAGGCGATCGCGCTGTTGCGGTAGATCGCGTCGACCACGAGCTCGCACCCCAGCGCCTCGACGGTGACGCGCCCGCCGGCGATCCCGACGCGCATCGTCCAGCCCTCGCCGTCGCGCCGGTGGACCGTGATCCGGCGCTCGCGGTGCGAGACGACGACGTACTCGCGCAGGGTCGGGATCGTCCGGTAGGCGTCGAGCTTCGCCCCGGTGTCGTACTCCTCCGACGAGTCACTCGTGACCTCGAGCAGGACGACCGGGTTGACCGCGGTCGCGTCGGGGCTGGGCGGGTGCTGCTGGAGCGGGCCACAGATCACCGAGCCGTCGGGGAACGTCGCGAGCCCGACCGCCTCCACGTAGACGCGCAGATCGGAGTCATGCGCGCGGCAGTCGCGGTCGCCGATCGCGGCGTCGAGGGCGGCGAGCACGCGGACCGCGAGCGCGGAGTGCTCCTCCGACCCGCCAGCCATCGCGTAGATCTCGCCGTCGAAGAACTCGTGCTTCGTCGAGCTCTCCCGCTCCAGCGCCACGTACTGGGCGTACGTGTAACGGTGGTGGCGTCCGCCGGGGCTGACCATGCCGCGAGATGGTAGCGCGGCCCGCGCCGCGCGGCGCTACTTCTTGTGCTGCCCGCACACCGGCGCGCCCGTCGGCTCGAGCACGAACTTCTCGGGGCCGAGCTCGGGGTTGACGACGCGGCGATCGCCCCACTCGACCAGCAGGTCCGACTTCTCGGCCGGCGTCTTGAAGTTGCTCTTGCCGGGGATGACGAAGCCGTTGCCGTTCTCGTCCTTCACCGTGCCGTAGTCGGTGTGATCGGCGGTCCAGATCACCGTGCCGTCGGCGGCGCGCAGCTCGCTGCGCAGCAGGTTCCAGGTCCTGCCGCGGCCGTCGAGCTCGATCGTCTGCTGCGACCCGTCGCTGCCGGTGAGCTGCAGCACCTCGCGCGCGCGCTTGGCGTCCCAGCTCAAGGTGCCCTGCGCGCCGTCGACCACCGGCGTCGCGCCGAGCGCCAGGTAGAGGAAGTCGTCGGGCGCGAGCGGCACGCGCAGCAGCTGCGCGATCGAGTCCTCGTTGCACGGGCCCATCAGCTCGCAGTTGTTGAGCTGGTCGATGTAGATGAAGCTCGTCCCGTCGCACGCGAGGTCGGCGGCGACCGAGTCGTCGGGCTTGAGCGCGTTCATCCGCACGTACGCGCCGAGCTTGCCCATGACCCACACGGTCCCGCGGAACCGGTCGTCGCCGACCCAGTAGTCCATCTGGCTGTCGGCGCGGAACGAGGCGACCGCGGCGCGCTTGGTCTCGAGGAACGCCAGCACGTCGGCGACGGTCGGCTCGGGGTAGGCGCGGGGCGTGCCCTTGCCGGGGCAGCACGCGAGCACGGGCAGGGCCGCGACCGTGAGCAGCGCGGCGAGGCGGGAGGTGGGCATGCGAGGGTGGTAACACGCCGCGCCCGACGCCACACGCAAAGCGGCGGCGGTCACGTGGCGTGGGTCGCACCCCGCGCCGGCATACGCTAATGTGGCCCGGCCGATGGCCGACGCGCTCCTCGAGATCCGCGAGCTGGTGACCCAGTTCCGCACCGAGCACGGCGTCGTCCGCGCGATCGACGGCGTGTCGTTCGAGATCCCGCGCCGCAAGACGCTCGGCGTCGTCGGCGAGTCGGGCTGCGGCAAGTCGGTCACCGCGCTGTCGATCATGCGGCTGATCGCCGACCCGCCCGGCA
This sequence comes from Myxococcales bacterium, assembly GCA_011526095.1. Lineage (GTDB taxonomy): Bacteria > Myxococcota_A > Polyangia > Haliangiales > Haliangiaceae > WYBA01. The sequence goes on along the minus strand of WYBA01000166.1, from coordinate 63,605 downwards.
AGATCGCCGCCGGCGAGATCCGCTACGACGGCAAGGACCTGCTGAAGCTGTCCGACGCGGAGATGCGCGACATCCGCGGCAACCGCATCGCGATGATCTTCCAGGAGCCGATGACCTCGCTCAACCCGGTGTTCACCGTCGGGGACCAGGTCGCCGAGGCGGTCCGGCTGCACCAGGGCAAGTCGCGCAAGGACGCGCTCGCGGTCGCGGTCGAGATGTTCAAGAAGGTGGGCATCCCGTCGCCCGAGGATCGGGTCCATAGCTACCCGCACCAGCTGTCCGGCGGGATGCGGCAGCGCGTGATGATCGCGATGGCGCTGGCGTGCACGCCGGATCTGCTGATCGCCGACGAGCCGACGACCGCGCTCGACGTCACGATCCAGGCGCAGATCCTGGACCTGTTGCGCGCGCTGCAGCGCGATCTGGGGATGAGCATCATGCTGATCACCCACGACCTCGGCGTCGTCGCCGAGACGTGCGACGAGGTCGTCGTGATGTACGCCGGGCGCGTCGTCGAGCGCGCCGCGACCGAGGCGCTGTTCGCGGCGCCGCGCCACCCGTACACGGCCGGCCTGCTGCGCTCGGTCCCGACCTACGAGGCCGCCGGCAAGGCCGACGGCGCCGCGCGCGGGCGGCTGCAGGAGATCGCCGGCATGGTGCCGGCGCTGTGGGCGCTGCCGGTCGGGTGCAAGTTCGCCGACCGCTGCCCGTCCGTCGCCGACGACTGCCGCGCGAGCGAGCCGCCGCTGGTCCAGCTCGGCGGCGCGCAGGTGCGGTGCTTCCACCCCGTGCCCGCGCCGGAGGCGGAGGCATGACCGAGCCCCTCGTCCAGATCCGCGGCGTGTCGAAGCACTTCCACGCCAAGGTGCCGTGGCCGCGCGGCGAGCGCGTCGCGCCGCACCTCCGCGTGTGGCGCGCGCTGTCGCGGATGCCGGCCACCCTGCGCGCGGTCGAGGACGTCAGCCTCGACATCCAGCCGGGCGAGACGCTCGGCCTCGTCGGCGAGTCGGGCTGCGGCAAGTCGACGCTCGGCCGGACGGTGCTGCGCCTGCTCGACCCGACCCGCGGCGAGATCCGGTTCGAGGGCCAGGACATCTCGCGGCTGTCCCAGGCGGCGCTGCGGCCGATGCGCCGCCACATGCAGATCATCTTCCAGGACCCGTACGCCTCGCTGAACCCGCGCATGACGATCGGCGCGGCGATCGGCGAGCCGCTCGACATCCACCGCCTCGCCGCCAGCCGCGACGCGCGGGCCGAGCGCGTCCGCGAGCTGCTCGGCAAGGTCGGGCTGCCCGCCGACGCCGCCAACCGCTACCCGCACGAGTTCTCCGGCGGCCAGCGCCAGCGCGTCGGCATCGCCCGCGCCCTCGCGGTCCAGCCGAAGTTCATCGTGTGCGACGAGCCGATCAGCGCGCTCGACGTGTCGATCCAGGCGCAGATCGTCAACCTGCTCCAGGACCTGCAGCGCGCCGAGGGCCTGACCTACCTGTTCATCTCGCACGACCTCAAGATCGTCCAGCACATCGCGGACCGGGTCGCGGTGATGTACCTCGGCCGCGTCGTCGAGCTCGCGCCCGCCGCGGCGCTGTACCGCGCGCCGCGCCACCCGTACAGCCAGGCGCTGCTGTCGGCGGTGCCGGTGACCGACCCGCGCCAGCGTCGCGATCGCGTGATCCTGCAGGGCGACGTGCCGAGCCCGCTCCGCCCGCCCTCGGGCTGCGCGTTCCACCCGCGGTGCCCGGTCAAGGACAAGCCGAAGGCCTGCTTCGAGGACGTCCCGAAGCTGCGGGTGCTGGCCGGCGGGTCGCAGGCGGCCTGCCACGTGGCCGAGTAGCTTTCGGGGTATCCTCGGCACCGGGTGGCCGCTCGGATCCTCATCGTCGACGACGACAAGATGACGCGCGTCGCTCTCGAGGCGATGTTCCGCAACGACGCGGGGCTCGCCGGCGTCGAGGTCGAGATCGTCACGGCCGAGGACGGCCACGCCGCGCTCGCGACGCTGTCGACGGCGACGCCCGACGTCGCCGTCGTCGACCTGCTGATGCCGCGGCTCGACGGGTTCGCGACGTGCAAGGCGCTGCGCGAGCGCGGCGCCGGGATCGAGCTGTGCGTGATCAGCGGCGTCTACCGCGACGCCGCGATCAAGGCGCGGGTCGAGGGCGAGCTCGGCGCGCGGTTCTTCCCCAAGCCCGACGGCCTGCGCGACCTGATCCGCCACGTCGCCGAGGTCGTGCACCGCCGCGCGTCGACCGCGACCAAGGCGGCCGAGGCGCGCGCCGCGGCGCCGCGGTCCCGCCCGTCGACCCCGCTGCCCGCGACCTCCTCGATCGAGCCGGTGCGCACCGGGGATCTGGCGTTCCGCGGCCTCGGCGCGGTCCTGCTCGACCTGCACGAGGCGCGCGCCACCGGCCGGCTGACGCTGCGTCGCGATCGCGTCGTCAAGACGATCGACCTCGCGGAGGGCAACCCGGTCGCCGGCAGCGGCGGCGCGCGCGACGAGACGCTCGGCCACTTCCTCGTCGGCGCCGGCGTGATCTCCGACGACCAGCACAAGGCCGCGGTGACCCGCACGGTCGAGCGCGGCGAGCCGTTCGGCGCGGCGATGGTCGCGCTCGGGATGATCACCCCGGCGCGGCTGGGCGAGATGCTCACCGCCCAGGTCCGCCACAAGCTGGTGTCGGCGCTGCGCTGGCCGACCGGCGCGTGGCGGTTCCAGCCGGGGCCGCTCGACGAGGTGCGCGACGGGCTGCGCCTGCCGATGGTCGACCTCGTCCTCGGCGGGCTCAAGGAGACGTCGACGCCGGAGCTGGTGCGCGGCGCGCTCGAGCGCGTCGGCAGCGCGGCGCTCGAGCCGACCGATCGCGGCCGCGCGTATGCCGCGGAGATCCGCAAGGCGTTCGGCCCGGCGTCCGAGCGGGTCGTCGCCGGTGGCACGGTGGCCGACCTCGGCGGCGCCGACGGCGAGCGCGACGCGCTGCGCGCCGCGCTCGAGGCGCTGCTGGCGTGCGACGCGATGACGACGCGGCTGCCGCGCGTCGGGCCGGCCGCGGCGGCGCCGTCGCGCCGCCGCAACGAGTTCCGCTCGAGCGAGTCGACCCAGGCGTTCATCGCGCGCCGGCTCGAGGACACCGCGCCCGAGGGCGCGCGCGAGCTGTACGAGCAGCTGTTCGAGGACCCGGCCGAGGCCAGCGGCATGACGCCGCTGCCGAGCGAGGGCGCCGCGCCGGTCGAGCTCGACGAGGACGCCGACTCCGGCGTGATCGACATCGGCGCGGCCGGGCTCGACGAGCCAACGCTCGCCCGGCAGGAGCTGCTCAAGGAGTACCTGCGGATCCAGGGGGGCGACCCGTACAACGTGCTCAAGGTCGACGCCCGAGCCAGCGCCGCCCAGATCGGCACCGCGCTGGCCGAGCGCCAGAGCAAGTTCTCGCGCGACTACTACTCGCGGTTCGCGCTGTCGACCGACCAGCCCAAGCTCGACGCGATCCTGTCCGCCTACGACAACGCCCGCGAGATCCTGCTCGACGACCAGCGCCGCGCCGCGCTCGACCGCGAGCTCGCCGGCGGCGACCTCTCCGAGACGACGCCGGCGCTCGACGCCGAGCTGGCGTTCAGCGCCGCGGACGATCTGCTCGCGCGCAAGAACTACCCGGCGGCGATCGCGCGGCTCCAGGCGGCAATCGCGAGCGCGCCGCAGGAGCCCGACTACCACGCCGCGCTGGGCTGGGCGAACTGGCTCGCCGGCGGCGGCGACGCGAAGGCGGCGGATCTGGCGCGCCCGCACCTCAACCAGGCGCTCGCGCTGAACGCCGAGCACCCGGCGGCGCACGAGTACAAGGGGCGGATCAACGCCGCGCTCGGCACCGACGACCTCGAGGCGCTGTTCCACCTCGAGCGCGCGCTCGGCCACGATCCCCAGCGCACCGAGGCGCTGGCCGCGGCCGAGGCGATCTACGTCCGGCGCGGCGAGATCCACCCGCTGATCCGCCTGATCCGCCGGACGCTGCACCACCTCAAGGGGCGCGGCGCGCTCGAGGTCCAGCTGTGGATGAAGCTGGCCGCGCTGCACCGCGATCACCTCGGCGATCCGGCGAGCGCCCGCGCCGCGCTGACCGCCGCGCGCAAGCTCGTCCCGGGCGACGCCGCGATCGCCACCGCGATCGCCGAGCTCGATCGCACGCGCACCGACGCCGGCGGCGACCCGTGGCTCGACGGCGTCGCGCGGTGGCGGCGCGACCTCGGCGCGCCCGGCCCCGGCGTCGAGCTGGTGCGCGCGGCGCAGGCCGCCGGCCGCCACGACGCCGCGTACCTCGCGGCGTCGGCGCTGGTCGCGCTCGGCCACGACGTCCCCGAGGCCGAGGAGCTGTACCAGCGGTTCCGCCCGCGGTTCGTCCAGCGCGCGCAGCGCACCCTGCCCGGCGAGATCTGGGCGCTCGTCCGCCACCCGGACGACACGCCCGACGTCGGGGCGCTGATGGAGCTGCTCGCGCCCGCGGCCCACGCGCTGATGCCGATGACGCTCGACGAGCTCGAGGTCGACGAGTCGATGCGCGTGTCCGACGACGAGCTCCCCGACAGCTTCCGCCGGCTGCGCAGCTACCTGGCGCAGCTGATCGGCGTCGACGAGCCCGCGGTCTACATCCGCACCGACTTCGGCCGCCAGGTCCACATCGGCGCGGTCGCCGAGCCGGTGCTGCTCGCCGGCGACGACGCGCTGACCAACCCCGAGCGCGCGGAGCTGGCGTTCCGCCTGGCGCGCGCGATGACGTTCGCGTGGCCGGGCCGCGCGGTCGGCGGGTCCCGCCCGGCGCGCGTGCTCAAGGCGCTCACGCTGGTGACCCTGGCCGAGGCCGCGCCGCACACCGCCGCCGCGATCACCGCGGGCGGCGATCCCGACGGCTGGATGGCCCGCGCCCGGGACGCGCTGGCTGCCCTGCCCGCCGACGTCCGCGCCCAGGCCCGGACCGTGGTGCAGCGCATCACCTCGCGGTCGCCCCAGCTCAACCTTTCGCGGTGGTCCCGCGCCCTGGCCCGGACCGCGGACCGGGTCGGCCTGCTGGCGTGCGGCGACCTGCCCGCGGCCCGCCGGTTCGCGTCGGATCACGGGGCGGTGGACGACGACCTCGTCGAGTTCGCGCTGTCGGCGGCGCACCTCAAGGTCCGCGCCGAGCTGGGCCTGTCGATCGACGTCTGACGCCGGCGAGGCGTCGGCCGATCGGCGCGCGCCGGACGACGCCCGATCGAGTATGTTCCGGGCATGGAACCCCGTTCAGACGAGCCTCGCCTGAAGAAGGCGGCCTCCGGTCCGGCCGACGGCGCGTGGTTCCAGCGCCACGTCATGGGCCTGATCGCGCTGGCGATCGGCGTGATCGGCTTCACCGTCGTCGCGCTGTCGCAGGACGAGCTGTGGAGCCAGCCCGACTGGAAGCTGTCCGTGCCGTTCTTCGTCGCGGCGGTCGCGACGGGCGCCGTGTCGCTGGTCCGCCGCGAGGGCGCGATCCCGCTGCCGCTGCTCGGCATCGGCCTCGCCGCCGCCGCGATGGTGCTCGGCTGGTTCCTCGTGTTCGGGATCGTCATCGGGCTCACCGTGCTGGTGATCCTGATCCTCAGCCAGGTGATGTGAGAGCTGCCATGTCCGACGCCAACCACGACCCGCACGAGCTGTCCGAGGACGCGCTCATCTACGACTGGAACTCGACCGAGAAGGTCACGACGCTCGCGCCGCGGCGCAAGATCAAGTTCCTGTGCGAGACGCTGCGCGACGGCATCCAGTCGCCGTCGGTCGTCGATCCGTCGATCGACGACAAGCTCCGCCTGGTCGAGCTCGCCAGCGAGCTCGGCATCCACCACATCGACATCGGCCTGCCCGGCGCCGGCAAGCGCGCGGTCGAGGACTGCACCCACATCGCCGAGCTGATCCGCGACCGCAAGCTGCCGATCAAGCCGGCGTGCGCGGGGCGCACCCACGTCAACGACGTCCGCGCGGTCGTCGAGATCTCGCAGGCCGTCGGGATCGAGATCGAGGTGCTGACGTTCATCGGCTCCTCGCCGATCCGCCAGTACGCCGAGGACTGGGACCTCGACCGCATGCTCAAGCTGTCCGCCGAGGCGATCGACCTCGCGGTCAAGAACAACCTGCCGGTCGGCTACGTCACCGAGGACACGACGCGGTCGCGCCCCGAGGTGCTGCACAAGCTGTTCGTCAACGCGGTCGAGCACGGCGCGACCCGGCTGGTCCTGTGCGACACCGTCGGCCACGCCACGCCCGACGGGATCAAGAACCTGCTCAAGTTCACGCGCAACCTGCTCGACGGGATGGGGCGGCGCGACGTCGGGATCGACTGGCACGGCCACAACGACCGCGGCCTCGGCGTCGTCAACTCGATCTTCGCGCTCGAGTACGGCGCCGACCGCGTCCACGGCACCGCGCTCGGCATCGGCGAGCGCGTCGGCAACGCCGCCCTCGATCAGATCCTGCTCAACCTCAAGCTGCTGGGCGAGCTGCCCGACCAGGACCTGAGCAAGCTGCTGCTGTGGTGCCAGACGACCTCGCGCGCCACCCGCGTCCCGATCCACCCGCAGTACCCGCTCGCCGGCAGCGACGCGTTCCGCACCGCGACCGGCGTCCACGCCGCGGCGATCATCAAGGCCGAGCGCAAGGGCCACGCCTGGCTCGCCGACCGGATCTACTCCGGCGTCCCGGCCGGCCTGTTCGGGCGCGAGCAGGAGATCGAGATCGGCCACTACTCGGGCGAGTCCAACGTCGTCTACTGGCTGCGCAAGCGGGGTTACGAGCCGACCAAGGATCTGGTCGCGACCGTGCTCGGCCACGCCAAGCGCTCCAACCGCGTCCTGTCCGACGAGGAGATCGTCGCGGTGATCAAGGACCACCGGGCCGCCAACCCGGCGTGACTCCGGATCCGGGCGGACGACCGCTCGATCCCCCGCCGGGACTTGGCCCGTGCCGGATCAGGCTGTATGGTCCGCCGAAGTCATGTCATCCAACAACGCCACCGGCTCCCTCGCCAAGGGCGCCCACGTGAAGTTCAACGGGGTCAAGGTGTTCTCGGCCACCATGGTCGCGGACCGCGACCAGCTCGGCGAGAAGGTCACCGCGTGGATGGCCGCGAACCCGAGCTGCAAGCCGGTCGACGTCGTCGTCACCCAGTCCAGCGACGAGGCGTTCCACTGCCTCGCGATCACGCTGTTCTTCTGGGACGACAACGCCCGCCGGTGACGCGGGCTCGGTGCCGGCACCGCGAGGTGTCCGGCCCGATCGCCACCGCGACTGTGCCGTGATGGGGGATGTCGCGGCGCGGCGGGGAGCGCGTATGCTGCCCCCGTCGTGACCCAGCGCATCTACAACTTCTCCGCCGGGCCGGCCGTGCTGCCGGAGCCGGTGCTGCGGCGCGCCCAGGCCGCGATCTGGGACCTGGACGGGACCGGGATCGGCGTGATGGAGCACAGCCATCGCGGCGCCGCGTTCGAGGCCGTGCTCGCGCGCGCCGAGGCCGCCGTGCGCACGCTCGGCGGCGTCCCCGACGACCACGACGTGCTGTTCCTGCAGGGCGGCGCGTCGACCCAGTTCTTCATGATCCCGATGAGCTGGCTGTCGACCGACGACACCGCCGACTACTGCGACACCGGCGTGTGGGCGCAGAAGGCGATCGCCGAGGCGCGGCGGTTCGGCGTCGTCCACGTCGCGTGCACCGGCAAGCCGTCGGGCTTCGCGGCGCTGCCGGGGCCGGACGAGATCACCTGGTCGCGCCGCCCGGTCTACGCCCACTTCACCTCGAACAACACGATCTACGGCACGCAGTGGCCGACCGAGCCGACGCCGCCCGACGGCGCGCCGCTGGTGTGCGACGCGTCGAGCGACATCTTCAGCAGGCCGATCGACGTCCGCCGCTACGGCCTGATCTACGCCGGCGCGCAGAAGAACCTCGGCCCGTCGGGCGTGACGCTGGTGATCGTCCGCAAGGATCTGGTCGAGCGCGGGCGCCGCGACCTGCCGACGATGCTGCAGTACCGCACGTTCGCCGCGGACCGCTCGATGTACAACACGCCGCCGACGTTCGGGATCTACGTGCTGGCCGAGGTGCTGGCGTGGATCGCCGAGCAGGGCGGGCTGGCCGCGCTGGGCGAGCGCAACGCGCGCAAGGCGGCCCTGCTGTACGACGCGCTGGATCGCAGCGAGCTGTTTCGCGCCTACGCCGCGCCCGGCAGCCGGTCGGACATGAACGTGACGTTCCGCGCCCGCACCGAGGCGCTGGAGGCCCAGTTCGTGCGCGAGGCCACGGCCGCCGGGCTCGACGGGCTCAAGGGCCACCGCCTCGCCGGCGGGATGCGGGCCAGCATCTACAACGCGTTCCCCGAGGCCGGCGTGCGCGCGCTGATCGACTTCATGGCGGACTTCGAGCGCCGCCACCGGTAGCCGCGATCACGCGGCCGCGGCGCGCGGCCGCCAGTTTCTTGCCCCGGCCGGGATCGGCTGGGACATTGCAGGCATGCTCCCCGCCGCTCGCCTGCTCGGATTCGCCGCCGCCGCGTCGCTGGCGACCGCGACCGCGCGCCCTGCGCTCGCCGACGCGGACTCGCTCGTCGACAACCTCGGCCCGCGCGAGGTCGGCACCGGCGAGGCGATGCGCGCCGGCGCGACCGGCGCCGCCGCGATCAACCTCAACCCGGCCGGCCTGCCGCTGACCAGCGAGGTCGTGTTCGAGGGCGGGTTCGGCTACCGGCCGAGCGACCACGGCCAGGTCGTCGCGATCTCGGCGTGCGACTCGACCAACCTGGTGCCCGGCTGCTTCTACTACAACTACGTCTCGGTCGAGCCCGACCTCGACGGCTCGATGACGTCGATGGAGCGCCGGACGCACACCGCCGGCCTGACGCTGTCGCGGATCGTCAACTCGCGCGTGATCGTCGGCACCGGCGTGAAGTACTTCGACCACGAGTCGACGATGATGGGCGACGAGGACGCCTCGGGCGTCAACTGGGACGTCGGCACGACCGTCCGGCTGACGGACGTCGTGAACGTCGCGGTCGTCGGCTACAACCTGTGGGGCACCGAGTCGCTGCAGTACCCGCGCGCCGTCGGCTCGGGGCTGATGGCGCGACCGACCCAGGCGCTCACCGCCAGCTTCGACGCGGTGTGGAACCTCGACGCCGAGGGCGACAGCGGCCGCTACGGCGGCGGCCTGGAGTACTTCATCTCGTCCCGCCAGGGCCAGGTCGGCTACCCGGTCCGCCTCGGCGCGCTCCACGACGTCGCGCTCGACTCGACCTACCTCACCGCCGGGCTCGGCCTGGCCTCGATGAAGGTCGCGCTCGACGTCGGGGCGCGGCGCCAGGTCAAGGACGGCGACGAGCTGCTCGTCACCGCGAGCTTGCGGTTCTACGGCCCGCGCAACGCGGCGCCGTAGCTCACGGCCGGGGGACCACGTCCGTCGCGCCGGGCGCCAGCTTCGGCGGCGGCTCGTCGGGGCGGTAGCGCAGCGTGCCGGTGCTGCTCGACCAGTAGACGAGCCAGGCGCCGACCAGGATCACCAGCGCGATGATCAGCAGCACGCCGAACGGCACGCGATCGCCCAGGGTCTTCTTGCCGAAGAACCGCCCGCCCGAGCGCCGCGCCAGCGTCTGCTCGACGTGCTCGGTGAACCGCTCGGGCGGCTTGAACGAGCCCGACGACGTCTTGAGCTGGGTCAGCGCGCGCATCGTCCGCTCGAGGTCGTCGAACGCGGCCTTGCACGGGGCGCAGCTCGCCAGGTGCGCCTCGACCTCGGCGCGCTCCGCCTCGGTCCCCGTGCCCTCGAGCAGATCGGAGAACCGCACCTCCCACTCCTCGTGGGCGGCCTCGGGGGCGTCGGCATCGGTGTCGGGCTCGTCGGCCATGGGTCCTCGCTGGTCCCTCACAGATGTTTCTGGATCTTCTTGCGCAGCGCCAGCCGCGCGCGGTGGAGCCGGGACTTCACCGTGCCGTCGGGCAGGCCGGTGATCTCGCAGATCTCCTCCATCGACAGGTCCTCGATGTCGCGGAGCACGACCAGCACGCGCTGGTCCTCCTCCAGCTCGGCGATCGCCGCGTGCATCACCTGCTCGAGCTGCGCGCCCTCGAGCTGGCGGTCCGGCCGGCGCGGCACGCTCGGCGTCGCCGTCCCACCCCCGCCGCCGTCGTCGCCGTCGGCCACCGCGGTCTCGTCGAGCTCGTCGTGGTCGCGCTGGTGGCGGCGCGCCAGGTACTTGATCCGGTTCTTGCAGTGGTTGACCGCGACCCGGTACAGCCACGTCGAGAACTTCGCCTCCTCGCGGAAGGTGTCGATCGTCTTGAAGACGCTGATGAACACCTCCTGCGCCACGTCCTCCGCCTCCGCCCGGTTGCCGAGCATCCGGTAGGTGACGTTGAACACCCGGTCCCGGTGCTCGGCCACCAGCTCGCGGAACGCCTTCTCGTCGCGCTCGCGCAGGCGGTGCAGCAGCATCCGTTCGCGGAGGGACATAGGGCGAGCGCCGAGAATACCCGGCCCTGTCGTGGACAACGCCGGCCACGCCAGGTTTCACGGCCCGGGCGGGGTCGCCCGGCGTGGTGACCACAGCGCGAGGATCTCGACCCGCCGCGCCCGCGGACGGATCCGGTAGAGGATCACGTCCCCCGACGTCCGGAGCACCAGCCGGCGCACGTCGCGTCTGGCGACGCGGACGCCCAGCCCGGGATGGTCGGCGACGCGGCGGAGCACCTCTGCGAGCTCCTCCTCGAGGCGACGAGGCGCGGCCGCGCGGTGAGCGCGCCACCACCGCACGGCGGCCGCGATCTCTCGCGCGGCCCGTCGCTGGACCACGACCGCGAACGACACTAGCGCATCTGGCCGAGGCGCTCGAGCAGCTCCGCGGCCGGGATCCCGGGATCCCCCTCGGCCTCGGCGAGCGCTGCGTCGATCTCGGCCAGCTCCTCTGGAGTGGGCTGGTGCTCGGGCTCGTCATCGACGACGACCGTGACCACCGCCCCCTCGGGCAGCTCGACGTCGTCGGCGACGATCACGCCGTGTCGAACCGTGGCCGAGAAGCTTCGCGACACGGCGCCAGCGTAGCGAACCTCGTGGGGCGAGACCAGCGCCATCAGAACGCCTCCCGCAGCGTGTCCGCGAGGCTGACGTAGCCGTCGGTGCACACGACGACGTGGTCGACGACGGGGATGCCGACGAGGCGGCCGACCTCGCGCAGGCGGTGGGTCAGCGTGACGTCGTCGTGGGACGGGGTCGGGTCGCCCGAGGGGTGGTTGTGGGCGACGACGGCGCCGGCGGCGGCCATGCGGATCAGCGGACGGAACACCTCGCGCGGGTGGATGTCGACCGAGGTCAGCGTGCCGCGCGCGACCTCGACCTCCTCGATCACCGCGTTGCGGACGTCGAGGCCGATCGCGAAGAACGCCTCCTGGTGGAGCCCGGCGATCCGGCCGCGCAGCCGCCGCCACACGTCCACCGCCGCGCCGATCGTCACGTCGCGCGCGCGCCCGAGCTCGGCGGCGCGCCGGCCGAGGTGGAACGCGGCGGCGACGCGCAGCGCGCGCGCCTCGCCCATCCCGGGGAGCTGGGCCAGCTCGCGCGGCGACGCCCGCGACAGCGCGACCAGGCCGCCGGCCGCGCGCAGCAGGTCCGCGGCGAGCGCCTCGGCCGGGCGGCCACGCATGCCGGTGCCGAGCAGCACCGCGATGAGGTCGTCGTCGCCGACGCGATCGCCGCCGAGCGCGAGCATGCGCTCGCGCGGCCGCACGGGAGCTGGGTCGTCCATGCCCGGGCCCATCGCAAGCGATGCGCCACGCGCCCGGCGCCGTGGTTTCGGGAGGTTCGGCGCGCGCGCGGGTGTCGTCGCGCCCGACATGGCGTCCGGGATGCGGCCACCTGCCGCGGCCACCTGCCGCTTGCTGGGCCGCCCGGTGGGCGGCGTCGCCCGGCGCCAGGCGCGGTGTTACCTTCTCCGCCATGTTCGTGTGCCCCGAGTGCGGCCAGGCGCTCCCGCAGGCCGGGCACTGCCCGAACGACGGCGTCGCGCTGCTGCCGCGCGGCGACGACCCGCTGATCGGCCAGACGCTCGGCCCGTACCGGATCGCCCGGCTGCTCGGCGTCGGCGGCATGGGCCGCGTCTACAAGGGCGTCCACCCGCAGATCGGCAGCCGCGTCGCGATCAAGGTGCTGTCGTTCGAGTGCGCGCAGCGCCAGGATCTGGTCGAGCGGTTCTTCTCCGAGGCGCGCGCGGTCAACCTGATCCGCCACGAGAGCATCGTCAACGTGCTCGACCTGTCGGTGCTGCCGGACGGCCGGCCGTACATCGTCATGGAGTACCTCGACGGCTCGGCGCTCGCCGGGATCATCGAGCAGGCGGGCCCGCTGCCGCTCGGCAGCCTGGCGCGGCTGATCGCCGAGGTGCTCGACGCGCTCGGCGCCGCGCACGCCAAGAACGTCGTCCACCGCGACCTCAAGCCCGACAACATCTTCGTCACGCCGGCGGGTCGTCCCAAGGTGCTCGACTTCGGCATCGCCAAGCTGCAGCAGAACGTCGGCGGCACCGCGACCCAGACCGGCTCGCTGCTCGGCACGCCGCACTACATGTCGCCGGAGCAGGCGACGGGCCGCGTCGTCGACCACCGCACCGACATCTACGCGATCGGCGTGATCCTGTTCGAGTGCGCGACCGGGCGCCGGCCGTTCCACGCCGAGTCGCTGTTCGAGCTGCTGCGCCAGCACGTCGACGTGCCGCCGCCGCCGCCGCGCTCGCTGCGCCCCGACATGCCGCCGGCGTACGAGCAGATCATCCTGCGTGCGCTCGACAAGAACCCCGACCAGCGGTGGCTGTCGACGGCGGCGCTGGCGCAGGCGCTCCAGCACGCGTGCCACGGCCTGCCGCAGGAGGCGTGGGCGCCGATCACGCCGGGCACCGCGAGCGCGATGGCGGCGCAGCGCACGCCCGGGTCGTGGCCGTCGGGCCAGGGGAGCTGGCCGGGGATGGGCTCGGCGCCGCCGACGCAGCCGAGCCCGACGCCGGCGCACATGACGCCGCCGGGGCCGGCGCCACACGCCCACGCGCCGCCGCACGCCCACGCGCCGCCGCACGCGGCGACGCCGATGCCGCTGCCGGTGCAGCAGCTCCAGCAGGCGCCGACGGTGTCGTCGGGGCAGATGATGCCGGGCGCGTCGCCGCCGGGCGCCGCGCCGCCGCGCAAGGGCAACGGCGCGCTGCTCGCGGTGGCGGCGGTGGTCGTGCTCGGCGGCGGCGGCGCGGCGGCGTACCTCGCGACCCGCGGCGGCGGCGACGGCGGTGAGTCGGCGGCGGCCGGCGGCAACGGCGACGACGTGGACGTCGACGTCGACGTCGTGACGCCCGACGACGTGCCCGAGATGCCGCCGCTCGACCCGACCGCGGACGACGACGAGGCGGACCTGCCGGAGCCGCCGGAGGCGCCCGATCCTGCAGACCTCGAGGCGCTCGAGGATCTCGTGCGGTCGGGCGACCTCGAGCAGCTCCAGCGCGCCGCCGAGGAGCTCGAGGCGCAGATGGCCGGCGCGACGGCGCAGCTCCGCGCCGGCACGCAGGCCGCGACCGGCGCGGGCACGAGCGCCGGCACGAAGTCGCCCGCCGCCGGCACCGGCGGTGGCGGCAGCGGCGGTGGCGCGGGCGCCGCGGTCCCGACCGGGCCGGTGCCGCTGTCGCGCCCGTCGGGGTTCGATCCGGCGGCGTTCGACGTCCTGGGCTATCTCCCCGAAGCGCACGCGGTGGTGAAGAAGTTCTGGCCCGACGCGCAGCTCGTGCGGTTCGACGTCGGCGGCGTGCGCCCGACGGGGCTGGCCGAGCTCACGCTGTCCGACGACTTCAACGCGCGCTACTGGTTCAAGTCCGAGACCGCCGGCAAGCGCCCGCCCGACCTGCCCGCGGGCATGAAGTTCGAGACGACGTGCAACGTGCAGATCGTGGTCGACGCGTCGAGCATCCTGCTGTTGCCGATGAGCGGCTGGGACTGCGACGAGATCGCGATCAAGCCGCCGCGCTGCGACATGAAGCAGATGTGGGATCAGGCGATCGAGCAGGGCGCCCCCGGCGGCAACGCCGTCGCCGAGGTCAGCTTCATGGCCAACATCGTCAGCAAGAAGATCCGCTGGTTCTTCACCGTCGGCGAGGAGTTCTCCGAGCAGCTCCCCGACGACTGCTGACGCCGTCGGCGACGGTCCACGCCCCGGCTACGCGCCGACGACGTCGCGCAGCAGCTGCTCGAGCGTCTCGAACCGGAACGGCTTGCGCAGGAAGCCGTCGGCGCCGGGCACGGCCGCGCGATCACGGTCGTAGCCCGAGGTGAGGATCACCGGGACCCGCGGCCGCCGCGCGCGCAGGCCGTCGAGCACGGCGCGGCCGTTCACCAGCGGCATCGTCAGGTCGACGATCGCGGCGTCGAACGCGTGGCCGTCGTCGGCGGCCGCGAGCGCCTCGGCGCCGCCCGCGGCGGGCAGCGCGCGGTAGCCGAGGTCCTCGATCATGTTGCACAGCACCTCGCGCACCATCTCCTCGTCGTCGACGACGAGCACCGTCTTGGTGCGCTCGCCCGCCGGCGCCGGCGCGGGCGCCGCGGCGGGCACCGCGACGAGCGCGGGCGGCGACGCCGCGGTCGCCGCGCCCTCCTCGGCGGGCAGCAGGATCTCGAACACCGAGCCCTGCCCCGGGTTGCTGAACAGCCGCAGCCCGCCACGATGGCCGCGGACGATCCCGAGGACGGCGGCGAGCCCGAGGCCGTGACCGCGCGCCTTGGTCGTGAAGAACGGATCGAAGATCTTGCGGCGGGTCGACGTGTCCATGCCGATGCCCGAGTCGCCGACCTCGATCGCGACGTAGCGGCCCGCCGCGGGGACGGAGATCACGTCGAGCGCGTGCGCCTCGGTCGTCAGCGCGACGACGCGCGTGCGCACCCGGACCTCGCCGCCGCGGTGCGGATCGAGCGCGTCGAACGCGTTGGTCACCAGGTTCATCACGACCTGGCGGAGCTGCGCCGCGTCGCCGCGCACCGGCGGCAGCACCGGCGACAGCGACAGCGACAGCGACAGCTTGCCC
Source organism: Myxococcales bacterium (assembly GCA_011526095.1). GTDB lineage: Bacteria > Myxococcota_A > Polyangia > Haliangiales > Haliangiaceae > WYBA01. Next base: position 48,515 of record WYBA01000166.1, on the reverse strand, counting down.
GTCCGCCCCGACGCCAGCAGCGCGACCATCTCCTCGACGAGCGGGCCGATCTCGACCTCGCCGACCGCGAGCTGACCGCGCCCGGTGTAGGCGAGCAGCTGGTTGGTCAGCTCCGAGGCGCGCAGCGCCGCGGCGCGGATCGCCTCGATCGCGGTGCGCACCGCGGCGTCCTCGGGGTGCTTGGCGCACTCGCGCAGCGCGAGGTCCGCGTTGCCGAGCATCGCGACGAGCAGGTTGTTGAAGTCGTGGGCGACGCCGCCGGCGAGGATCCCCAGGCTCTCGATCCGCTGGGTCGTCTGGACGTTGCGCTCCATCCGGCGCATCGCGGTGACGTCGACGGCGGCGCCGATCACCGCGGTGATCGCGCCGGCGCCGTCGCGCATCGGTGCGACCGTCATCAGGAACAGCTTGTCGTCCCACTCCAGCTCGAAGTGGGCGGTCGCGCCGCCGAACGCGGCGCGGTGGTGCATGACCGCGGCCAGCGCCGACGGGCGATCGCCGACGACCTCGGGCAGCGACCTCCCCGCGACCGTCGCGACGAGATCGCCGCGCATCTCGAACAGCGTGCCCTCGAACGACATCAGCCGGAGGTCGCGGTCGACCGTCCACACCAGCGCGGGGAGCTGCTTCATCAGCGACCGCAGCTTGAGCAGCGCCTCCTGCGTCTCCGACCGCTGGGCGCGCGCGTCGGCCTCGGCGGCGCGCAGCGCGGTGACGTCGATCGCGGTGACGTCGAACCCGGCGCCCGCGCCGTCGGCGACGTCGACCGCGTGACCGTAGACCCGCACCGTGATGACGCGGCCGTCCTTGCGGCGCCACCGCACGTCGACGCCGTCGACCACGCCCTGGCTGAGGTAGCGCTGGACCAGCGGCTCGCGCGCCTGGGGATCGACGTAGAGCTGCTGCGACAGGTCGATCGCCATCAGCTCGTCGGCGCTGGCGTAGCCGAGCATCGCCACCAGGGCCGGGTTGACGAACACGAACCGTCCGTCGACCGTGCTGCGGTACATGCCGATCGGCGAGCGCTCGAACATGCGCCTGAGATCAGCTTCACCCGGCGCAGACATCGTCACGAATGTAACCGATGGCACCCGCGCTGTGGGTGCTCGTCGCAGACTCCCAGGCGCGTGCCGGCTCCGAAACCTTCGCGGGGACGGGAACCTACAGCTGCAGCGCGTCCTCGATGTCGTCGAACACCCCGGCGCGCCACCGCGCGAGCGGGCTGTGCCCATGTAGGAGGCTGTCGGTCTCCGCCAGCGCGGCGGCGAGGTCGACCAGCCAGCAGTACGGATCGGCGGTCGAGCGCGCGCCGACCTCCTCCGGCAGCTCCATCGGCGGCATCCACGCCGCCATCTTGTGGGTCTTGCCGGCGAGCAGCGCGCGGGTCGCGACGTTGGCGAGACGGCTGCCGAGCAGCCGGTCGAACGCCGACGGCCGGCCGCCGCGCACGACGTGCCCGAGCACGGTGACGCGCGTCTCGATCGAGCCGAGGTCGTCGGCGCCGAGGCGCTCGCGCAGCCGCACGTCGACCGCCGCCTTGAGCCGGTCGACGCCGACGTGGACGCCCTCGGCCTTGATCACGATCACGCGGCGGTTGCGGCGCGAGCGGCTGCGCACCGCGGCGACCGCGTCGACGATCGCGTCGACGACCTCGGGCTCGGTGCGGTTGGCCTCGGGGAACAGCGCGAGGTCCGCGCCGCACGCGATCGCCGAGGTCATCGCGAGGTAGCCGCAGTCGCGGCCCATCACCTCGACGATGAACGTGCGGTCGTGCGCGGTCGCGGTGTCGGCGATCTTGTCGACGGCCTCGACGATCGTGTTGACCGCGGTGTCGACGCCGATCGACAGCCCGGTGAGCCCGATGTCGTTGTCGATCGACGCCGGGATCCCGACGACGTGGGGCGCGCGCGGCCCGGCCTCGGCGGGATCGCCGAGCGCCAGCGCGCCGGTGAGCGAGCCGTTGCCGCCGATCACGACGAGGCCCTCGATCCCGCGCTCCGACAGCTGCGCGCGCGCGCGATCGCGCACCGCGCGCTCGTGGAACTCCTTGCACCGCGCCGAGCCGAGGATCGTGCCGCCGTCGCGCAGGATGCCCTGGACGTCGGTGGCGCCGAGCGGGACGAACGCGCCCTCGACGAGGCCCTTGTAGCCGCGCTCGACGCCGTAGACCTCGACGCCGGCGGCGCGGCTGATCAAGGTCGCCGCGCGGATCGCGGCGTTCATGCCGGGTGCATCACCCCCGCTGGTGAGCACCGCGATGCGACGGGGACTGCCAGGAGCTGACATGGCGCGCATCGTAGTCGCAACGACCGCCGCGTGGCACGATCGCGACATGACCGTGCGCGTCGAACGCGAGGGCCCCGTCACGATCGTCACGATCGACCGTGCCTCACGGCGCAACGCGGTCGATCGCGTCACGGCCGAGGCGCTCGCGGAGGCGTTCCGCGCGTTCGACGCTGACGCGACCGCGAGCGTCGGCGTCTTGACAGGGGACCACGGGACGTTCTGCGCCGGCGCCGATCTCAAGGCGCTCGCGGGCGACGGCGCGCCGAACCGCGTCGCCGCGGACGGCGACGGGCCGATGGGGCCGTCGCGGATGCTGCTGTCCAAGCCGGTGATCGCGGCGATCACCGGCCACGCGGTGGCCGGCGGGCTCGAGCTCGCGCTGTGGTGCGACCTGCGCGTCGCCGAGCACAGCGCGGTGCTCGGCGTGTTCTGCCGGCGGTGGGGCGTGCCGCTGATCGACGGCGGGACGATCCGCCTGCCGCGGCTGATCGGCCTGTCGCGCGCGCTCGATCTGATCCTGACCGGGCGCGCGGTCGCCGCCGACGAGGCGCTCGCGATCGGCCTGGTCAACCGCGTCGTCCCCGACGGGCAGGCGCGCGCCGCGGCGGTCGCGCTCGCGCACGAGCTGGCGCGGCTGCCGCAGGGCGCGCTGCGCGGCGACCGGCTGAGCGCGTACGAGCAGCACGACCTCGACCTGCCCGCGGCGCTCGCCAACGAGCTGCGGCACGGCGGGCGCGCGCTGGCCGAGGGCGTCGCCGGCGCGGCGCGGTTCGCCGGCGGCGCCGGCCGACACGGGGCGCCGGACGAGGCCCCGCCATGACGTCCGGTGTCCGGACGGCCGTGATCGGCGTGGTGCTCGGCGCGCTCGCGGCGTGCCGCCTGCCCTCGCCGTTCGCCTCGAACCGCAAGCTCACCGGCACCTGCGACGGCGCGTGCGCGCGCTACCTCGACTGCAAGGACGTCGGCGAGGCGTCGGCGCACGCGGCGTGCGTCGACGAGTGCCGCGAGGTGTTCCACGACGCCGAGTCGATCCGCGCGTTCGAGAGCCTCGAGTGCCGCGACGTGATCGAGTACGTCGAGGGGCCGAGCGGGCGCGGCCCCGGCACGATGGTCGGCGACGGCGACGCGCCGGCCGGCGATGCGCCGGCCGGCGACGTGGCGCGCTGATCAGAACGTGACGATCGCCTCGCCGAGGCCGACGACCTGGATCGCGCCCGGGTCGGCGTCGTCACCGAGGACGTCCTCGGTCGCGAAGTCGAGGCGGCCCTCGGCGCGGATCCACACGTGGTCGTGGATCTTGAACGCGGGCGACGCGCCGGCGGTGATCAGCGTGAGGCTGTCGCCGAAGCCGGTGCGCGAGCCGTCGAGGTCGAGCAGCACCTCGGCGCGCGCGCCGAGGGTCATCGTGTCGCTCAGCCGCACCACCGGCTGCACGCCAGCGCCGAACCACGTCGCGCTCTCCTCCCCGAACTGCTCGAACCCGCCGTTGCCCTGGACCCAGATGTCCATCTTGTCGCCCTTGATCACGGCGGTGACGTCGCCCGAGATCCGGTAGTCGTCGGGGTTGCCGGCCTGCTCCGGGCCGACGGTGAACGAGCCGACGAGCGCCAGCTTGTCCTGGGTGACGCCGACCTTGCCGACCAGCGACGGGCGGTCGTTGTTGTCCACCTCGACGTCCCAGCCGTTGACGAGGCCGACGGCGAAGTCGAGCGTGTCGCTCGCCTTGTAGGTGAGCAGCACGCCGGTGTGGTGGAACGGCTCGGCGAGGTTGAACAGCAGGCCGCGCGAGATCGTCGGGTTGGCCGGCGACTCGATCACCTCGATGCCCTGGTAGGTGACGAACTTGCCGGCCTTGAACCCGAGGCCGCCGGCGCTCTGGTAGGCGAGCCACGCCTCCTGCACCAGGTTGGGCGAGGTGGCCGCGCCGTCGGTGCCGCCGTCGATCTCGACCGCGTACGACAGCTTGTCGTCGCTGCCGGCGATCGCGACGTGGGCGGTGTTGAGCAGGAAGCTGTTGTGCGCGGCGGTGAACGAGTGGAACGCGGTCGCGCCGCTGGTCGGGTTCATCAGGTTGTAGTTGTAGGTCCCGGCGACGAAGCCGGAGATCGTCGGCGCCAGGCTGCCGGCCGCGGCGGGCTCCTCGGCGGGCTCCTCGGCGGGCGGCGCCTCGGGCGCGGCGGTGAGCGCGGTCGCCTCGACCGGCGCGGAGGCATCGACGGTGCCGTCGGCGGGTGCCGTGGCGTCGTCGGCGACCGCGCCCTCGTCGGGCGCCGCCTCCTCCTCCTGAGCGGCGGCGGTGCCACCGGCGACGAACAGCGACGTGACGACGAGAGTCTTCGCGACAACGAGCTTCTTCATGGCCGGCATCGTAGGCATGGCCACTTTTCCGGCTCGTTTCGTCGCTGGAACCGTCGACAGCGCGCGTCATGAACGCCGCTCGCGTCGCGAACGGCCTTCCTTGCGAGATCGCAGTCGGCTCGGGCGGACCCTCGCCTCTCAGGCCGTGAGCAGCGCGCGCACCTCGCCGAACCGCGCCTCGTACGCGGCGATCACGAGTTGCGCCGCGCGATCGAGCGGGACGTGCGCGGTGTTGATCATCAGATCGTAGGCGGTCGGGTCGTCGACGTCGCGGTCGTAGTAGTCGCGCGCGAACGCCCGGCGATCGGCGTCGACCTCGGCGATCCGCGCCCGCGCCTCGGCGTCGCTCCAGCGGTTGCGCTCGCACAGCCCGCGCGCGCGCGCCTCGACCGTCGCGACCGCGCGCACGCGCAGCGCGGCCGACGGGTCGAGCAGGAACTGCGCGCCGCGCCCGACGAGCACGGCGCTGCCGCCCGCGGCGATCGACCGGACCGCCCGCGTCAGCGCGGTGAAGTACTCCGACGAGCCGAGCGGCCCGCTGTGCATCATCGAGCGCACGGTCTCGGCGAGCGGGACCTGATGGTGCTCGTCGAACGCCGCGACGAGCTGGTCCGAGACGTGGGCGTGCCGCGCGATCTCGTGCAGCAGCTCCTGGTCCCAGAACGCGAAGCCCAGCCGCTCCGCGACCTGCCGCGCGATCTCCGAGCCGCGCGCGCCGAACTGGCGCGACACCAGGATCACCGGCCTGGGCCGCGGCGGCGCGCCGCGCGCGCGCTCCTGGTTCCACCGCTGCACCTGCTGCTCCACGATCGCCTCGACGCTGCGTGGACTGCGCTGCATGGGATGCCTCCCGTGTGTGGGAGGACTATACGCCCGGCGGGGCCGCCGGGCTGCGGGGCATTTCGGCGCGCGGGCCGGCGGCGGGTCCATCCGGACCGACGGCAGGGGCGCCAGGCGCCACGCCGAAACGCGCGCGGAGCCCGTGATCTCCGGACCACGGGCTCCATCGAGAGGACGCCGGGTGCTCAGCGCACCGGCGCGTTGCCGCGGATCAGCACGCCACGGTCGATGCCAGCGCCGAGCTGCCGGTAGAACACGGGCTCCGTCGAGGTCGCGGGGTGGTGCATGTCGAAGTCGGTCGCGTCATACGCCCCGAGGGTGATGAAGCTGGACAGCTTCGCCAGGTCGCGGAGGTAGAGGAAGTGACGGCCGGGGTTCGTGCTCCACGCCGCCGCGGTGAGCAGGTGCTGCGCGGTCCGCTCGATCTCCGTGCCGCCGTGCGTCCGGTTCCGCCAGGTGCCGCTGACCAGCTCGTACGCGCGGGAGTCCGACCGGCGGACCCAGAGGTTGCCGCCGGCGTAGGCCAGATCCGTCGCGTTCGACGGCGCGGTGCCGATCGTCTGGGTCGTGGTCGAGAGCCGGCGGCGCACGCGGTTCGACGCGTCGAGGAAGATCGGCGCGTTGGCGTGGCAGTCGAGATCCTTGACGCCCGCGCCGAGCTCGGCGACCACGGCCCAGCTGGTCGCGCCGGGCACCCACTGGTGGAGTCGCCCGCCGCTGGTCATGCCGAGCATGCGGCCGTCGTCGCACGCCGCGATCCGCGCGAACGTGCTCGACGGCATCCTCGCGTCGCGGACGAAGTCGACGCCGGTGACGGCGAGCTGCTGCCCGAGGTACGCGCCGAGGTTGGGCTTCGGGGTGCCGTCCGAGGCGGTGCCCCCGACGCCGAACGTCGCCAGGTAGCGACCGCCGCACGCCTGCGACCCCTGCGCGATGCCGACGACGTAGGTGCGCCCCTCGGGATCCGTCCACAGCGCCGGGCTGCCCGAGTCGCCCGGCAGCACGGTCGCGCAGTCGTAGCCCTCGGCGAGGAGGAACATGTTGGGCTGGAGCACGCCGAAGCTGCGGTACGGGTACTCGGTCATCTTGGCCCAGCCGACGCGACGGCGTCCGTCTCCGCCGACCTCTCGCCCGGTCTCGTCGTAGTAGGCCCCGTAGCCGACCATCTTGATCCAGTCGTCGCCGAAGAAGGCGAGCGGATCGTTGCCCGGGACGGAGAGCAGGGGCGGGATCGGCGTCGCGACGTTCGCCGGGACCGGCTCGGTCAGCTTCGCGATGAGGAAGTCCTCGCGGCCGGGCAGCGCCATCGCGAGCACGTGCGTCGTGAAGGCGTTGTCGCTGTCCGGACCGAACGTCACCGGCCGCCAGCTCCCCGGGCTCTTGAGGTAGCAGCGGCTGTTGCCGGCGATGTACGTGTACGCCTTGCAGGCCTCGTCGGCGGCGCACGTCGACCGGCACGCGGATGCGTTCGCGACGGCGACGTTCCGGAGGTCCGCCCCGGGGCGATCGTAGCCGACCTCGAGCGTCACGCTGCCGTCGAGGCGCTTGCGCCCCGAGGTCATGCCGGCCTGCGCCCGGGCGCCGGGGATCGCGAAGTACCACTCGCCGGTGCCCTGGGCGTCGAGGCCCGGCTCCACGGGGTTGATGAACCCGCAGTGCGCGGACGTCAGGATGTGCTGCGGGGAGATCAGCACGCCGGTGCAGCCTCCCCATCCGACGACGGCGTTGGCCTGCGGTGTGTTGCTGGTGTCGATCAGCCCGTTGCCGAGCTCGGCGCTGACGTCGGAGAGATCGGGCTCGTCCTCCGCGGCGCAGGAGGCGAGCAGGGAGAAGGATGCGAGCGCGCAGAACAGCGCACCGCGGGTCTGGCTGGAGATGAGGTGTTGCATGGCCGCCGCCTACAGCAGGCCGCGTGCCACCGCGATGTGTGCGGAAGAACTGAGGTCCGGCAGCCCCCCGGCGCGGACCGAGCACGGTGTGCACAAGCGGAAGGCGCGGTTCGCGCCGCCGGTGCACAACCACGCGCCGCGCCGGTGCTGGAGGGACCTATGCGCCCGGCGCCGCCGCCGGGGCCGTGGCCATCTCGGCGTGGGCGACGCCCGGGGCGTCCCCGTCCGGCGGCTCGAGCCCGCGCGCCTCGTCGGTGTCGCGCGCCGCCCACCACCGGGAGAGCTGCGGCCACAGCGTCTGCGCGGCCTTGCGCGACACGACCGCGCCGACGTGGCCGCCGGCGAGGTGGAGCTCGGCCTGGTCGGGCGAGCTCACGCCGGCGAGCAGCGCCCCGGCGCTCGCGCGGGGCACGATGTGATCGTGGCCGAACGTCACCGCGAGCACCGGGCAGTCGATCGCGTCGAGCCGGGCCGGCCGCGCCGACAGCGTGAAGGCGCCGCGGACCAGCGCGTTGCCGCGGTACAGCTCCTCGATGTAGCGGCGGTAGCACTCGCCGGGGAACGACACGTTGTCGTTGCCCCACCGCTCGGTCGCGAGGAACCCGTCGAGGAACTCGTCGTCCCACGCGCGATCGACGAGCGCGACGACCTTGGCGAGGTTGAGCGTCGGCTTGAGCAGGTGGAAGGACGCCTGCATCAGCGGCCACGGCACGTTGCCGAACGCGTCGACGATCGCGCCGACGTCGAACGTCGGTGTGCGCGTCCACACCGACAGCAGGCCGTCGTCGTGGAAGTCGATCGGCGCGGCGAGCGCGACCAGCGAGGCGACGCGCTCGGGGCGCGCGGCGGCGTGGATCGTCGCGAGCGTGCCGCCGAGGCAGTAGCCGAGGACGTGGGCGACGCCGTCGGGGCTGCGCCGCGCGACCTGGCGCAGCGCGCGCCCGAGATAGCGGTCGCACACGTCGTCGAACGTGAGGTAGCGGTCCTCGGCGCCGGGCGTGCCCCAGTCGATGATGTAGACGTCGTGGCCCTGCGCGACGAGCCACTCGGCGAAGCTGCGCCCGGGCTGCAGGTCGAGGATGTACCAGCGGTTGATCAGCGACGGGACGAGCAGGATCGGCGTGCGAAACCGGCGGGCGACGTCGGGGCGCGGGCGGAACCGCAGCAGGCGCCACTTGTTCTCGGCGAACACGACGTCGTGCGGCGTCTGCCCGACCGGCGGCAGGCCGCGGCCCGCGCGATCGACCAGCTTCTTGAGGCCGTCGAACAGCTTGCTCACGGGGCCGCCTCGTACAGCGCCTCGAACCGGGCGCGGTGGCGCTCGTAGACCGCCTTGCGCCGCAGCTTGAGCGACGAGGTCAGCGTGCCGGCCTCGACCGAGAGCGGCTCGTCGCAGATCCACCACTTCTTGATCGTCTCGAACTTCGCCAGGCCCGCGTTCGCCGCGTCGACGCTGGCGCGGACGCGCGCCTCGCGCTCGGCCGCCGGCACCGTCGGGCTGACCCACACCGCGGCGACGAGGAACGGCTTGCCGTCGCCGTAGACGACGCAGCGCTCGATCGCCGGGTCGTCGGCGAACCGCGCCTCGACGTTGACCGGCGGGACGTTCTTGCCGCCGGCGGTGACCAGGATGTCCTTCTTGCGGTCGACGATCTGGAGGAAGCCGTCCTCGGTCCACCGCCCGACGTCGCCGGTCTTGAACCAGCCGTCGTCGGTGAACGCGTCGCGCGTCGCGGCGTCGTCCCGGTAGTAGCCGCGGAACACGCTCGGCCCGCGCGCCAGGATCTCGCCGTCGTCGGCGAGCCGCAGCTCGACCGAGGGCAGCGGCTTGCCGACCGCGTCGAACCGGTAGGCGTCGGGCCGGTTCAACGTCAGCGTCGGCGAGGTCTCGGTCAGGCCGTAGCCCTCGATCACGAGCACGCCGGCGTCGCGCAGCAGCTGCTTGATCTCGACCTTGAGCCCGGCGCCGCCGGACAGGCAGAACCGCAGCCGGCCGCCGGTGAGCCGGGCGAGCGCGGCGCGCCGCGCGGCCGCGGCGTCCGGGGCGTCGCCGGCTTCGGCGAGCACCGCGCGCGCCAGCTTCTCCCAGTACGCCGGCACGCTCATGAACACGTGCGGCGCGACCTCGGGCAGCAGCTGCATCACGTCCGCGGGCGTCGCCAGCCAGCTCTCCCAGCCCAGCGTGTGGCCCAGGCACAGCTCGCCGAACCCGAAGATGTGGCTCATCGGCAGCCACAAGAGGTCGCGGTAGCCGCGGTCGAGCAGGGGCGCGTTGCTGCGCAGCCAGTCCGCGGCGTTGACGCCGACGTTGCGGTGCGACAGCGGCACGCCCTTGGGGTTGCCCGAGGTGCCGCTGGTGTAGAGCATCACCCCGGGCGCGTCGAGGTCGATCGCGGCGAGGCGGTCGTCGACGAGGGTGGGCGCGGCGCGATCGAGCGCGGCGCCGCGCGCCTGCGCCTCGTCCCAGCCAGCGCCGTCGAGGTCGACGACGTGCTCGACCGCGAGCCCGGCCGCGCGCGCCTCGGCCAGCCGCGCCTTGCACCCGGCGCCGGCCACGAACACGACGCGCGCGCCGCTGTGGCCGACGACGTGCGCGAGCTGCGCGGGCGTCGACGCCGGGTAGACCGGCACCATCACCGCGCCCGCGGCCTGGACGCCGAGCGCGGCGGCGCCCCACGCCACCGAGCTGTCGCCGTAGATCGCGCAGCGATCGCCCGGGGCGATCCCCGCGTCGATCAGCCAGGCGGCGACGGCGCGCAGCGCGTCGGCGTGCTCGCCGAACGTCACCGCGCGCCACGCCCCGGTCGCGTCGCGGACGCGGAACCGGACCTGATCGGCGGGCTGGTCGAGCACGGCGTACGGCGCCGGCCTGACGGTGAGCAGCGGGGTGACGTCCATGGCTTCCTCGTCCTCGTCCTCGTCCTCGTCCTCGTCCTCGTCCTCGTCCTGGGGCGCCCGGCTACTTGACGCGCGCGTCGCGCTCGTCCTCGAGCTTCTCCTCGAGATCGAGCAGCCGGCTCTCCATCTGGTTGAGCTTGTGCAGCGCGCGCTCCTGATCGCGGCGGTTGGGCAGGCCCCACGCCGCCCACCACGCGCTCATCGCCTTGTCGCTGGCGGCCTTGGTCTTCATCGCCGCGGTCAGCATCGCGCCGGCGGGGCCGAGCACCGACGGGTTGACCAGCACCTTCTCGAGGTAGGACGCGGTCGCGCCCTCCCACGCGGTGAAGCCCTTCTTCCACAGGTCCCAGATCGTCTCGGTCTGCATGGTCAGTCTCCTCGGTGGCGGCGGTCGTGGCGCTAGAGCGCGAACCGACGCAGGTAGCTGGCGGTGGTGAACTCCTCGGCGGGCTCGTCGGCGCGGCTCTCCGCGCGCGCGACCTCGCCGAAGCACTCGAACAGGAACAGGGTCTGGCGGCGCGAGGTCATCACGCCGCCGGCGGCGGGCTCGACCTCGACGAGCGTCTCGACCCGCAAGACCGGCGCGAACCGGACGTACGGCAGGTCGAGCCGGCCGGCGCCGTCGGCGGCGATCGTGTACGTGTCGGCGCCGACGTACGGCAGGCCATCGAGCGTGCCGCCGGAGACGGTGCCGGTCGCGGTCCAGGCGTCGCCGTCGCGCAGCGGCAGCCGCAGCACCGGCACCGGCGCGTCGTAGACGAGCAGCGTGCGGTCGGCCGCGGGCTCCTCGGCGGTGGACGCCAGGCCGTGCAGCCACAGGCCGGTGTCGTCGAGGTGGTAGACCGCGTCGATGCCCGGGCCCTGCGGCGTCACGAACCCGCCGCCGGCGAACGCGGTGGCGTACCACTGCGCGCCGAGCGCCGTGGCGCCGACCTCGACCAGCTCGTCGCCGGGGTCCTCGGCGTCGAGATCCCAGACGCGGGTGCCGTCCTCGTCGGCGCCGGCGAGGTCGACGGCGCGAGTCTGGCCGGCGGGCGAGGCGTGGTAGGTGGCGGTGCCGTCGAGCGCGATCGGCAGCTCGTCGGCGGTGAGCACGCCGTCGCGGTCCGGCAGGCAGGCGATCGGCGGCGGCAGCTCGGCGCCGTCGAGCGGGGTGGCGTTGTCCTGGCACGCAGCGAACGCCGCCAGCGCCGGGATGACGAGCGTCGCGCGCATCAGAACACGTACCCCAGGCGCAGGCGGACGAGCTGCGCGGTCGCCGCGGTCACGCCGCCGGTCCCGTCGAACGCGGCGCCCGGCGCGAGCACCGCGTAGTCGAGCGCGGCGCGGAACCCGTCGCGCGAGGTGTAGGTGAGGCTGGGATCGACCTCGACGCCGAGCGCGCGCGCGCCCGACGGGGTCGAGGTCGCCTCGATCGCCCACGACGCGATCACCGCGACCGAGGCGTCGAGCCCGGCGTGGCCGAGATCGAACAGCCGCGCGGTGAGGTGCGGCCGCAGGTACGCCGCGTCGGTGACCGTGCCGATGATCTCGCGGAACAGGATGCGATCGACGCGGTAGTCGGGGTGGAACCGGAAGTTGTCGACGGTGGTGTCGCCCGGCGGGTCGGCCTGCGGGCCGTCGAGGTCGCCGGGCCGGGCCGCGGCGGCGCCCGGCGCGGGGAACGCGCCGAACCCGGGCGCGTCGTCGCCCGAGGCGAAGCCGGCGTCGACGCCGACGCGCGCGCCGCCGAGGCGCGCCTCGGTCTCGACCGCGAACCCGAGCTGGCGCGAGGTCGCGGCCTGCGTCAGCTCGACGCCGGGCACGAGCGACGGCTGGCCGACGCGCGCGGTCGCGAGCACGGCCTCGGCCTCGAGCCGCAGCCGCGGGGTGACGATGCGCAGCCAGCCGCCGGCGGTGGTGGCGGTGAAGTCGCGCGCCATCAGCGACATCGGATCGTCGACCGGCGCCGGCGTCGCGACCGGCAGGTACGCCGCGGGGACGTCGTCGTTCTGCCAGCGGTGGCTGACGAACGCGCCGGCCTCGAGCGTCGCGAGCCCGGCGGCGGCGCGGCGGACGAGCGCGCCGGGCGTGCGGGTGTACAGCCAGGCGAACGTGACGGTCGAGACGTCGTCGGCGGGCGCGAGCTCGATCGCGCGCGCCTCGTCCTTGCGCGCGGTGACCGGGCCGCTCCACGTGAAGTCGTACGAGACGGCCCACACGCTGCCGAGCAGCGGGACGACGAACGCGACGCGGTCGGCGGCGTCGCCGCCGTCGCAGTCGTCGCAGTCGCCGCCGTGCGCCGCGATGCCGAGGCCCCAGTGCGCGCCCATGCGGCCGGCGGCGAGCACGCCGAACGGCGTGAGCGCCTCGCCCCAGGCGCGCTCGATCCGGATCACGCCGTCGGGTGAGACCTGCCCGGGAGACGCCGCGGGCGTCGGCGCGCGGCCGCCGCCGACGTCCGGAGTCGAGCCGAGCGCGACGTTGTCCAGGATGTCGGCGCGCACCTTGACCGCGACGCCGGTGCCGGGCGCATAGAGCGCGAGGTCCGTGCGCAGCCGCATGTCGCCGCCGTCGAGCCGCTGGCCGCCGTCGAGCGGGACGGGGAACAGCGGCTGCCCGGACGGGTCGAGGCCGCGGTCGAGGTCGAGGTTGTAGAGCGACTCGCCGCGCAGGCGGAGCGCGCCGTGCAGGTCGATCGCGAGCCGGTCGCGCGGCGCGGAGAACTTGCGCGGGGCGAGCTCGGCGCCGAGGACGGCGAGATCGGCGGCGGCGCGCACGGGCGGCAGCGTGGAGGGCGCGAGCGAGAGGCGCTCGGGGAGCGCGGGGACGTCGGCCGGGTCGATGGCGTCGACGGCGAGCTGGCGCGGAGACGGAGTCGGAGACGGAGTCGGAGTCGGAGTCGGAGACCGAGACGGAGTCGGAGACGGAGTCGGAGTCGGAGTCGGAGTCAGCGCGTCGTCGTCGGCCCCTCCCTCTCCGTTCGTCCTGGGCGGAGGGCGAGCGCCAGCGAGCCCGGAGTCGAAGGACCAGCCTTCCACGTCCCGCCGCAGGAACGCCAGCACGTCTCGCGTCGTCGCCCGCCGCGCCTCCACCATCGGGACGTGCCCGCACGCCGGGTACACGTTCAGCTCCGCGTCGGGCAGCTCGCCCGCGAGCCGCTGGCCGAACCGCAGCGGCGTCACCTGATCGTCGTCGCCCCACACCAGCAGCACGGGCGCCGCGATCTCGCCGTAGCGCCGCTCCACCGCCGCGTACCGCTGCCCGCGCGCCGCGGCCAGCGCGGCGGCCGCGCCGCCGGGGCGGCCCAGCTCGCGCTCGACGTGGTCGACGCGCGCCTGGGTGGCGTAGCGCTCGTCGTGGTACGCGAGCGCTACGCGGTCCTCGATCCGCTCGCGCCAGAACGCGCCGAACAGCGCCTCGCCGACGCCGCCGACGCGCGCCCAGCGCATGAACCCGGGCACCTGGTCCTCGAACACGTAGGCCGAGTACAGCGCGACGCGCCGCACCCGCGCCGGCTGCTCCAGCGCCATCGCCAGCACGACCGAGCTACCCCACGAGTGCCCGACCAGCGCGGCGTCGCCGACGCCGAGCCGGTCGAGCGCGCGCCACACCCGCCCCGCCTGCGCGGCCGGGCCGTAGATCTCGTCGCCGCCAGCCGGCCGGCCGGACAGCCCGAACCCGACGAGGTCGAGCGCGATCACGCGGAAGTGGCGCGCGAGCACCTCGTGCACACCGCGCCACGTGTCGAGCGAGGCGCCGAAGCCGTGGATCAGCACGACCGTCTGCCGGTCGGCGCCCTGCCCCAGCTCGCGGTAGTGCAGCTCGATCCCGTCGACCTCGACGAAGGTCGCGTCGGCCGGGGAGCCCGCCGCGCGCGCGCCGGTGGCCGCGAACCGCGGGCAGCCGCCGAGCGCGGGAGCCGCCAGCGCCACGGCCAGCGCGGCGAGCCCCAGCCGGGTCACGGCGCGAGCCTCCGCACCTCGGCCGCGTCCGTGAATTCGGCGCCGGCCTCGTAGTCCTGCGAGACGATCGTCGCGACCGTCGAGTAGCACTCCGACACGAACGCGAACTGGCGCTTCGTCGTGATCACCGCGCCGACGGTCCGCGTGAGGTCGACGGCGACGCGCGACACCGGGAACTCGCCGTAGGGCGTGTCGATCGTGCCGAGCGCGTCGACGCGCGCCTCGTAGCCCTCGGTGTAGAACGCCGCGAAGCCCTGGGCCAGGCCCGTGATCGTCGTGTCCACCGTCCACGCCGACGACGGCGTCAGCGGCAGCACGAGCACGTCGACCGGCGGGTCGTAGGTCAGCTCGGTGCGCGTGGTGCCGGCGGTCGGCGAGACGACGCCGAGCATGCGCAGCCGCGTCTCGGTCAGCTCGAACACGCCGAGCAGGTCCGCCTCGGCGGACAGCCGCGTCGCGTACGTGGCGGTGGGGAACGTCTCCTGCCACCACTGGCCATCGGGGTCGAGCAGCGCGGCCTCCGTGGCGACGTCGCCGGGCAGCGCGGCCGAGAGGTCCCAGGCGCGCTTGCCGTCGGGGAGCTGGGTGCCGGCGGTGGACACGGTGGCGTCGAGCGCGACGCGGAACGTGGCCGTGCGGCCGGGCGCGAGGGGAAGCTCGGCGCGGGTGATCGTGCCGTCGAGGTCCGGGTCGCAGCCGGCGGTGCCGGTGTCGTCGCCCGGGGCGGCGTCGGGGCCTCCGTCGCCGGAGCCGCCGCCGTCGCCCTCTTCGACCGGGGCGCAGGTGCGGTCGGCGCGGCAGAACCCGGAGGGGCAGTCCTCGTCCCGCTCGCACGCGTCCGCGGCGCTGCCGGCGCAGCCGTATTGCAGCGCAGCAAGCAGGAGCGGGGCGAGGCTGAGGGCGAGGCGTTGCATCGGCGAGGTCCCCCGGAAACGCCGCCGACACTACGGAACGGGCTTCGCCGTGTCAACCCATTCTTTTGCGGTGCAACATGAATGGGGCTTGCTGTCGTTGTGCAGTGCAGCTACGGTCGCCCGGTGCCGCCCACGATCATCAAGAAGTACGGCAACCGGCGCCTCTACGACACCGGGGACAGCCGGTACATCACGCTGGACGAGCTCGCGGCGAAGATCCGCGGGGGAACCGACGTTCGGATCGTGGACGCGCAGACCGGCGACGACCTGACCCAGCCGACGCTGGTGCAGATCGTGCTGGAGAACGGCGCGGCGGCGAGGCTGCTGCCCGCGCCGCTGCTGATGCAGATGGTGCGGCTCGGCGACGACGGGCTGGGGGAGTTCTTCTCGCGCTACGTCTCGGGCGCGCTCGAGCTGTACCTGCAGGCCAAGCGCGGCGTGCAGGCGGTGGCGCAGGTCAACCCGCTCGCCGCGCTGCCGCTCGGCGCCGGCGACGCGCTGGCGCGGATGTGGATGGCCTCGCCGTTCGCCGCCGCCTCGCCGTTCGGGTTCGCGGCGCCGCCGCCGCCGGGGTATGCGGCGCCGCCGCCGGGGTATGCGGCGCCGCCGCCGGGGTATGCGGCGCCGCCGCCACCCGACGAGGAGAGCGAGGCGGCCGAGGCCCGCGACGACCGCCGGCGCGACGACGACATCGCGGCGCTGCGCCGCGAGCTCGACGAGCTCAAGCGCGCCCAGGGGCTGGGCAAGCCTGGCGCGAAGCGCAAGCGGAAGGACTGACGGCGCCGGGGACTGTCAGCGTCCTTCGACACGGGCCTCGCTTTCGCTCGGCCCTGCTCAGGACGAGCGGTGCTTGCGCGACCCTGTTCGCCATCCGTCTCCGTCTCCGTCTCCGTCTCCGTCTCCGTCTCCGTCTCCGTCTCCGTCTCCGCTTCCGTCTCCGTCTCCGTCTCCGTCTCCGTCTCCGTCTCCGCTTCCGTCTCCGTCTCCGTCTCCGTCTCCGATGTTCCGCTCGTCCTGAGCAGGGCCGAGCGCCAGCGAGGCCCGTGTCGAAGGACGTTGACAGTCGATGGCGCCTCGCTTGCGAGCGTGCTGGCGCGCCGCGCGGCGCGGCGGTCAGTGCGCGCCGGCGGGCGCGGCGATCGCCGAGGCCGCCGCGCGGCGCGAGGCGAGGAACGCCAGGGCGAGCACGATCTCGAAGCCGCCGCCGACGAGCGCGATCGACTCGGCGAGCGACAGCGAGGTCGTCTCGGCGAGGCTCGCCACGGCGACGGGGACGAACGCCGCGAGGAAGGCGCCGGCGTGGTAGACGAAGCCAACCGCGCGCGCCCGCACCCGCGTGTCGAACAGGCCGGTGAGCAGCGACGGCACGACGCCGCAGAAGCCCAGCCCGACGGCGCCGCCGACGAACGCGCCGACGTAGAGCAGCTCCGGCGCCATCCCGACGTAGAGCGGCATCAGCGGCACCATCAGCAGGGCCGGCACGGCGACGGTGAACAGCACGCCCTTCTTCTCGGCCAGCCAGCCGCAGCCGACGGCGCCGACGAGCATGCCGATGTTGAACACGATCAGCACCAGGCCGAGCTCGCCGGCGTCCATCCCGCGCTCCAGCATCAGCATCGTCGGGTAGTGGGAGCCCATCGCGTAGTAGACGCCGAAGCCGAGCGCCATCACGAGCGAGCCCCAGATCAGCTTGCCGCGCATCTCGACGAGCGCGGCGCGCGCGATCGCCGCCACCGGGCGGGGCGCGACGCCGCGCGCCTTCTCGGCCTGCTGCGCCAGCCACTCCGGGCTCTCCTTGACGAACAGCCGGATCGGCAGCACCAGCAGCGCCGGCGCCGCGGCGATCAGGAACAGCGCGCGCCAGCCCCACACCGGGACGACGACCGCCGAGATCGCGGCCGCGAGCAGGTAGCCGACGGGCCAGCCCGCCTGCAGCAGGCCCGACGCGATGTGCTTGCTCCGCGCCGGCCAGCTCTCCATCGCCAGCGTCGCGCCCGCGGCCCACTCGGCGCCCATGCCGAACCCGAACAGCGTCCGCAGCACGATGATCCACGTCAGCGACGGGGCGAACGCGATCGCCGCGTCGAACGCGGCGAGCCAGACCACCGCGATCATCAGCGGCAGGCGGCGGCCCCAGCGGTCGGCCGCCCAGCCGGCGGCGACGCCGCCGATCAGCCGGACCAGCAGCGTCAGCGTGATCGAGGCGCTCACCGCGGTGACCCCGACGCCGAACTCCTGGGCGATGTGCGGCATCACCAGCAGGAAGATCGTGAAGTCGAACGCGTCGAGCACCCAGCCCGACCAGGCCGCCGCCAGGGCAGCCCACTGGTCGCGGGTCGGTTCCTTCCACCAGGGGAGCGCACGTGAGGAGGTGTCGGCTTGCATGAGCTGGCTTCTAGATCGGATCCGTGCCGCGGCGCAAGCGATCTTTTTTGCACTGCAACATTCTGCGACTAAACACACATAAAACCAACACTATGCGCGACTCGACCATCCCGCGATCGTGCTGCGTCGCAACATTTCCGCCTTGACGCCCCGCACCGCGGTGCCTAGGGTGGCTCCAGCAAAGGAGCTACCGACCATGTCCAAGCACGAGACCCCGAAGACCGACGCCCCCAAGACCGACGCCCCCAAGGCCGAGGCCGCCCCGAAGTTCGAGCTGCCGAAGTTCGAGATGCCCAACGCCGCGATGTACGAGCAGTTCGTCGCCCAGGCGCGCGACAACATGCTGCGCCTGCAGGGCACGATGAACCAGTACTGGGACGAGCTCGCCGGCTACGAGAACGCGATGTACGCGCGCGCCCGCGCCGCGTCGCAGGACCTGGCGAGCCTCGCCAGCGAGTCGATCGGCTACGTCGCGGCGCTCACCACCGAGTGGCGCAAGATGACGCTCGAGGCCACCCGCCGCGTCACCGAGTCGTTCAAGGCCTGAGGCGCACGTGATGCAGCACCTCCTGCAGTGGCCCCGGACCACGACCCAGGCCTGGACCGACGCGGTCGCCTCGGTGACCGGACTGGCCGACGCTCGACCCGCGCCGCGGCTGGCCCCCACGCCGCGCGCGACCGTGTCCCGTGAAGGGACCGCGAGCCTCTACCGGTTCGTCCGCCCGGCGACCGCGCCCGCCTCCCCCGCGACCCCGCTCCTGCTCGTCCCGTCGATGATCAACCGCTGGTACGTGCTCGACCTCCGCCCGGGCGCCAGCCTGGTCGAGGCGCTCGTCGACGCCGGCATCGACACGTGGTGCCTCGACTGGGGCGTCCCGGAGGACGAGGACCGCTACCTGTCGTGGACCGACGTGCTGGACCGGCTGCGCCGCATGGTGCGCCGCGTCCGCCGCGAGACCGGCGCCGACAAGGTCGCGATCCTGGGCTACTGCATGGGCGGCACGCTGTCCGCCATCCACACCGCGCTGCACCCGCGCGACGTCGCCGCGCTCGTCAACCTCGCCGGCCCGATCGACTTCTCGAAGGCCGGGATGCTCGGCCGCATGGTCGAGCGGCGGTGGTTCGACGCCGACGCGATCGCCGACGCCGGCAGCGTCTCGCCCGACCAGATGCAGGCCGGGTTCGTCGCGCTGCGGCCGACGCTGGACATCGCCAAGTACGTCGGGATGCCCGAGCTGATGGCCGATCCGGCCGCGATGCTCGCGTTCCGCGCGCTCGACACCTGGGCCAGCGACAACATCCCGTTCCCCGGCGAGGCCTACCGCACGTACATCAAGGACCTGTACCAGGCGAACGGCCTGATCCAGCGGACCCACCGCGTGCGCGACCGCCTCGTCGATCTGTCGAAGATCACCTGCCCGACGGCGGCCGTCGTGGCCAGCCGCGACACGATCTGCCCGTCCGAGGCGGCGTGCGCGCTGCTCGACCAGGTCGGGACCCGCGACACCACGACGCTGCGCGTCGCGGGCGGCCACGTCGGCGCCGTGGTCGGCACCCGCGCCGCCCGCGACATGTATCCCGCCCTGATCGCGTGGCTCGCCGCGCGGCTCTGATGTTATAGCGCCCGCAAGAGGACACCCCATGCAGCTCTCCCAGCTCAAGATCATCGTCACCGGCGCCGCCCAGGGCATGGGCGCGCACTTCGCTCGTCGCCTCGCCGAGGCCGGCGCCCAGGTCGCCGCTGGCGACGTCCGCGACGACCTGCTCGCCGAGGTCGCCGCGTCGGCCCAGGGCCTGCCCGGCAAGATCCACGTCCGCAAGCTCGACGTGTCGAACGAGGCCGACGTCGGCGCGTTCGTCGACTGGGCGTACGACGCGATGGGCGGCCTCAACGGCCTCGTCAACAACGCCGGCATCCTGCGCGACGGCCTGCTCGTCAAGAAGGACCGCACCACCGGCGCCGTCACCAAGATGTCGGCCGAGCAGTGGGCCGCCGTGATCGGCGTGAACCTGACCGGCGCGACGTTCATGGTGCGCGACGTCGTCGCGAAGATGGTCGCGACCGAGCAGCGCCCCGGCGTGATCGTCAACATGTCGTCGGTCGCGCGCCACGGCAACCGCGGCCAGTCGAACTACGTCTCGGCCAAGGCCGCGCTCGCCGCGAACACCGTGACGTGGGCGCGCGAGTTCGCGCCGTTCGGCATCCGCGTCGGCGCGATCGCGCCGGGCATGGTCGAGACGCCGATGACCCAGGGCATGAACCAGAAGGCCCGCGACGCGATCGTCGCGACGATCCCGGTCGGCCGGATCGGCCTGCCCGAGGACCTGTGGCACGCGGTGAAGTTCGTCCTCGAGTGCGACTACTTCAACGCGCGCACGATCGACGTCGACGGCGGCGCGGGCCTGTAGGCCGCGCCCTGCGCGAGGAAGCCGGCCCGGCCGCGGGCCGGCGTGGTAGAACGCGCCGATGGCGGGCGAACGCGATCGCCCCGGCGGCGCCGGGCCGACCCAGGGCCGGCTGGCGCTGCCCGCGTCGGCCGCCGCCGGGGACGGCGCGCCCGCGCCCGGCATGCTCACGCTCGACGGCGAGCTCGACCGGATCGTGTTCCGCGCCGACGACACCGGCTTCACGGTCGGGCGGTTCGCGCTGACCTCCGGCGGCGAGCCGGTCACCGTCGTCGGCAACCTGCTCAAGGTGCCCGAGGGCATGCCGCTGCGACTGCACGGCGCCTGGGTCACCGACAAGAAGTGGGGCCGGCAGTTCAAGGTCGACAGCTACGCGACGCGCACGCCCGAGACGCTGGTCGGCATCGAGAAGTACCTCGGCTCCGCCGGCATCCCCGGCGTCGGGCCGGAGATGGCCAAGCGCCTGGTCAAGCACTTCGGGATGGAGACGCTGGAGATCATCCACCACGCGCCCGAGCGGCTGACCGAGGTCGAGGGCATCGGGTCGGTGCGCGCCGGGCGGATCGCCGCGGCGTGGGCGGAGCACCGCCACGCCCAGGACGTGATGGTGTTCCTGCGCGGCCACGGCGTGTCGGCCGGGTTCGCCGCGCGGATCGTCAAGAAGTGGGGCAACAAGGCGATCGAGAAGATCCGCGAGAACCCGTACCGGCTCGCCACCGAGATCTGGGGCATCGGGTTCAAGACCGCCGACGCGATCGCCGAGAAGCTGGGGATCGCGCGCGACGCCCCGGCGCGGCTCGAGGCCGGGCTGCTCCACGCGATCGGCGTGCAGACCGAGGACGGCCACGCCCACGTCCCCGACGACGCGCTGCTGGTGGCGGCGGCGGAGCTGCTCGCGGTCGACCGCGACAAGCTGCGCGAGCCGCTCGCCGCGCTCGAGGGCTCGCGGCTGATCGTGCGCGAGTCGCTCGGCGACCGCGGGCCGTGCGTGTCGCTGACCGCGGTGTGGGAGGTCGAGACGGCCGCCGCCGCGGCGCTCGCCGAGCTGGCGCGGACGCCGGCGCGCGCGCTGACGATCGACGTCGACGCGGCGGTGCGCGACTTCGAGGTCGCGTCGACGCTCGAGCTGGCGCCGCAGCAGCGCGCCGCGGTCGTCGCCGCCGCGGTCGACAAGTGCGTCGTGATCACCGGCGGCCCCGGCGTCGGCAAGACGACGATCGTCAAGGCGATCGTCCACCTCGCCGGGCTGCAGCGCCGCGCGGTCGCGCTGGCGGCGCCGACCGGGCGCGCGGCCAAGCGGCTCGGCGAGTCGACCGGGCGCGAGGCGCTGACGATCCACCGGCTGCTCGAGTACCAGCCGCACGAGGGCGTGTTCGCGCGCGGGCCATCGGATCCGCTCGACGCCGACGTCGTCGTCGTCGACGAGGCGTCGATGATCGACATCGCGCTGTTCAAGGCGCTGGTCGTCGCGCTGCGGCCCGACGCGCAGCTCGTCCTCGTCGGCGACGTCGACCAGCTACCGTCGGTCGGCCCCGGCGCGGTGCTGGCCGACGTGATCAGCTCGCGCGCCGCGACGGTGGTGCGGCTGACCGAGATCTTCCGCCAGGCCGCGCAGAGCCAGATCGTCGTCAACGCCCACCGCATCAACCACGGCGAGCCGCCCGACCTCGAGGCGCGCGCGGCCGACGCGCCGACCACGGACTTCTACTTCATCGCGCGCGAGGAGCCCGCCGCGGCGCGCGACACCGTCGTCGAGCTGGTGGCCGAGCGGATCCCGGCGCGGTTCGGGTTCGAGCCGCTCGCCGCCGTCCAGGTGCTGGTGCCGATGCACCGCGGCGAGCTCGGTACGGCGTCGCTCAACGCCGCGCTGCAGGCGCGCCTCAACCCGCCGCGCGACGGCGCCGGCGAGCTCACCCGCGGCGACCGGACGTTCCGCACCGGCGACAAGGTGATGCAGCTCAAGAACGACTACGACAAGAACGTCTACAACGGCGACATCGGCGTGATCACCGCGCTCGGCAAGCTGCCCGCTGGCCCCGACGGCGGCGAGCCGCCGGCGTTGCGCGTCGACTTCGGCGACGGCCGCACCGCCGTCTACGACCGCAGCGAGCTCGACCAGCTCGTCCACGCCTACGCGGTCAGCGTCCACAAGAGCCAGGGCAGCGAGTACCCGGCCGTCGTCATCCCGATCGCGACGCAGCACTACATGATGCTGCAGCGCAGCCTGCTCTACACCGCGGTGACCCGCGGCAAGCAGCTCGTCGTGCTCGTCGGCTCGCGCCGCGCGATCGGCATGGCCGTGCGCAACGCGACCGCGCGCCAGCGCTGGACCTGGCTGGCCGAGCGCGTGCGCGAGGCGATGGCGGACTGACCCCCGCGACGGCGCGGGCGCCGCGCGTCACCGCCGGCGACGCGACGGGGGCGGCGCGTCGTCGTCGCGCTCGAGCTCGGCGGCGAGGGTCGCCAGCATCGCCGCGGTCGCCTCGACCGTGCCTGGCGCGACCCGCGCGAGCGCGCGACGGACCGCCGCCTCGACCGTGCCGCGCCGCTCCCCCGCCAGGCGCTCTCCCTCCGCGGTGAGCTCGAACCGCGCGCGGCGGCGGTCGTCTGGATCGACCTTGCGGCGCAGCGCGCCCGCGCGCTCGAGCCGCGCGAGGATGCCGGTCAGCGTGCTCGGGTGCAGCCCGAGGGTGTCCGAGATGTCGCGCGCGGTGCACCCCGGCGACTGCGCCACGATCCGCAGCACCAGCCGCTGCGGCCCGGTCACGCCGATCGTGCGGGCCATCCGCTTCGATCGGACCTCCAGCGCGTGGGCGACCTCCCACAGCCGTTGCATGAAGCGCAGGGTCTCTCCGGCGGGCAGTGGTCTCGCGGGCATCGGGGCCACCGGCGACGATCGCTGAACCGCGCCGGGTCGGTCAATCGGCGCGCCCCCGAGCGTGGCCGGGCCACGGCGAGCCGGGCGCGCGTCGGGCCATGCAGCGGCGCCGCGCCGCGGGCGGCGGCGCGGTGACGGTCGGAGCGGGGCCCGACCGTACACCAGGACGGGGACCGTGGGGGGTGGCCGACCGAGCGCGCGCGGCGCCGGCGCCGACCGGGTCCGCGCGCGCCGGCGCGCGCCACGCCGATCGTTTGTCCTCCAACGATCTTCGAGACTTCGCGCCGCCCGCGCTCGACCGCGGGCCAAATCGTTTGACAACAAACGATTCGGATGGTCTGTAGGGAGTCCGATGCAACCGACCGCGTCACGAACGGGGCGTGACGCCCGACCGCCACGCCCCTGCTCGCTCCGTCCACCCACCGCCGAGGACGCCGCCGCGATCTGGCGCGTCGTGCCAGAGATCGGCGAGCTCGAGCGCAACAGCGCGTACGCCTACGTCCTGCTGTGCGCGCACTTCGCCGGCACCGCGATCGTCGCGCACGACGGCGCGGAGCTCGCGGGCTTCGTCCTGGGCTACCGCCCGCCGACGGCGCCCGACGCCGTGTTCGTGTGGCAGGTCGGCGTGCGGCCGGCGTGGCGCGGGGCGGGGCTCGGCCAGCGGATGCTCGACGAGGTCGTGCGGCGCGCCGGCGAGGTCGCCGCCGTGCGCGAGCTGCAGGCGACCGTGGCGCCCGACAACCACGCCTCGCGCGCGCTGTTCCACGGGTTCGCCCGCCGTCGCGGGGTCGCCTGCGCCGTGCGCGCGGGCTTCCCCGCCGCGCTGTTCCCCACCGCCCACGCCGACGAGGAACTGCTCGTCATCGGGCCGCTTCCCGGCGGAGGCGGCCATGGCTGAAAGGAGCCCCGTGTCGACGATCGAACGCCTCGAGTCCGAGGTCCGGACCTACTGCCGCTCGTTCCCGGCGGTCTTCACCCGCGCGCGCGGCGCGTGGATCGAGGACGACGCCGGCCGCCGCTACCTCGACTTCTTCGCCGGGGCGGGCGCGCTCAACTACGGCCACAACCACCCTGCGCTCAAGGAGGCGCTGCTCGGCTACCTCGCGTCCGACGGCATCACGCACTCGCTCGACCTCGCGACCGCGGCCAAGATCGCGTTCCTCGAGGCGCTCGACCAGCACCTGCTGCGGCCGCGCGGGATGAGCTACAAGGTCATGTTCCCCGGGCCGACCGGCACCAACGCCGTCGAGGCCGCGCTCAAGCTGGCGCGCAAGGTGACCGGCCGGACCCAGGTCGTGTCGTTCACCAACGCGTTCCACGGCATGACGCTCGGGGCGCTCGCCGTGACCGGCAACTCGGCCAAGCGCAACGCGGCGGGCGTCCCGTTGACGAACGTCGTGCGCGCGCCGTTCTGCAACTACCTCGGCGAGGGCGGCGACTCGCTCGGCTACCTCGAGACGCTGTTCTCCGATCGGTCGAGCGGGATCGACGCCCCGGCGGCGATCCTGGTC
The DNA here is from genome assembly GCA_011526095.1 of Myxococcales bacterium. Classification (GTDB taxonomy): domain Bacteria; phylum Myxococcota_A; class Polyangia; order Haliangiales; family Haliangiaceae; genus WYBA01. The sequence goes on along the minus strand of WYBA01000166.1, from coordinate 24,206 downwards.
GAGACCGTCCAGGCCGAGGGCGGCGTCAACGTCGCGTCGCCGGCGTGGCTGCGCGCCCTCGCGGCGCTGGCGCAGCGGTCGGGCGCGCTGCTGATCGTCGACGACATCCAGGTCGGCTGTGGCCGGACCGGCAGGTTCTTCAGCTTCGAGGACGCGGGCCTGCAGCCCGACATCGTGTGCCTGTCGAAGTCGCTGTCCGGCTACGGGCTGCCCCTGGCGATCACGCTGCTGCGGCCCGAGCTCGACGCGTGGCAGCCCGGCGAGCACAACGGCACGTTCCGCGGCCACAACCCGGCGTTCGTCACCGCGACGGCGGCACTCGCGCACTTCTGGGCCGACGATCAGCTCGCGCGCGCGGTCACCGCCAAGGCCGAGCTCGTGCGCGCGCGCCTCGACAAGCTGGCGCCCGGGTGCGACGCGCAGGTGCGCGGGCGCGGCTTGATCCAGGGCCTGGCGTGCGCCGACCCGAGCCTGGCGCGCCAGATCTGCCAGCGCGCGTTCGAGCACGGCCTGATCGTGGAGACCGCCGGCGCCGACGACCAGGTCGTCAAGCTGCTGCCGCCGCTGACCGCCACGGTCGCGGAGCTGGAGGACGGGCTCGACCGGCTGGAGCGCGCGATCGCCCGGGCCGTCGCCGAGCGCGCCGCCGCGCCCCGCCGAGAGGCGGTGGCGTCGTGATCGTCCGCAGGCTCGCCGAGCTCGGGCCGGCGCGCGAGGTCAAGGCCGAGACCTGGACCAGCCGCCGGCTGCTCCTCGCCGACGACCGCATGGGGTTCTCGCTCCACGACACGATCATCCACGCCGGGACCGAGACGCGGATGTGCTACCGCAACCACCTCGAGGCCGTGTACTGCGTCGCCGGCCGCGGCAGCATCGAGGCGCTCGCCACCGGCGAGGTGTTCGAGATCTCCGACGGCACGGTCTACGCGCTCGACCAGCACGACGAGCACGTGCTGCGCGCCGAGACCGAGCTCCGCCTGGTGTGCGTGTTCCGCCCGGCGCTGGTCGGCCGGGAGGTCCACGACGCCTCGGGCGCCTACCCGCTGCTGACGGAGGACGGGGCGGACGCCGCCGGCGCCCCCGAGGGGGCGCGGCCATGACCGCCACGGCCGACCCGTACGCGTCCCGCTTCGGCGGGGGCAGCGAGATCGTCCGGCGCGAGGACCCGGTGCGGTGGGGCGACCGCCCCGGCCCGCTGTCGCCCGCCGAGGTCGACGCCTACGAGGCGAACGGGTTCGTCGTGCTCCGCGGCGTGCTGTCGCCGGCCGAGGCCGCCGGCTTGCTCGACGACGCTCACCGCGTCGCGGAGGCGGCGCCGCGAAACGCCGACCACGTGATCCTCGAGCCGGGCGGCGCCGCGGTGCGCTCGGTGTTCCGCGTCCACCGCGATCGCGCCGTGTTCGCGCGGCTGTGCGCCGACCCGCGCACGGCGGGCGCCGCCCGCCAGCTCCTGGGCGACGACGTCTACGTCCACCAGTCGCGGATCAACTTCAAGCCGGCGTTCGTCGGCGAGCCGTTCTCGTGGCACTCCGACTTCGAGACGTGGCACGTCGAGGACGGCATGCCCCGCATGCGCGCGCTGTCGATGTCGGTGCTGCTCACCGAGAACACCGAGCACAACGGCCCGCTGCTGGTGATCCCGGGCTCGCACCGGTGGTTCGTCCGCTGCGCCGGCGTCACGCCGCCCGACCACCACCGCGAGTCGCTGCGTCACCAGCGCTACGGCTCCCCCGCCGAGGGCGCCCTCCACCAGCTCGCGTCGTCGGCGGGCGTCGCGTCGGTGATCGGTCCGCCCGGGACGATCGTGCTGTTCGACTGCAACCTGCTCCACGCGTCCGCCGGCAACGTCACGCCGCTGCCGCGCCACAACGTGTTCGTCGTCTACAACGCCGTGTCCAACGCGCTCGTCGCGCCGTTCGGCACGGCGCGCCCCCGCCCGCCCTTCCTCGCCGAGCGCGACGTCGTGCCGCTCCCGCTGCCGTCGTGATCGTCGCCGCGGGGTTCTTCGCGTTCGTCGCGCTGTTCGCGGTGATCGGCGCGGCCGCGGCGACGCGGCGCCAGGCGACGGTGGACGACTACCTGCTCGCGGGCCGCGACGTCAGCCCGTGGCTGACCGCCCTGTCGTCGGCCGCGACCAACAACAGCGGGTTCATGTTCATCGGCCTGCTCGGCTTCACCTACCAGTTCGGGGTCCAGGCGGTGTGGCTCCAGGCGGGCTGGATCGCCGGCGACGTGATCGCGTGGGTGTGGATCCACCCGCGCGTGCGGGCGCACTCGGAGCGCGTCGACGCGCGCTCGGTCGCCCAGCTCGTCGCGCGCGGTCACGACGGTCGATCGACGCGCGCGCTCACCGTCGCCGTCGCGGTCCTGACCCTGGTGTTCCTCGTCGGCTACGCGGGCGCGCAGCTCCGCGCCGGCAGCGCCGCGCTCGACGGCCTGTTCGGGTGGGGCATGGCGCCCGGCGTGCTGCTCGGCGGCGTGATCGTCGTCGGCTACTGCCTCGCGGGCGGGCTGCGCGCGTCGATCTGGACCGACGCCGCCCAGGCGCTGACGATGCTCGGGGCGCTGGCCGCGCTCGTCGGCTGCGCCGCGGCCGAGGTCGGCGGGCCGGTCGCGCTCGCCCGCGCGCTCGAGGCCGAGGATCCCGCCCTGGTCCAGTGGATCCCGGACGGGCTCGCGCTCGGCTTCGGGCTGTACGCGCTCGGGTTCGTGTTCGGCGGCCTCGGCGCGATCGGCCAGCCGCACATCCTGGTCCGCAGCATGGCGATCCGCTCGGTCGGCGCGGTGCGCCGCGCGACGTGGATCTACTTCGCGTGGTACGTGCCGTTCAGCTGCGCCGCGGTGGTCGCCGGGATGTACGCGCGGGTGCTCGTGCCGGACCTGCTCGCGAGCGTCGATCCCGCGGTCGCCGGCGCCGCCGCCGAGGCCGCGCTGCCGCGGCTCGCCGATCGCGTCCTGCCCGACGTGCTGATCGGCGTCCTGCTCGCCGGCGTGTTCGCGGCGACGATGTCGACCGCGGACTCGCAGCTGCTGTCGTGCTCGGCGGCGGTGTCGCAGGACCTCGCGCCGGGCCGCCGCACCTACGCCGGCGGCAAGCTCGCCACGCTCGTCGTGGCCGCGGCCGCGACGACGTTCGCCCTCGCCGCCGACGGGACCGTGCTCGGGCTGGTCCTCGGCGCGTGGTCCGCGCTCGGCGCGACGATCGGCCCGGTGCTGGTGATCCGCCTGTTCGGGCTGCCGCTGCCCGGCGGGCTCGGCCTGGCGATGATGGCGACGGGGCTCGCGCTCGCGCTCGGCTGGGCGCGCGGGCCGTGGGCGGCCGACGTGTTCGAGCTGCTGCCGGCGATGCTCGCGCCGCTCGTCGTCTATGCCGCGGCGTACGCCGGCTGGCTGCGCAGCGCGACGGCCCGCGCCGCGGCGTGATCAGCCGTCGCCGTCGCTGCCCATCGCCGTCGGCGCGGCGTCGTGGCCGGCCGAGATCCGCACGCCGGCGGGGCGCGCGTGGCGACCGCCCGGGCCGAACCCGTCGACGACCGCGGCGAGCTCCTCCGGCGCGCGCGGGGGGCGGGGCGGCGCGGCGGCGGTCGCGATCGCCTGCGACTCGACGTGCAACGTGCGCGTCGGGAACGCGAACCGCACGCCGAGCTGATCGGCCAGCCGCAGGATCTCGAGGTTGAGCTGCGTCCGGGTGCGCAGCTCCTCGCTCCACGACGGCGCGATCATGAAGCAGTACACCATGATCTCGAGCGCGAAGTCGCCGAAGCGATCGAACTCGATCAGGTAGTAGTCCTTCCGCATCCCCGGGTGGCCCTGGATGATCGCGCGGATCCCCTCGCAGAACGCCTGCACCTGCTCCGGCGGCGTGTCGTAGGTGATCCCCAGGCGCGTCGAGTAGCGGCGGTACCGCCGGGCGCCGTAGTTGTCGATGATCGCGGTCGTCATCATCGCGTTGGGGATCGTGAGCACCGAGTCGTAGAAGGTCCGCACGCGCGACGTCCGGAACCCGACCTCCTCGACCGTGCCCTCGTGGCCGGCGATCATCACCCAGTCGCCGATCGTGAACGGCTTGTCGATGAACACCATCACCGAGCCGAAGAAGTTCGCGACGGTGTCACGCGCGGCCAGCGCGAACGCGAGGCCGCCGAGCCCGAGCCCCGCGAGCAGCGACCCGACGTCGATGTCGAGGTTCTGCAGCACGAACAGGCCGCCCACGATCGCGGCGAAGGTCTTGACCGTGCGGCGCAGGATCGGGACGAGCTGATCGTCGAGCTTGCTGTCCGTGCGGTCGGCCTTGCCGGCGAGCCAGTCGAACAGCACGTCGAGCACGCGGAACGCCATCCACACCGCCCCCACCGCCGTGAGCGCTCGGGCCGCGACCTTCGCGATGACCTCCGCGTCGGGGGGCAGGCGGAGGAACGGGATGCCGAACAGCACGATCGCCGCGAACGCCAGGAAGCCGAGCGCGCGATCGGCGCCTTCGATCGTCCGCTGGAGGTGGACGTGGCCGCTGCGCGCGAGCAGCGCGCGGAAGTACCTCCGCAGCACGTACTCGAGGATCGCCCGCGCGGTCATCGCCCCGAGCAGCAGCCCGATGATCGCGGCGTAGCGCCACGCCTCGACCCCGAGCAGCGTCCGGTCGAACCACGCCGACCAGTTCACCGCCGCCGCCGTCGTCTGTGTCTCCGCGTCGAGCATCTTCGCTGTGGGAGGGCCCCGGGCCGAGGAGGATGGCCGGGGGGCGTGACCTGCGGATCATCGGCCACGCCCCCCGGCCCCCGATCGGCGAGCCCATCGTGCCGCCGGGGCGCCGCCGGCGCAACCCACTCCCGCCACTTTTGTTTGAGGTCAAACGTTTCAGACGACGGCGACGACGGCGACGACCATCACGGCCGCGACGACGACGAGCCCGGTCGGCGGCGCGGTCGCCGGACACGCCCCGGACCGCGTGATAGCGTCCGCCCGTGGACCCGTCCGCGCCACCGCCGCCGCCACGCCGCCCCGCCGGGCCCGGCTGGCGGCTCGACGACGCGGCGGCGTTCGTGCTGCGCCCGGTGCGGACGCTGCTCGCCACCGTGGTCGGCGACGAGCCGCCGCTCGAGCTGCAGCTGCTCGGCCGGGTCGTGCTCCAGGCGATCCTCGTCGGGCTCACGGTCGGGCTCGGCGGCGTGCTGTTCCTCGTGGGGCTCGACCAGCTCGAGCACCTCGTGCTCGACCGCGCGATCGGCTACCCGCACCTGCGCGCCGCGGGCGAGGCGAGCGCCTCGCACGTCGGTGCCGCGCCGCGGCTGTGGCTGGTCGTGCTGGCCCCGATCGCCGGCGCGCTCGTCGCGGGCGCGCTGTCGCGGCTCGCCCCGGAGATCCGCGGCGGCGGCGGCGACGCGATGATCGGCGCGTTCCACCACCGCGGCGGCGCGGTCCGCCGGCGGGTGATCGCGCTCAAGCCGCTGGCCTCGATCGCGACGCTCGGCACCGGCGGCGCCGGCGGCCGCGAGGGCCCGACGATGCAGCTCGGCGCCGCGATCGGGGCGTGGATCGCGACCGTGCTGCCGGGCACCGATCGCGAGCGCCGCGTGCTGATGATCGCGGGCGTCGCGGCCGGGCTGTCGGCGGTGTTCCGCACGCCGCTCGGCGCGGCGCTGCTGGCGATCGAGGTGCTCTACCGGGACGACTTCGAGTCGGACGCGCTGATCCCGGCGGTGCTGGCCTCGGTCGTCGCGTACTCGCTGTCCGCGACGCTGCTGTCGACGGAGCCGATGTTCGGCGTGCTGCCGCGGTTCCCGTTCCACTGGGAGCACCTGCCGTTCTATGCCGCGGCGGCGCTGCTGGTCGCGCTCGCCGCCTTCCTGTTCGTGCGCCTGCTGCGCGCGGTCGAGCACCTCGCGACGCGGCTCCCCGGCCCGGCGTGGCTGCGCCCGGCGCTCGGCGCGCTCGCGCTCGGCGTCCTCGCGCTCGCCGTCCTCGTCGTCGCGCCGCGCCTCACCGACGATCCGCCGGCGTTCGTCGGCGTGCTGGGCGGCGGCTACGGGGTGAGCCAGCTCGCGATCACCGGCGACGGTGCGCTCGGGCTCGGCACGGCCGCCGCGCTGACGCTGGTGGCGGCGGCGGGGTTGCGCGCGCTGGCCACGGCCCTGACGATCGGGACCGGCGGCTCCGCCGGCGACTTCGCGCCGTCGATGGCGCTCGGCGGGCTCGTCGGCGGCGCCCTCGGCCACCTCGCCGCGGCGTGGTTCGACGTCGACGGGCTCGCCCCCGGCGCGTTCGCGCTCGTCGGGATGGCGACGTTCTACGGCGGGATCGCCAAGGTCCCGCTCGCGGCGACCGTGATGGTGTGCGAGATGACCGGCAGCTACGACCTGCTCGTCCCGCTGATGCTCGCCCAGGCGATCGCGTTCGTCGCGCTGCGCCGCGTGACGCTGTACCCGTCGCAGTTCCCGAGCCAGCGGTTCTCGCCGGCGCACGCCGCCGCGTGGGCGCGGACGGAGATCGTCAAGATCCGCGCCGGTGAGCTCGTCGCGGCCGGCCGCGCGATCGTCACGCTGCGCCCGGCCGACGACGCCGACGCGGTGCTGCAGGCGCTCGCGGACGCGCCGAGCCAGCCGGTGTTCCCGGTGATCGCCGACGACGGCCGGCTACGCGGGCTCGTCACCGGCCCCAGCACGCGCGAGATCGCCGCGGCCGACGACGCGAGCTGGGCGATCGCGGCGGATCTGATGATCGCGCCCGTCGCCGTGAGCCGGGCGACGCCGCTCGGCGAGGTCGCGCGCCTGCTGCTCGAGCACGACCTGCGCGGGCTGCCGGTGGTCGACGACGACGGGCGGATCGTCGGCATGCTCGACGAGCACGACGTGTCGCGGGCCTACGTCGGCGCGGCGCGGACGTCGCGGCAGATCACCGCCGTCGAGCCGCCGCCGTGACCGGCCGCCCCGCCGCGCGCGGCATTCGGCCGGGGCGACGTTGCGCCCACCGCCGGCTCGACCTATGGTGGCGGGGCCCGCAACCGGGAGAATGAGCGGCCCAGGTCGTACCCGCAGAGGCAGACCTGGGTGGTCGGACGGTGGCGAGCGCAGCCCACCCCTGCGACTCGACCTCCGATCATGACCTCACCCGACACCTCCCATCTCCCCGCCGCGCCCGGCTCGTCACCCGTCGCCCGACGCGTCGCGCGCGTGCTCGTCCGTCCGCTCGAGCGGTTCCTCGCGATCGAGGCCGCCAGCGGCATCATCCTGCTGATCGCCGCCGCGGTCGCGCTGATCTGGGCCAACTCGCCGTGGGCCCACAGCTACCACGCGCTGTGGGAGACGCCGATCGCGCTCGCGCTCGGGCCGTGGGCGGTCGACACGACGCTGCACTTCGTCGTCAACGACGTGCTCATGGCGGTGTTCTTCTTCGTGGTCGGGCTCGAGATCCGGCGCGAGATGCACGGCGGCGAGCTGAGCGAGCTGCGCCGCGCCGCCCTGCCGATCGTCGCCGCGCTCGGCGGGATGCTCGCGCCCGCGGCGATCTACGTCGCGCTCGCGCCCGGCGGCGAGGCCGGCCAGGGCTGGGGCGTCCCGATGGCGACGGACATCGCGTTCGCGGTCGGCGTGCTGGCGCTGCTCGGCAAGCGCGTGCCCGCGGCGCTGCGGGTGATGCTGCTCGCGCTCGCGATCATCGACGACATCGGCGCGATCGTCGTGATCGCGATCTTCTACTCCTCGGGCGTGGAGCTGGCCGGGTTCGCGATCGCCGGCGGCGGCATCGCCGGGATCCTGCTGCTGCAGGCGCTCGGCGTGCGCAACGCCTGGGTCTACGTGCCGGCGGGCGCGGTGCTGTGGGCCGGCGTGCTCGCCGGCGGCGTCCACCCGACGATCGCCGGCGTGATCACGGGCCTGCTGACCCCGGCGCGCGCGTGGTTCGGCGTGCGCGGGTTCCTCGACGCCAGCCGCGCCCACCTCGACGAGCTGGAGGCGCGGTGCGCGCAGCCCGGCGCGACGGCGCACGATCTGGCCGAGCCGCTCGACGCGATCCGCCGCGCCCACCGCGAGGCGGTGTCGCCGGTGGAGCGGCTGGAGCACGCGCTGCACCCGTGGGTCGCCTACGCGATCATGCCGATCTTCGCGCTCGCCAACGCCGGCGTCGACCTCGGCGGGCTCGACCTCGGCGCCTCACCGGGCGTGCTGCTCGGCATCGCGCTCGGCCTGGTCGTCGGCAAGCCGCTCGGCGTCGTGCTCGCGTGCTGGCTCGCGGTCAAGCTGCGGCTGGCGTCGCTGCCGCGCGGCGTCGACTGGAAGGGCGTGACCGTCGTCGGCGTCGTCGCCGGGATCGGGTTCACGATGGCGCTGTTCATCGCCGCGCTGGCGTTCCCGGCGTCGCCCGCGCTGCACTCGACGGCGAAGCTCGCCGTGCTGATCGCGTCCGCGACCGCCGCGGTGATCGCGCTGATCGCCGGGCGGGCGCTGCTCCCGGTGGCGCCGGCGGCCGGCGCGGCCCAGACGGCGGACGAGGCGGAGGCGTCGACGGAGGCATGACCATGGCGCGCGATCTGATCGTCTCGAACCGCCTGCCGGTCACGGTCGATCTCGACGGCGACGACGTCGAGCTGCGGCCGTCCTCGGGCGGCCTCGCCAGCGCGCTGGCCGGCGTCCACGCGCGCGGCGAGTCGCTGTGGCTGGGCTGGCCGGGCGACCTCGGGCGCGCCAGCGCCGCGGCGCGCGCCCACGCCGCCGACGCGCTGCACACGCGTCGGCTCGTGCCGATCGAGCTGTCGGCGTCGGAGGTGTCGCGCTACTACGACGGCCTCGCCAACGGCGTGCTGTGGCCGCTGTTCCACTACCTCACCGACGTCGTGCGCCGCGACCCGGGACGCGACTGGGCCGTCTACCGCGAGGTCAACGAGCGGTTCGCCGCGCAGATCGCCGCGACGTGGCGCCCCGGCGACCGGATCTGGATCCACGACTACCACCTGATGCTCGTGCCGGGCCTGGTGCGGCGCCGCCTGCCCGGGGCCGCGATCGGGTTCTTCCTCCACATCCCGTTCCCCGCCGCGGAGGTGTTCCGCATCCTGCCGTGGCGCGAGGAGCTGCTGCGCGGCGTGCTCGGCGCGGACCTCGTCGGGCTCCACACCGCCGACTACGCCCACCAGGTCCGCTACGCCGCGACCCAGCTCGTCGGCGCCGAGGAGCTGGGCGACGAGCTGACGTACGAGGACCGTCGCGTCCGCGTCGGCGCCTACCCGATCGGGATCGACGCCCACCACCACGCCAGCCAGGCCGACGCGCCCGAGGTGATCGGCCAGGCGAGCGAGTGGAAGGCGAGCGCCCGGGTCGAGCGGGTCGTGCTCGGCGTCGATCGCCTGGACTACACCAAGGGGCTGCCGCGGCGCCTGCTGTCGTTCGAGCGGCTGCTCGAGCGGTGGCCGGCGTGGCGCGAGCGGGTCCAGCTGGTCCAGCTCGCCGTGCCGACGCGCGAGCGCTCCGCCGAGTACGACACGTTCCGGCGCGACGTCAACGAGCTGGTCGGACGGATCAACGGCCGGTTCGGCACGCCGGTGTGGACCCCGATCCAGTTCATGTACCGCTCGGTGTCCGCGACCGAGCTCGCGGCGCTGTACCGCGCCGCCGACGTCATGCTCGTGACGCCGCTGCGCGACGGGATGAACCTCGTCGCCAAGGAGTACTGCGCCAGCCGGACCGACGAGCACGGCGTGCTGGTGCTCAGCGAGCTCGCCGGCGCGGCGGCCGAGCTGCGCGAGGCGCTGCTGGTCAACCCGTACGACGTCGACGGCACCGCGGGCGCCATCCGCCGCGCGCTGGAGATGAGCGCACCCGAGCAGCAGGCGCGGATGACGGCGCTGCGCGGCACGGTGTTCCGCAACGACGTCCGGGCGTGGGCCGGGCGGTTCCTCGACGACCTCGACGCCGCGCACGCCGCGGCGCCGGTGATCGCCTCGGGCGCGTCGACGCCGCTGGACGCGGCGCTGGCGGTGCTCCGCGCCGCGCCGCGCCGCGCCCTGCTGCTCGACTATGACGGGACGCTCGTCTCGTTCGCGTCGATGCCGGAGCTGGCGTTCCCCGACGAGGAGCTCCGCGCCTTGCTCCGCGCGCTCGGCACCGCCGGTCACACGGAGGTGCACCTGGTCTCCGGGCGGAGCCGCGCGTCGCTCGACGCCTGGTTCGGCGACCTGCCGATCGGGCTGTGCGCCGAGCACGGCTACTGGCTGCGCCCGCCGGGCGGCGTGTGGGAGGCGGTCGCCGACGCGTCGCCGGACTCGCTGGCGGTCGCCCAGGTCGCGATGACCCGGGCGAGCGCGCGCACGCCGGGGAGCTTCATCGAGACCAAGGGGTCGTCGCTGGCGTGGCACTACCGCATGGTCGAGCCGCGGCTCGCGGCGCGGCGCGCGGCCGAGCTCCGCCAGCAGCTCAGCGCCTCGCTCCCGCCGTCGCTGGCGTTGCTCGACGGCGCGAAGGTGATCGAGGTGCGCATGCGCGGCGTCGACAAGGGCGGCGCGGTCCGCCGGATCCTCGGCGAGGGCGCGGCGGACCGCGCGGTGCTGATCGCCGGCGACGACCGCACCGACGAGGACATGTTCGCCGCGGCGCCCCCCGGCGCGATCACGCTGCGCGTCGGCGCCGGCGCGAGCGGCGCGGCCTACCGCGTCGACGGCCCCGACGATGTCCGCGCGCTGCTGCGGGGGCTGCGGTGAGCCGCACCACGCCGACGACCGTCCCGCCCGAGCTGCCGGTGCCGCGGCTCGACCACGGCGCGGTCGGCAACGGCCGGATCCTCGCGCTGATCTCGCCGACGACGGCGGTCGAGTGGCTGTGCATGCCGCGGTTCGACGCGCCGTCGATCTTCGGCCGGCTGCTCGACACCGAGCGGGGCGGCACGCTGCGCGTGCTGTGGAACGGCGTCGAGGTCCGCGGCCAGCTCTCGTACCTGCGCAACACCAACGTGCTGGTCACGCGGTTCGAGGACGACGGCACGGCGTTCGAGGTGATCGACTTCGCGCCGTGGATCCCGCAGCCGATCGGCCACCGCGCGCCGGCCGAGCTGATCCGCCTGATCCGCCCGGTGCGCGGCGCGCCGCGGCTGCGGATCGATCTGTCGCCGGCGCCGGACTACGGGCGCGGGCGCGCCACGGTCGCGGTGTGCGACGACGGCCTCGTGATCACCACCGCCGGCGGCGGCGGCGATCGCTACCACGTCGCGACGAACCTGCCGCCCGACTACGTCGCGGCGGGGCGCGACTTCGTGCTGCGCGAGCCGGTGTTCGTGTCGCTGCGCCACGGCTGTCGCGATCACCCGACGGGGATGGCGCAGGTGCAGGAGGCGCTCGACCTCACGGTCGTGGCGTGGCGCAACTGGGCCAAGACATGCTCGCTGCCGAGCTTCGCGCCGGACGCGGTGCTGCGCTCGGCCTTGTGCCTCAAGCTCCACCTGTACGCGGACACCGGCGCCGTGATCGCCGCGACGACGACGAGCATCCCCGAGGCGATGGGGACCCCGCGGACGTGGGACTACCGGTTCTGCTGGCTGCGCGACGCGGCGTTCGTGGTCGAGGCGCTGCGCCGGCTGTCGCACCTGCGCGAGGGCGAGCGGTTCCTGGCGTTCCTGCGCGACGTCGCCGAGGCCGGGCCGCTCCAGCCGCTGTACCGGCTCGACGGCGGGCGAGATCTCGAGGAGATGATCCTCCCGGAGCTCGCGGGGTTCGGCGGCAACGGCTGGGTGCGGATCGGCAACGCGGCGGCGACCCAGCGCCAGCACGACCTGATGGGCGAGCTGATGCTGTGCCTCGAGACGTTGATCTGCGACCCGCGGATCGTCCACGACGACGAGGCCGCGCTGTTCCCGCTGATCAAGCGCCTCGTCGAGGAGGCGATCGCGCTCGCGCCGGTGCCGGACACCAGCATCTGGGAGTTCCGCTCGCTGTTGCGCAACTACACGTTCTCGCGCGCGATGTGCGCGGTGGCGATCGAGCGCGGCGCGACCTTGGCGCGGCGGCTCGGCCACGCCGAGCTGGCGGCGAGCTGGCAGCGCACGGCCGACGCCGAGCGTGACGTCGTGCTGGCGCGCGGGTACTCGTCGCGCCTGGGCTACTTCACCCAGGCGCTCGACGGCGAGCACCCCGACGCCTCGCTGCTGCTGCTGCCGACGGTCGGTCTGCTCAGCGCGCGCGACCCGCGGTTCCTGTCGACGGTCGACGCGTACGAACGGCTGCTCGCGCCGGACGGGCTGATGCGGCGCTACCGCAACCACGACGACTTCGGCGACACGGCCAGCGCGTTCACGATCTGCTCGTTCTGGTGGGCCGAGGCGCTCGCGCTCGCCGGCCGGCTCGACGACGCGGTGCGCGTGTTCCACCACGTGCTGTCGTTCGCCAACCCGGTTGGCCTGTTCAGCGAGGACATCGACCCGCAGAGCGGCGCGCTGCTCGGCAACTTCCCGCAGGCCTACACCCACGTCGGCCTGATCAACGCGGCGATGACGATCGGCGACCTGCTCGAGGCGCGCGACGGCCGCGTCGGCGCGTGGGCGCACCGCGCGCCGCCGCCGCGGTAGCGGGCGCGGCCGGCCCGGGGGGGCCACGCGGCATCGAGGACGGTCACCGTCCTGCCGCGCCGCTCCATGGGAGCCCATGTGTTACGTTGGCGCCATGCAACCTGCCGATTGTTTCGTCAGCGCCGCTCACCTCGCGGGCGAGGTCGAGCGCATCCGCGTCGAGATGGGCCGCCCGGTGGACACTCGCCCGCCGGTGCGGGTCACCGGCGCCTCGCCCCGCGAGTGCTGGTTCCAGGCGCTCGCGGTGTTCCGCAAGGCGGATCGCCTTTGCCACGAGCTCGGCGGCGATCCGCTCGCGATCGTCCCGCACGCCCCGCCGATCCACCTGATCGAGCCCCGGCACGTCCACGCGGTCATCAGCGCGGCCGCGGCCGAGCTCGCCGAGGTGACCAAGGCGCTCGGGCTCGGGCCAGCGGGTCCCTTGCCCGCCCGGACCGAGAACACGCCGTCGGATGTGTTCGGCGTGCTGGCGACGACGGATCGCCAGATCAACTTGCTGCTCGAGCGTCCGTTCGCGCCGGCCGACGTGTTCCAGCAGGTCGCCCTCGCCGTGTCGTACGCCGCGAGGTTGACCGGCGAAGCCCCTCCGGCGCCCGCGGCCTACGTCGGTGGCAAGCGCCCCGCCGACTGCTACGCCCGCCTCACCGCGTGCCTGGGTGCGACGCGCGCGCTGATCGAACGCGCCGGCCACCCCGTCATCGCCGGGGCGATGGTCGCGGGCGACGAGGCGCAGATCGTCCCGTCGGACGTCTTCGATCTGGCGTCGCTGGTGCTTGGCGAGATCGCGTTCCTGCACGCGCTGAAGGCGGACGCGAACCCGCCGCACCCGTGGGAGGGCAACGCTCCCGGCCGCAAGCTCCCATCCCACGTCTGGCAGCTCGCGGGCGTGCTCGAGGCGCAGCTCCAGCGGCTCGTCGGATGAGCCGCGCGCGGGCAGCCGCGGCTAGTAGCTAGCGATCGAGCCGGACGGCCACGCCGAGGAAGTGGGCGCGGCCGCCGTAGCTGGCCATCAGCGCGTCGACGTTCTGCGAGGTCTGACCGGCGAGGTGCATGTAACCGTAGTAGCCGTCGAGCGCGACGCCGTCGCCGAGGCGACGCGAACCGCCCAGGGTGACGCCGAGCCGGGTCGAGTCCGGCGACGACGGCGCGAGCCGCTCGGCGCGCGTCGGGGTCGGGTCGACGTAGGCGCCGGCGCGGACCGCGGTGGCGCCGCGCCGCCACTCGCCGCCGGCGCGGACGGCCACGGTCGTCCGCCAGTCGTTGACCTGGGTCGCGTTCGGCGTCTGCTCCTCGTCGAAGTCGATCACCTGCGCCTCGTTGACGCCCCAGGCGGTGACCTCGACGTCGCCGAACGCGGCGAGCGCGCCGCGCCGCCACGCCGCGCCGAGCGCGACGCGGTCGGGCAAGCGCAGCGTCGACGTCGCGCCCTGATCGACCAGCCGCATCGCGAACGCGTCGGGCGCGGTGAAGTCGGCCTCGCCGTCGAGCGCGACGGTCGTGCGGCTCTTGTAGCTGACCCCGACGTCGACCTCGCCCAGGTCGATCCACGCCGAGGCGTCGGCGCCCATGCCCGCGCCGCGCAGATCGATCAGCACGTCGCCCTCGGCGTCGACGAAGTCGAGCCCGCGCTCGATCGCCAGGTGCGCGAGGTCGACGTGGACGCCCGCCGCGACGCGCAGCGCGCCGCGGCGGTAGCCGACGAACGGCGCGATCCGCACGACCTGGAGCTGGCTCGCCACGATCTCGTGGCTGCCCTCCCAGCCGTCCGGCCACCGGACGTTGCCGCCATACGGCACGCCGACCGAGACGCCCGCGCCCCAGTCGCCTCCGGCCCACGCCAGGTGCAGGTTCGGCACCGGGGCGACGCCGCCCTCGGTCTCGGCCGCCCACGCGCCGTCGGGGTCCTCGGCGTCGAGCCGGGACATCGCCAGCGCGACGTTGAGCCCGACGCGCCAGCCACCGCCGTCGACCAGCGCGGCCGGGTTGTACCAGGCCGCGCCGGCGTCGTCGTCGCGCGCGGTCGACGCGCCGCCGGTGCCGGCGGCGACCACCGACTGGTCGCCGATCGCGTAGCCGCCGGCGTGCGCCGCGGCCGGGAGCAGGATCGTTGCGGCCGCCGCCGCGAACGTCGCCGCCCTCACGGCCGCCACTCCCCGGCGAGGAACCGCGCCAGATCCGACACGCCGCGCCCGTACTCGGGCTCGACCGGGATGACGAGGAACGCGTGCTCGGCGACGTAGTCGCGGCGCGGCGCGCCCGACAGCGCCTCGAGCGTGAGCGTCGAGCTGTTGGGGATGATGAAGTCGAGCGTGGCCATCTGCAGCAGCACGTCGCGGTTGACCGTGAGCTCGGAGGCGAAGCTCGCCGGGTCGGCGGCGTCCATGAACCACCGCGCGACGTTGAGGAAGCGGTGGCCGTCGAAGCTCTCGGGCTCGACGCCCTCGCGGGTGAAGAACGCGTCGACGTGGCCCGAGAAGAACGGCGAGTCCTTGAACATGTCGACCGTGTCGGCGCCGGGGACGTTGAGCACCGCGTCCTTGATCTCGGGGTGGAGCGCGACGAACGTCCCGCCGAGCACGCCGCCGAGCGACTGCCCGGCGTAGTAGATCCGGTCCGGGTCGATCGGCGCGCCGATCACCTCCTGCCACGCGCCCTGCTGCAGCGACCGCAAGAGCGCCGCGTTGTCGACCTGCGCCTGGAGGAAGTGGTCGCGGGTGTTCGAGATGTGCTCGATCTCGATGAACGCCGCGCCCGACGCGGTCGGCATCGTGATCACCGGCCACTTCGCCATCGGCTGGACGTTGCCCTGGGCGTCGACGCACTGGCCCTCGTCGCCGCAGCTCGCGCCGGCCTCGCACGGGCTGGCCAGGTTGGTCAGCTCCCCGGTCGTCGGGTCGGGCACGCTGAGCGGGCCCTCGGTCCAGCAGTGGCTGCGCGTGCCGTGCATCGGCATGTCGATCGAGATCACGACGAACCCGCGGCGCGCGAGCTGATCGCTGACCGCGAGCACGAACCGGCGCTCGGTCATCAGGGCGTGGCCGAAGATCACGACCGGGGCGGGCTCGCCCTCGGGCAGGTCGCGCGGCACCGTCATCGTGAACGCGAGGTCCTCGACGCGGTGGCCGCCGTCCTGGCGGAACCCGCGGGTGCGCGGGTCGAGGAACACCGGCGACTCGATCGTGCCGTGATAGACGTCGCCGACGTACAGCAGCGAGCCGATCGCCAGCGGGAAGTCGGCGAACGCCTCACCCAAGGTCATGTGGACGACGTCCTTGGGATCGGGCGACACGCCGAGCGACGCCGGCGCCGCGATCAGCTGCTCGATCGGCGCGCGGATCGACATCGTCGTGAACGTCCACGCGGCGAGGACGTCGCCGCCGATCGCGCCGTCGTCGAGGAACGCGGTCGTGTCGGCGCGGACGCGCTCGAGCTTGACCGCGTCGTCGTCGTCGACCGGGCCGACCAGCGACGCCGCGCCGTCGAACACCGGCGCGCGCGCCTGCAGCAGCCGCCCCGCCGGCATCAGCGCGATCTCGGTGCCGTCGGCGGCGCGCACGCCCGGGCGCACGATGACGGCGTGGCGGGTGCGCTCGGCCAGCGGCGCGCCGGTCGGCGTCAGCTCGACGTGCTGGCCGTCGGCGAGCAGCTCGACCGTGGCCGGCACCCGCGCCGGCGTGCCGCCGGCCGGGATCGCCCACAGCTCGACCGTGTCCTCTGTGATCGTCGCCGGGTCGACCGGCCCGGTGAACCCGAACAGCGTCCCCATCGACGTGCCGAAGCCGTCGTAGGCGGCGAGCTTGTCCTTGGCGTCCATCACCGTCTGCGTGTCCCACGCCGCGTGCGGCAGGTGGATCCGCCCGGTGCCCGGGTCGACCAGCAGGTCGATCGGCAGCGGCATGCGCTGGGACGCCTCGTCCATCGCCAGCTCGACCCGCTCGGTGACGGTGAAGCTCCACAGCGCCGCGACCTCGGCGCGCGGGATCCCGCGCTCGCCGAAGAACGTGAACATCGGCTCGAGGTCGGCGCGGATCTCCTCGAGCTGCGCCGCCTTGTCCTGGCGCTCGGCGCGCGTGTCGCCGGGGAACGCGCGCTCGTGCGCGGGCGTGTCGAGCCGCTCGGTCTGGCGCAGGAAGTAGAACGCGGCGTCGCACTCGACCTTCTCGCCCGCGCCGCCCTCGACGCCGGCCTCGCCGCCGCGCATCGCGACGACGTAGCGCGCGCCGCGCGTCCAGCCGGTGCGCGGCGGGACGATCCGCAGCGACCGCTCGTCCTCGGCGATCTCGATCGTCACGCCGTCCACCCGCTGCGGCGTCTCGCGCCACTCCCACACCTGGAGGGTGTCGGGCGTGACCGTGGCCGGATCGATCTCGCCGGTGAACTCGACCTCGGCGGCCGACGCGCTCGACCAGCCGTCCATGGTGTTGAGCCACTCGTAGAGCTCGACCTCGGCGGCCGACAGCGTGTCGTCGATCGGCAGGTCGAGCCGGCCGGCCGCGTCATCGCGCAGCACGTCGGTCGGCATCGGGATCACCTTGGCGTCCGGGTCGAACCGGGCGTGGATGATCGGCGGTGGTGGATCGAGCTCGAGGCCGCAGCCCCCGACGATCGTCAGTGACCCGGCGGTCAAGAAAGCGCAGACGAGAGCACAGCCATCCCGGCGAATCGGACGCATGTTTCCCCCTCGCGCCCGGTCGTGCCAGCCAACCTCTGGACCCCTCCTCGGCTGGTCTGGCCGATCGTGACGCGGTGCGACTCTAGGAAACGCGTCATGAACAAGGAAGCAACTTCGCCTTTGCATCCGCTGACACGTCGCGGCAAATCACGCGATCTCGATTACTTATGAATTGACCTTTGGTCAGTACCTCGACCAAAGTTGTGAGTGATGTCGCAGGGGTACACACGTCCACGCGGTCAGGTGCAGCCCGGCGGCGCTGTGGGTTGTGGTCGGCTGGCGACCCCGCCTACCCTGCCCTCGCTTCATGTCTCCCGACCCATGGAGCGCGCTCCCGGAGCCGTCCACCACCCCCGCGCGCGAGGTGGCGATCGCGCTCGGCACCCATCTAGATGATGGGCTGACGAGCGCCGAGGCGCGGGCGCGCCTCGCGCGCGCCGGGCACAACCGGCTCGACGCGACCGCGCCCGTGCCGGCGTGGCGCAAGCTGCTCGCACAGCTCCACGACCCGCTCATCTACTTGCTGCTCGCGGCGGTGGCGGTGTCGATCGTCGCGTGGGGCTACGAGGGCGCGCACGGCGCGCCGGTCGAGGCGCTGGTGATCGCGGCGATCCTCGTCGGCAACGCCGTGCTCGGGTTCGTGCAGGAGCGCCAGGCGGAGCGCGCGGTCGCGGCGCTGCGGCGGATGGCGGCGACGACCGCGCGGGTGATCCGCGACGGGCGCGAGGCGCGGATCGCCGCCGACGAGATCGTGCCGGGCGATCTGCTCGTGCTCGCCGAGGGCGACGCGATCGTCGCGGACGCGCGGGTGGTGCGGGCGTCCGCGCTCACCGTCGCGGAGGCGCCGCTGACCGGCGAGAGCGTGGCGGTGCTCAAGGACGCGGCGGCGCTGCCCGCGCCCGCGCCGCTCGGCGACCGCGTGTGCATGGTGTTCAGCGGCACCGCGGTGACGCGCGGCGGGGGGCGCGCCGTCGTCACCGCCACCGGCATGCGCACCGAGCTGGGACGGATCGCCGCGATGCTCGAGCGCGCCGAGGAGGCGCCGACCCCGCTGCAGCGCGAGACCGCGGCGCTCGGGCGCACGCTCGGGCTCGCCGTGATGGCGATCGCCGTCGTCGTCGTGGCGACGATCCTCGTCACGTCCAGGGTCCACCACGCCAGCGACGTCGTCGCGGTGCTGCTGCTCGGCGTGTCGCTCGCGGTCGCCGCGGTGCCCGAGGGGCTGCCGGCGATCCTGACGGTGATCCTGGCGATCGGCGTGCAACGGATGGCGACGCGACGCGCGATCGTCAAGCGGCTGTCGTCGGTCGAGACGCTCGGCTCGGCGACGGTGATCGGCTCGGACAAGACCGGGACGCTGACGCGCAACGAGATGACGATCCAGCGGGTCGTGACGCGCTCGGGCGTGGTCGACGTCGACGGCACGGGCTACGCGCCCGAGGGCGAGGTCACGATCGCGGGCGCGCCGCTGGCGCCCGGGCCGCTGTTCGACGAGGTCCGCGCGGTGCTCGGCGGCGGCGCGCTCGCCGGCGACGCGACGCTGCGCGAGGGCGCCGACGGCTGGACGATCGAGGGCGACCCGACCGACGCCGCGTTCCTCGTCGCGGAGCGCAAGCTCGGGCTGCCCCCTGGCGGCGCGCCCCGGTTCACGCGGCTCGGCGAGGTCCCGTTCTCCGCCGAGCGCAAGCTGATGAGCGCGTTCGAGGCCGACGCGACGCGCGCCGGCCGGATCGCGGTCGTGACCAAGGGCGCGCCCGGCGTGCTGCTGGCGCGGTGCACGCGCGAGCGCGTCGGGGCCGGGGACGAGCCGCTGACCGAGGCGCGGCGCGCGGAGATCCTCGCGACGGTCGACGCGCTCGCGGGCGAGGCGCTGCGGACGATCGCGGTCGCCTACCGGCGCCTCGACACCACCGAGCCGCCCTCGCCCGACGACGACGTCGAGCGCGAGCTGGTGTTCGCGGGCGTCGTCGGGATGCTCGACCCGCCGCGGCCCGAGGCCGCCGACGCGATCGCGGAGGCGCAGCGCGCCGGCCTGCGCGTCCTGATGATCACCGGCGACCACGCGCGCACCGGCGGGCGGATCGCGGCGGACCTCGGGATCGCGCCCGCGGTGGCGGGCGGCGGCGCCGCGGCGGTGGCCGGCGCCGACCTCGACCCGCTCGACGACGACGCGCTGCGCGCGCGGGTGCGCGACGTCTCGGTGTTCGCGCGCGTCAGCCCGGAGCACAAGCTGCGCATCATCCGCGCGCTCAAGGCCGACGGGCACGTCGTCGCGATGACCGGCGACGGCGTGAACGACGCGCCAGCCTTGCGCGCCGCCGACATCGGCGTGGCGATGGGCGTCACCGGCACCGAGGTGTCGAAGGAGGCGTCGCACATGATCCTCGCCGACGACAACTTCGCGACGATCGTAGCGGCGGTGCGCGAGGGGCGATCGATCTTCGCCAACATCCAGACCTGCCTGCGCTACCTGCTCGGCTCGAACATCGGCGAGGTCCTGACGATGTTCCTCGGCGTCGTGCTGGCGTCGGTGATCGGCCTCGACGGCGCGGGCGGCGGGTTCGTCGCGCCGCTGCTCGCGACGCAGATCCTGTGGATCAACCTGCTCACCGACTCGGCGCCGGCGCTGGCGCTGGGGTTCGACCCGCCGCCCGACGACG
Organism: Myxococcales bacterium; assembly: GCA_011526095.1. Lineage (GTDB taxonomy): Bacteria > Myxococcota_A > Polyangia > Haliangiales > Haliangiaceae > WYBA01. The sequence continues at coordinate 4,337 of WYBA01000166.1, read as the reverse complement.
TGATGGACCGGCCGCCGCGCCGCTCCGACGCGCGCGTGATCGACCGCGCGATGCTGCTCGGGCTGCTCTACGTCGGAGCCGTCATGGCGATCGCGACGCTCGTCGCGATCGACTGGATGCTTCCCGGCGGGATGATCGAGGGGAGCGCGCCGCTCGCCGAGGCGCGCACCGCCGGGTTCACCGTGCTGGTGCTGGCGCAGCTGTTCAACGCGTTCAACGCGCGGTCGGCGCGCGCCTCGGCGTTCCACGGCCTGTTCCACAACCCGCGGCTGTTCGGCGCGGTCGCGCTGTCGGTGGCGCTGCAGGTCGCGGTCGTCTACACGCCGGCGCTGCAGCGCGCGTTCGGCACCGCGCCGCTGCACGCCGGCGACTGGCTGATGTGCGTCGGGCTGGCGAGCAGCGTGCTGTGGCTGGAGGAGCTGCGCAAGCTCGTGGCGCGGCGGCGGGCCCCGGCGCGCCGCTGACCGGCCGGATCGGGTGACAGACCCGCCGGGTCGTTGTACTGACGCATTCTCATGCGCTGCCTGTCGTTCTTCGCCTCCGCCCTGCTCCTCGTCGTCGCGTGCGGCCCTGCCGCCACGCCCGCGCCCGCGTCCACGTCCGGCGGCGCCGGCGGCGGCGCGACCGCCGACACCGCGGCGACCGACGCCGCCGCGTGGTGCCCGGTCGAGGTCGCCGGGACGTCCGTGTCCGTCGAGGACACCGCCACCGGCGCCGCGCTGGTGTTCGTCACCACCGGCGACGTCGCCGAGGTGCGGCGGCGCGCGGCGACGTGGGCGCAGGCCCACTCGGAGCGTCACGCCGCGATGGGCCCGCTGCCGACGGGCGAGGAGACGGGCGGCGGCGGGCACGATCATCACCACCACGATCACGGCGGCGGCGACCACGCCGGCCACGGCGACCACGCCGGCCACGGCGGCGAGGGCACGGCGATGGTATCGACGCACACGGCCGCGTCGGTCGAGGACATCGACGGCGGCGTCCGCCTGGTCTTCGTCGCGTTCCCTGACGGGGTCGCGGCGCTCCAGCAGGAGCTGCGGATGCACGCCGAGCACCTCGGCGCCGGCACCTGCGGCATGGGACAGCCGTGACATGCGCTCGGCCGTCGCGCTGATCGCGGTCGTGATCGCGGCGGTCGCGGCGTGCAGCCCGACCGCCGTGCCGCTCGTGGCGGAGCACCCGGCGAGCGCGCGCGCGCCGACCGGGCGACTCGCCGGGCCGCCCGCCGCGCTGCGCGCGCGGGCGAAGGCGCCCGCGCCTGCGCCCGCCTCCGCCCCGGCGCACGATCACGCGGAGCACGCGCGATGAGGCGGCTCGCGCTCGCGTGCGCGCTGCTCGCCGCGTGCGCGCCGTCGCGCGCGACGGTGTTCGATCCCGTCGACGCGGAGCTGGCGCGGCGGCTCGGCCACGGCGCCGCGTGGGACGCCGAGGGCGTCGACCCGCGCGTGCCCGCGGCGGTGCGCGAGCTGCTGCAGCGCCCGGTGGACCTCGACACGGCCGTGCGGATCGCGCTGGCGAACAGCCGGCGGCTGCAGGCGGAGCTCGCCGGGCTCGGCGTCGCCGCGGCGGCGATCGCCGACGCGACCGTGCTCGCGCCCACCGCGGTGCACCTCAAGTACAAGACCGGCGGCGGCAGCTCGGAGACCGAGGTCGAGGTCGTCCAGGACGTGCTCGGCCTGCTCCAGCTCGGCCAGCGCCGGGGCGCCGCGCGCGCGGGCCTCGAGGCGGCGCAGGCGCGCGCCGTCGCCGCCGCGGTCGAGCTCACCGCCGAGGTCGAGCGCGCGTTCGTCGCGCTGCTGGCGGCGCAGGCCGAGCTCGCGCTGCGTCAGACCGCGTTCGACACCGCCGACGCGTCGGCCGAGCTGCTCGAGCGCATGCACGCCGCGGGCAACACGTCGGACCTCGCGGTCGCGCGCGAGCGCCTGCTGCGCGAGGAGACGCGGCTGGCGCTCGGCGCGGCGCAGGCCGCGGTCGAGCTGGCGCGCGAGGCCGTCAACGCGCGCCTGGGGCTGTCGGGCGAGGCGACGCGGTGGACCGCGACCGGCGCGCTGCCGGCGCTGCCCGACGACGCGCCCGCGCTCGACGGGCTCGAGGCCGAGGCGGTCGCGGCGAGCCTGGCGCTCGCGGCGCTGCGCGCCGACGCGCGCGCCGCGGCCGGCGAGGTCGGGATCGCGCGCGTGCGGTCGTGGCTGCCGTCGCTCGGGCTCGGCGTCGCCGCCGGCACCGACCACGGGCAGTGGCACACCGGGCCGGCGATCGAGGTCGGGTTGCCGATCTTCGATCGCGGCGAGGGCGCGCGCGCGCGGGCGCACGCCCACCTCGCGCGAGCGCGGCACGAGCTGACGGCGACCGCGGTCGAGCTGCGGGCCGAGGCGCGCGCCGCGCGCCAGCGCGCGCTCGAGGCGCACGCGGCGGCGCGCCACCTGCGCGACGTGATCCTGCCGCTGCACGCCGAGGTGCTGGAGCAGACGCTCCTGCAGTACAACGCGATGAACGCGAGCACGACCGAGCTGCTCGCCGCGCGGCGCGCGCAGGTCGAGGCCGAGCGCGCCGCGCTCGACGCCCACCGCCGCTACGCCGAGGCGATGATCGACGTCGCCGCGCTGCGCCGCGGCGGCGCGCCGCGCGGGGTGGCGGCGAGCGGCGCCGCGATGCCGGACGCCGCACCCGCGCCGGCCGCGGCCCACGGCGGCGGACACTGAGGAGCACGCCATGTCGATCACGCGACGCACGATCCTGTCCACCGGCCTCGCCGCCGGCGCCACGCTCGTCGGCGCCCGGCTCGCGCAGGCGCAAGGTCAGCCGGGCGCGCCCGCCGCGCCGCCCGCGCCCGCGCCTGCCCCGGCGCCGCGCGCGCTGACCTCCGGCCGCGCCGTCGCCGGCGCGCGCTACACGCCCGTCGTCGTGCCCAACGGGGCGACGCTGCCGTTCGAGCTCAAGGACGGCGTGAAGGTGTTCCACCTCGTCGCCGAGCCGATCGTCCACCAGGTCGCGCCGGGGCTCGAGATCGAGGCGTGGGGCTACAACGGCCGCACGCCCGGGCCGCTGATCGAGGCGGTCGAGGGCGACCGCGTCCGCATCTACGTCACCAACAAGCTGCCCGAGGCGACGACGACCCACTGGCACGGCATCTTCCTGCCGGCGGGGATGGACGGCGTCGCCGGGCTCACCCAGCGCGCGATCCCGCCGGGCAGGACGTTCAAGTACGAGCTCACGCTCGGCAAGTCGGGCACGTTCATGTACCACCCGCACTTCGACGAGATGACCCAGATCGCGCTGGGCATGGTCGGGATGATCGTGGTGCACCCGAAGAAGCCGCCGGCGGAGAAGCGGCGCGTCCGCGACTACAGCCTGATGGCGCACGAGTGGAAGATCCCCAACGGCGCGCGCCGTCCGGATCCGCTGGCGATGAGCGACTTCAACCAGCTCGTGTTCAACGGCGCGGCGTTCCCGGCGACCGAGCCGCTGGTCGCCGAGGTCGGCGACCTGGTGCGGATCCGCATCGGCAACCTCGGGCCGATGGATCACCACCCGATCCACCTGCACGGCTACGCGTTCGAGGTCGTCTACACCGACGGCGGCCCGGTGCCGAAGGCGGCGCGGTGGCCGGAGACGACGGTGCTGGTGCCGGTCGGCTCGGTGCGGGTTGTCGAGCTCGTCGCCGACGCGCCGGGAGACTGGGCGATGCACTGCCACATGACCCACCACGTCATGAACCAGATGGGCCACGACGCGCCCAACCTGATCGGCGCCGACACGCGAGGGCTGGACGCGAAGATCGGCCGGCTCGTGCCGGGCTACATGACGATGGGCGCGTCGGGGATGGGCGAGATGTCGGAGATGAAGATGGACCAGCCGCGCAACTCGATCTCGATGGTCGGTGGGCCCGGTCCGTTCGGCGGGATCGACATGGGCGGGATGTTCACGCTGCTCAAGGTGCGCGACAAGCTGGAGGAGGGCGTCGACCCGGGCTGGTACCAGCACCCCGCGGGCACGGTGGCCGAGGAGGCGAGCGCGGAGGACCTGGCGCGCGACGGGATCGCGGGCTGAGGCGAGGGCGACGGGCTGGCGAGGCGGCGGAGCCAGGCGCGGCTTGCGAGTCATGCGTCGCTGACTGTCACCATCCTTCGACACGGGCCTCGCTGGCGCTCGGCCCTGCTCAGGATGAGCGGAACGTCGGGCCCGCCTCTCGCGCATCTCGTCTCCGTCTCCGTCTCCGTCTCCGTCTCCGTCTCCGTCTCCGTCTCCGTCTCCGTCTCCGTCTCCGTCTCCGTCTCCGTCTCCGTCTCCGTCTCCGTCTCCGTCTCCGTCTCCGTCTCCGTTCCCCCGCTCATCCT
>WYBA01000165.1 GCA_011526095.1 Myxococcales bacterium | reverse complement strand
GGGGCGCCGACGTCGCGGCGCGGCTCGACGCGCGGTTCGCGGGCGATCCCGCGGCGTGGGGCCGGGGCCGCGGCGCGCTCGACGACGTCGCGGCGCGGTGGCGGACCCAGCGCGCCGCGACGTGCGCGGCGCCCGCGGCGCCCGCGTTCCACGGCGCGATGGCGTGCCTCGACGGTGTCGTCGACGAGGTCGCGGCGGTGGTCGAGATGCTCGCCGACGCACCGCCCGAGCTGCTGCGCGCGGGGGACCTGCGCGAGGTCCTGCCCGCGCCCGAGGCGTGCGCCGAGGCCGGGCGGCGCAGCGTCCCGCGGCTGCCCGACGACGCCGCGGCGCGCGAGGCGATCCGCGGCACGCGCCGCGAGCTCGCGGCGGCCAAGGTGCTGGCCCGGGCCCGGCGCGACGCCGAGGCGCGGGCGCGCGTCGCCGCCGCCGTGACCCGGGCGCGCGCCGTCGCCGCCTATCCGGCGCTGCTCGCCGAGGCGCTGCACGCCGAGGGCGTCGTCCTGCAGCTCACCGGCGATCCCGACGGCGCCGACGCCCGGTTCGTCGAGGCGGCGACCCGCGCCGAGGCGACCGGCCACGACCCGGTGCGGGCGTGGGCGCTGATGGGGCAGCTCGAGCTGCTCGCCGCGCGGACGTCGAAGCTCGCCGACGTCCAGCGCCTCGCGGAGCAGGTCACCGCGGCGATCGAGGGCATGGGCGGCGACGAGGCGCTGCAGGCGGCGGTCGACATGATCGTCGCGAGCCTGGCCGCGGCCGTCGGCGACCTCGACGAGGCGCTGGCGCGGCTCGCGGCCGCCCGCGCGGTGTTCGAGCGGCGCGGCGATCTGCGCCGCGCGGGCGTCGCGGCGCGGACCGCCGCCGATCTGCACGTGCTGCGCAACCGGCCCGACGACGCGGCCGCCGCCGAGGCGCTGCTGCGCCAGGCGGTCGCCGCGGCGGAGGCGGTCCACGGCCCGGCCCACGTCGCGACGATCACGCAGGTCGAGGCGCTGGCGTGGCTGCGCTACCAGGTCGGCGCGCTCGACGACGCGCACGCGCTGTTCGCGCGCGCCCGCGCGTTCTGGCGCTCGCCCGACGGCGCGGCGGCGCGCGCGAGCCTCGCCGGCGACGCGCCGACCCGCGTCGTCCGCGGCCGCGTCGTCGACGTCGCCGGCGCGCCGGTCGCGGGCGCCGATGTGTGGGCGGGCGCGCTGCTGCTCGGCGACGGCGTCGCGGCCGTGATCGAGTCCGAGACCGTCGCGCGCGGCGTCGCGGTCGCGACCACCGCCGCGGACGGCACGTTCGAGCTCGCGGTCCCGGACGGCCAGCGCATCGTGGCGGTGGCGAGCGCGGGCGCGCGGCGGTCGCCGCCGGCGGTCGCCGCCGAAGGCGTCACGCTCGCCGTCGGACCGACCGGCGCGGTGGCGGCGCGGCTCACCACGATCGGCGGTCCCGCCGGCGACGATCCGGTGCTGGCGCGGGCGCGCACCGCGATGGACCCGCAGGTCAACGTCGTGTGGCTGCAGCGCGCGGCGGGGCCGTCCTACGTGATGCTCACGCGCCCAGACGGCGACGTCCACCGCGTCGACGGCGTGCCCGCCGGGCGCGTCGCGGTCGGCGCGGTGGCGGTCACCGCCCTCGGCGACGCGATCCAGCGCCTGACGCCGCTCGACGTGCGCGCCGGCGCGACCGCCGAGGTCGCGCTGTCGCTCGATCTCTCCGGCGCGGTGCTCGACGTGATCGTCCGCAGCGATCGCGCCGGCGGGCTGCCGACGGCCCAGGTCTACGCGCTCGACCGCAAGCTGCCGGCGCGGGTCACCGTCGGCGCGCTGGTCGAGGCCGTGACCTCGGGCGTGCAGTGGACGACGTCGTTCGCCAGGCCGGTCGTCCCGGCGACGCGGACCGAGGCCGGCGCCGCGCTCTACCAGGACGGGGACATCCACGCGCGGCTGACCGCGGTGCCGACGGGGACCACGACCGTGTGCGTGCTGCCGATGGGCGGCGACGTCGCGGACGCGCGGTTCCTCGCGACGCTCGCCCCGCACCTGATGTCGCTCGAGGCGACGTGCCAGGCGGTGCCGGTCGCGGCCGACGCGCCGGTGCAGGCCGTGGTCGTGACCGCCTCGCCGATGAAGCGCCTGCCGTGACGGCTACGCCACGCGGCGGCGCGCCCGGCCGCGGGACAAGAGCGCCGCCGGGCTGTCGCCCGGGCCGGCCTCGATCATCCGCACGCCGTGGCGGGCGAGCAGCTTGCGCGCGGCGTGCTGCTGCTCCTGTAGCTCGAGCGTCATGACCTCGAGCACGCGCGCGCCCTGGGCGGTGCGCGCGGCCGGCGCGAACCGGTGGCGCCCCGGCACGACCGCGATCACCGAGCCGGCGCCGCGGCGGGCGCGGGCGAGCGCGCGCGAGGTCGTCGCCGGGTCCTCGAGCAGGCCGTGCAGGTCGGACAGGATCACGATCGCGTCGGGGCGACCGTCGGCGACGGCGCGCTCGATCGCGGCGGCGAACCCCGCGGCGCGCTTGCCGAGCTCGTGGTCGCGGCGGTACGGGATCTCGAGCCCGCGCAGCCGGCAGAACAGCCGCAGCGGCGCGAGCTGGGGATCGCCGTCGGCGGACAGCTGGACGCGCGACCACCACCACGCCGGCGCCAGCCCCTTCTTGTCGCCGCCGCCCATCGCCGCGAGCAGCCGCGCGATCGTCTTGTTCATCGCGCCGAGGTCGTAGAGCTGGCCGTCGGGCCCGGCCTGGATCGACTGCCACCGCGGATCGTCGAGCGGCGGGACGACGCGGACCCGCGCGTCGAACGCCTCCTGGTGGGCGAGGTAGCGCGCGACCGCGCCGACCAGCTCGCCCGGGGTGACGTCGGTGAGGTCCTCGTCGACGACGCAGTGGGCGTCGAGCAGCCGGTCGACGACCTGCAGCCAGTGGTGGTGGCCGCTGCCCGGGCGCAGCTCGGTGGTGATGCGCGTGTCCCAGCCGACCAGGCCGACGCGGTCGCCTGTGTCGAGCGCGGCGCGCGCCATCGCCGCCGCGGCGTCGGTCGCCCAGTCGAGCGGGCCGCGGCCGGGCGTCGCGCCGCGCATCGACGCGCCGATGTCGACGCACAGCACGTGGGTCGTGACGATCTCGTTCTCGAGGTCGCGGACCATCAGCTTGCCGCGCCGCGCGGTCGCCTTCCACGCGATGAACTTGAACGGATCGCCGTGGCTGTGCTCGCGCAGCTCGCGCAGCTCGCCGGCGAGGCCGCGGCGCCGGACGTGGTGCAGGCCGATCTGCTCGTGCAGCGCGCCGGCGGCGGGCCGCACCGCCTGCGCCTCGGCCGGCAGCGCCCGCGGGAACACCTTCACGGCGATCGGGTTGGGGAAGTACGCCTCGACGTCGAACAGCCCGAGCACGTCACCGAGCACCAGCGCCGCGCCGTGCAGCACCTGGTAGCCGGCGGCGCGAGCGCGCACCGTCGTCATGACCTCGACCTGCTTGCCGGGCCCGACCGTGGCCGGGACGTCCTCGTCGGTGGTCAGCGCCGAGCCGGTGAGCACGCGGGTGTGCAGCACGCGCAGCGTCCGCGCGCCGTGGTTGCGGAACGCGATGTGGAGCGCGAACGGGCGGTCGGCGGCGAGCGCGCCGCCGGGCTGATCGCCGGGCGGCACCCACCACGACAGCTCGATCTTCTTGCGGCGGAGCAGCACCGCCGTCGGGTAGAACACCAGGTACGCCGCCGACAGCGCCGCGAGCACCAGCCCGCCGAGCGCGACCAGCGGCGGCGCCCCGTGCAGCGCCCCGACGAGCAGGATCAGCGCCCCCGAGCCGAGGACGAGCAGGCCGCGCGTGGTGAGGCGGGGGATCATGTCGTCGCGGTCTGTGCGCGCTGGGCGGTCCGGGCGCCGCTACCGGCGCGGCGTGCGGTAGGCGACCTTGTCCGCCGCCTCGGTGATCACCGCCGAGCCGCTCGCGCCCTCGAGCTCGGCGTCCGGCGTCATCAGGATGCGGTGGGCGAGCACCAGCGGCGCGAGCTGGCGGATGTCGTCGGGCAGGACGTAGTCGCGGCCGCGGATCAGCGCCAGCCCCTTGGACGCGTGGAGCAGCGCGAGCGCCGCGCGCGGCGACGCGCCGAGGTAGACGCGCGGGTGGGTCCGGGTGAACTGGACGAGGCCGAGGATGTACTCGACCAGCTCCTCGGCGACGAACACCTCCTGGGCGAGGCGCTGCATCGCGATCACGTCGGCCGGGCCGACGACCGCGCGCACCGGCGGCGGCGGGCGGTCGTAGGTGGTGAGCATGCGCTTCTCGTCGGCCGCGTCGGGGTAGCCCATCCGCAGCTTGACCAGGAATCGATCGACCTGGGCCTCGGGCAGCGGGTAGGTGCCCTCCTGCTCGATCGGGTTCTGCGTCGCGAGCACGATGAACGGCTCGCCCAGCGGCCGGGTCTCGCCCTCGATCGTGACCTGGCCCTCCTGCATCGCCTCGAGCAGCGCCGACTGGGTCTTGGCCGGCGCGCGGTTGATCTCGTCGCCGAGCAGGACGTTGCAGAACACCGGGCCCTCGCGCAGCACGAACGTGTTCGTGCGCATGTCGAGGATGTAGGTGCCGGTGATGTCCGACGGCAGCAGGTCCGGCGTGAACTGGACGCGGCGGAAGTGGCAGCCGAGGGTCTGGCTGAACGCCTTGACCAGCGTCGTCTTGGCGACGCCCGGGTTGCCCTCGATCAGCACGTGGCCGCGGGCGACCAGCGCGGTGAGCAGGGCCTCGGTCACGGCGACGGGGCCGATGAACGCCTTGCCGACCTCGTCGACGATCGCGCGGCAGATCTCGCCGACGCGGGCGAGGTCACGGCTCTGGATTCCGGGCTGGGCCACCATGGGAGCTTGCATCATGCCTTCTGCGGCGGCGCCGCGTCAGGGCCCGGGGCCCAAACGGCCGAGGGCGCGGACGCGGCGAGCGCGCGGTGCAGGTCCATCACGTCGTCGTGGAGCCGGTCGAACTCGCGCCGCGACAGGTGGGCGCCGCTCCACGGCGCCGCGGCCTGGGTCCGGCTGGGCAGGGCGCGCAGCCGGCGGTAGACCCGCGCGACGGCGTCGCCCGCGGCGCGGCCGCGCGCGGCCGCGACCAGCGCCACCAGCTCGGGCTCGGCGACGGTGAACAGCGGGTCGGGGCGGCCGGTGACGCGGGCGAGCGCGAGCGTGGCGAGGTCGCGCAGCACGGTCGCCGCGACCGCGAAGTTGTCGCTGCCGGCGTCGGCCGCGGCGACCGCGCGCTCGAGGTCGTCCTTGCGCGGCGGGCGCTCGAGCCGCAGCCACCGCCCGTCGGCCTGGTGGCGCCGCCAGAACGGCAGCGCCACGACCATCGCCGCGATCAGCAGCACCGCCAGCACGATCCCGATCGCCTTCATCGCCGCGCCCTGCAGCAGCCAGTCGTTCCACTGGCCGAGCCAGTGGTTCATGTCGTGGATCTTGCGATCGAAGCTCGACGCGCCGGCGTCGTCGATGAACGGCCGCGGCTCGCCGTACATCGGGACGTCGCCGACCAGCAGCACCAGGCGATCGGCGCGGCCGCCGCGGTCGAGCCAGCGCAGCAGGTTGACCGTCAAGGTCAGGTTGCCGTCGAACTGCATCATCCGGTTGATGAAGATGCTGGGGTCGCTGACCACGACGTAGCGGCCGGTGCCCCGCGTGCCGGCGACGACGACGGCGTCGCCGCCGGAGAACCCGACGAGGGTGTCCGCGCCGTGGACCTGGGTCAGCACGGAGGGGTGGTTGCACACGACCTCGTCGACGCCGGCGGTGATCGGGTGGCGCGCGACGACGTCGGCGATCGGCGCCCACGTCCGGTCCTGGTGGTAGCGCCGCGCCTGCGCCACGCCGACCTCGGCGCGGAGCAGGCCGAGCCGCTGCATCGCGTCCGCCGAGGCGCCGAAGTCGTCGGCGATCACGACGTGGCCGCCGGCGTTGACGAACGCGGCGACCTTGCCCGGATCGACGACCTGCTGGGGGTAGAGCAGCAGCAGGATGTCGGTGTCGTCGAGGTCGCTCCACTCCAGGCTCGACACGACGAGCACGTCGAGGCCGACCCCGTCGGCGAGCCGGGCCAGGGTCGACAGGCCGTTCCACGTCCGGCTGCCCGGGTCGTAGTCGCCGCCGGGCGCGGGCTGGGCGGTCGCGGGCCGCGCGGCGGCGGCGGCGAGCGCGGCGGCCGCGGCGAGCGCGACGACGGCGGCGCGGCCCGCGCCGGTCACGCCATCTCCCGGCGCAGCGCGCCCGCGACGTCGGCGAGCGCGGTCAGCGCGGCCGCCAGCGGCGCCGGCTGCTCGACCGCGAGCAGCGCGTAGTAGCCGTCGGCGACGGTGTGGACGAGGACGTCGAGCTTGCTGTGCTCGACGACGAAGTAGTGCGGGCCGCCGAAGTGCCAGGTGTCGAACACCGACTCGAGGTGCGCCAGCACGACGCCGTAGTGCGCGGTCAGGATCGCCCACTCGGTGGGGTCGGTGCCGGCCGCGTAGAAGTCGACCATCTCGCCGTCGGACGCGGCGAACGCGCCGCCGATCGCGCGCGGCACCTTCTCGACCGCCGCGCGCAGCAGCTCGGCGAACGGGCTCACGGCTGGCCGCCCTCGCCGCCGCCCGGTCCGTTGCCCGCGGCGGGCGCGCCGCGCTCGCGCGGCGCCTCGTCCGGCCCCGCGGCCTCGCCGGCGAGCTGCGCCAGGCGGTCCTCGTCGATCGTGACCTGCACCCCGAGCGAGGCGCCGATCTTGCGGGCCCACCACGCGAACAGCTGGGTCCGGACCGAGGCGAACGCCTTGGG
>WYBA01000164.1 GCA_011526095.1 Myxococcales bacterium | reverse complement strand
CTCCGGGGCGGGCGCCTGCGCCGCCGCGGCCGCCGCCCGCGCCGCGGATCCGGCGGCGGTGGGGCCTGCCGCGCGTCGGGCCGGCGCTCGATCTGTCGCAGCTCTCGACCTGGCTGGTGCTGGGGTTCGCCGCGGCGTCGGCCGGCGCGTTCGGCTGGCTGATCACGATCCTGTAGGCTCGGTCGGCGGCGCCGCCAGCGCGGTCGTCGCGACGCCGGCGGCCGCGAGGCGCGCGCGCAGGTCGGCGAGGTCGGCGAACGGCGCGGCCTCGCGCGCCGCGAGCACCCGCGCGACGTCGTCGACGGACCAGCCCGGCACCAGGCCGAGCATCGCCGCGCCCGCGGCGTTGGCGTCGAACGTCAGCGGCTGCGGCGGCCCGAACAGCGCGATCCCGACGGCGACCGTCGGCACCTCGACCGGCACGACCGGCCCGACCCGCCGGCCCAGCGTCGTCGGATCCGCGAGCGCCTCGGCCAGCCACCGCGCGCGCCGAGGCTCGAGCTCCGCGAGCAGCGCGTCGCGCGCCTCGAGCTCCACCGCGATCGCGGCGTCGTACAGTTGCGCCCACAGCCCCGCGGCCTCGGCGTCGACGGTGACGCCGCGCGATAGATCGAGGAACGCGCGGATCGCGGGCTCGCCCGCCTCGGCGACGAGCGCGAGCAGCGGCGCGGCGGCCGGCGGCGTGCGCGCCTCGGCGGCGCGCAGCGCGACGAGCACGTCGCGGTAGCGCGGCGCCAGCTCGACGAGCGCGTCGGGGCAGCCCGCGGCGGCGACGACGTGGAACAGCACCGAGGCGACGAACCCCTCGCTCGCCATCAGCGAGCCCGGGTCGCGCAGCGTCCGCAGCTCGCGCGCCGGGTCGAGCTGCACCCGCAAGTAGTCGCCGCGCGCCGCCGGCTCGAACGCGTAGGCGCCGTCGCGCACCGCCTGGTAGCGCGCGAACGTCTGGGCGTAGGTCATGACGTCGCGCGCGCCGAAGTAGTACTCGCTGGCGCGGTCGCCGGTCGGGCCGTGGGGCAAGGGCGCGTGGTCGTAGAACGCGCGCGTCGCCGGCTCGCGGCCGCAGTGGCCGAGGACCGCCTCGAGGTGGATCCCGAAGCCCTCGGCGAACGCGGTGCGCCGGTCGGTGATCGCGGCGGTCGAGTGCGGGATCGGCGCGATGGCGATCGCGTCGATCCCCGCCGCGCCGCGCGCGAGCAGGCCGTGCACCGCGTGGCCGGTCTCGTGCAGGAGCGTGCCGCGGAACGTCTCGGCGTCGTCGGCGAGGCGCAGGTAGGGCAGCTCGTCGTAGCTCGTCCCGTCGGCGAGGCGCAGCCCGACCTCGGCGTGGTTGCCGCCGGCCTCGACGCCGACGTAGAGCGCCGGCGCCGCCGGCGCCGGCGGCGGCGACAGCTCCCACGCCAGCGCGTAGAGCGCCAGCGCCAGCCGCGCCGCCTCGTTGTCGAGCATGCCGCGCAGCCGCGCGAGGCGCGCCTCGTCGGTGATCGCCGCCCACGCCGCGTCGCGCGACGGGCGCTCGACGAACACGACGTCGATCGAGGGCAAGGGCGCGGGCGCGGGCGCGGGCGTGGTCGTCGTCGGCGGCGCGGGCGCGCGCGGGGGGCCGCCGCACGCCGCGGCCGCGAGCGCCACGCACGGCACCCACGCCCTCACGGGTGCACCCGCACCAGCCGGAACCGCTCGCACACGACCGGCATGTCCTCGCTCGGCGCGACGCCCAGGCCCTCGCACTCGCGCGTGAAGTACGCCCAGTGCTCGCGCCGCCAGTAGGCGAGCGAGCCGTCGCCCTCGCCCTCGGCCGCCGCGAACTCCGCGTCGACCTCGCCGAACGGCACGACGTCGCACCGCGTGGTCTCGATCAGGCACACCGGCGCGCCGTCGGCGAGCGTGACGATCGACGGATCGCCCGGCTCGGGCAGCGGGAGGCGCTCGCGCTCGTAGGTCCACAAAAGGCCCGCGGTCGCGCGCTTGGGCCCCGCGATCACCAGGTCGGCCAGCTCGCGCGCCAGCGCCGGCGAGTCGCCGAACATCCACGACGACGCGCGCGCGGGATCGATCGCGACGCCGTCGGCGCGCAGCGCGTCGGCCCACGCCTTCGCCGCGGCGCCGAGCCGGTTGCCGGCGCGGCCGTCGTGGTCGCCCTTGGCCGCGTACGGCACCTCGTCCCACCACCTGGCCGCCGGGAGCTGGGCGCGGCGCTCGGCGTTGTGCGGGTAGTAGAGGCGGTCGGTGCCCGTCCAGCGCTCGCCGCCGACGAGCAGCAGCGCGTCGCGCGTGCCGTTGTTGAGAAAGCTGTGGCACACGCCGGTGCCGGCGGGGAACGCCGCGAGGTCGCCGGCGCGCATGCGGTGGAGCGCGCCGTCGAGCCACGCGTCGATCTCGCCCTCGACGACGTAGACGAACTCCTCCTCGCCGAGGTGGGCGTGCGGGTACGAGGTGCGCCGCCCCGGCGGCACGCGCTCGAGGTGCAGGCCGAGCTTGTGCAGCCCGGCGGCGCGGCCGATCGCGCGGCTGTACCCCAGCCGCTCGTCGCTGCCGGGGTAGGGGGAGTCGTCCTCGGGGACGGCGCGGGTGTCGATCAGGAACGGGGGGCGCGGCACCGCGGCAGTCTAGCCCGAGTGATCGTCGGACCGCGGGGGCACGAGCTGGGGGCTGGCCCTACCGCCCGGTGATCTCGAACGGCGGCCCGCCGTCGCTGGTCCACACGCGGTCGCCCTCGGAGATCCGTAGCCACACCACCAGGCCCGCCGGCGCGTCGAGCGTCGTGGTCGCCGCCGGCGCGAGCAGGTCGTGCGCGGTCCCGGCGGCGGCGGCGCGCGCCACGTGCGAGAAGCCGGAGAACCCGGTCGGGCCGGCGAGATCGATCACGAGCAGCTCGCCCTCGACGCCCCACCCGGAGAGCACGAGGCCGGTGCGATCGACCACCTCCTCGGCGAGGTGCGTGACCGTCGTCTGGATCGCGAGCTCACCGGTCTCGAACACGATCGGCGTCTCGTGGTCGTCAGTGTGGTGGACCTCGAGCGCCAGCTCGGCGCCGGGCGGCGCGTCGACCACGCCCGCGAACGCCGCGGTCTCGCCGGGCGCGAGCTCGCGGTCGGCGAGCCGCAGGGGCGCGCCGCCGTCGACGCAGCGGATCGTCAGGTCGCGGAACGTCGCCGTCCGCGCGGTCATCGTGCCCTCGCACGTCACCTTGCCGTCGGCCGCGCGCTCGCGCCTCGACAGCGTGACGAGCACGTCGGCCTGGTCGGCGGTCGCGACCAGCCCGACGCCGACGCCGGCGAACGCGACGCGCCGCCGCGGCCACCCCTGCCACTCGCTCAGCGCGCGCCGGCCCTCGGCGTCGACGAGCTCGACGTCGTATGCGTCGTCGCCGATCGCCGCGACGATCTCCGCCGCGAGCGCCGTCACCACGGCGCGGCGCGCGTCGGGCGCGGGCAGCCGGGTCAGGCTGATGACCTGGAGCCGCGGCAGGTCGTCGGCGCCGTCGAAGCTCCAGATCGCCCCCGGGACGTGCCGGGCGACCGCGGCGTCGATCGCCGCGGTCGCGGCGGCGTGGCGGCGCGGCACGTCACGGCCGGTGATCGCGACCTCGGTCGTTCCCGGCGGCACGAGGCAGACGTCCGCCTCGTCGGCGATCGACGACTCGCCGTCGCGGTCGGTGTCGTGGACGACGAGCAGCGCGATCCGGCCGTCGGCGAGCGTCGTCGCGCCGTACACCGCGAACGCGCCGGTGACCGCCGGCGGCGGCCGGGAGGTGAGGCCCGTCAGCCGCGCGTGCTCGTGGCGCGCTCCGACCTCGCGGCGCGCGAACACGCCCTCGGGCGAGTAGATGGTGCGCCACGCGTCGCCCTCGGCCACCACCGTGGTCGCGCCGCCGCCCACCGGCGTCGCGGTCAACGCGTCGCCGCGGTCGGCGATCACCACGCCGCCGTGGACCGCGACGGGGACGCCCTCGACCGCCGGGACCAGGGTCTCCACGCCGGTCGCGGTGTCGAGCCCGACGACGCGGCCGTCGCGGCGGACATAGACCACCGCGCCGTCGACGCCGATCAGGTCCTCGGCGGCCGACAGCCGGCGAGACAACGCGCGCGCCAGCGGCTGGAGCATCGCCCACTCGCCGGCGAGGTAGACGACGCCGCGCTGGTCGCCGAGCAGCTCGAGGTGATCGACCGTCGGCCCGGCCGGCGAGACCAGCGCCTGCTCGCCGCGATCCCACACGACGACACCGTCGGCGGACAGCGCGACGATGCGGCCGTCGTCGAGGACGCGGAACGGCGCCGCCAGGCCCTCGCCGATCGTCACCGGCTCGCCGGTGAGCGGCCAGCGCACCAGTCGGTGCGTCGAGAAGCCCGCGGTGTAGCCGTAGCGGCTGACCCGCTCGACCCAGTACAGCGCCTGGCCATCCGGCGACGCGCGCAGGCTGGTGCGGTACGTGCCGGGCAGGTCGAGGCAGGTCGCGGTCGCGGTCGTGGTCGTCGCCGGCGCGGCGGGCGGCGCGGCGGGGCGGGCGCACGCGGCGGCCAGCGCGCACGCGGCGAGGGCGAGGGCAGGGCGCATCGGCCGGCTCTTATCACGTCGCCCGGCGGCGCGCGCTGCGGACCGCGGCCGCGCCGGTGGCAAAGTCGCTACGGCACCACGATCGACAGGCAGGTCAGCGCGCCGTCGGCCTTGCGCATCTCCGCGGTGTCGACCGGGACCGGCTCGAACCCGGCCTCGGCGACCAGCCGCGCCGCGCCCGGGAAGCCCGCGGCGACCAGCGCGGCGCGCCCGATCACGACGACGTTGGCGGCGGGCGCCTCGTCGGCCGGGACGATCAGCTCGCGCGCGCCGCCGAACGTGCCCGGCGGCAGCGCGCCCTCCGCGACGAGCACCGCGTCGTCGCCCAGCGGCGAGCACACCGACTTGAGGTGGAGCGCGCCGTCGACCGGGACCTCGATGACCTCGACCCCGACGCGCGCGAACACCTCGCGGGCGCGGGCCGCGCCGGCGGCGTTCGTCCGCGCGGTGCGGCCGACGTAGAGCCGGCGCCCGAGGCGGAGGCAGTCGCCGCCGTCGATCGTGGCCGGCGCGGCCACCTCCTCGAGCGGCAGCCGCCCGGCGAGCGCGGCGCGCACCGCCGCCGGCTCGGCCTGCCGGCTCGCCGCGCCCGGGCGGGTGATCAGGCCCAGGCCGCCGGCGATCACCGCGGTGTCCTCGACGAACACGCAGTCGGGGCACGCCTCGTCGGCCGGCAGCTCGACGACGTCGGCGCCGAGGCGGCGCAGCGCCGCGACGTAGCCGGCGTGCTGGGCGCGGGCGCGGGCGACGTCGATCGGCGGCTCCGGCGGGGCCGCGGCCAGCGCGCGAGCGAACGACGACGGGACGGCGCGGACGAGGACGGTGGGAGGCACGGCGCGACTCTATGCCACGGCGCGCGCGGCGCGTGAGCGGGACCGAGCACCGCGGTCGCGCCGGCTGTCATCGCCGGGCAGGGCCGGGCGCGCCTCGAATCTCCACCTTTGAAGGTAGTGTCCGTGGCCATGTCCCCCCGGACCCTGACCCTGGCCCTCGCGCTGGCGCTGGCCGGCGCGTGCGCGCCCGAACCAGCCGCGCCCGCGTCGGCGCCCTCGGCGCCCGCGGCCGCGCACCCCGTCGGCAAGCCCGCCGCGCCGGTCGAGCTCGTCACCTCGACGCGCGCGCTCGGCGGCGGCGCTCACGAGGTGATCGTGACGGCGCGCGCGACGCGCGCGGTCCCCGCGCTCGAGCTGGCGATCGACGGCACGCGCGAGGCGTTCGGCCCGCAGCCCGCCGGCGCGACGGTCCGCCTCGCCGCCCGCGTCACCGTCGACGACGGCCGCGGCGTCGACGTCGTGGCCTCGGCCGCGACCGGCGTCGCGCGCCACCGCCGCACGGCCGCCGCGGTCGTGCGGGTCGGCGCGCCGGCCGCCGTGGCCGCGCCGCCGCCGACGCGGACGCTGACCTTGCCCGACGGCACCGAGGTGCTGGAGGTGCGGCCGTGACCCGCGGGGTCGCGCTCGCGGCGCTCGCGCTCGCGCTCGCGTCCGCCGTCACCCTCGGGGCGTGCGGCGGCGCCAGCGGCGGCGGAGATGACGATGACGGCACCGCGCCCGACGCCGACCCGGGCGCGCCCGACGCGGCGCCCGGGACGCCGGACGCGGATCCGGGCGCGCCCGACGCCGGCCCGGTCGTCCCCGCGGCGTGCGAGACGATCGGCCCGCAGGGGCGCTGCGCCGGCGACGTGCTCGACCGCTGCGACGGCGGCGAGCTGACCTCGACCGACTGCGCCGCCGGCGGCCAGACGTGCGCCTACGTCGACGACGCGACCGGCTACGGCTGCGTCGACGCGGCGTCGGCCGGGGCGTTCCTCGCGCGCGGCGTCGTCCGCTACGAGGATCGCCCGCCGGCGCCCACCGGCGCGCTCGGCGCGCTCACCCCGGTGCCGGCGCGCGGCGCGCAGGTGTCGATCGTCCGGGACTCGGACAGCATGGTCCTGGCTACCGGGCTCACCTCCGACGACGGCTCGTTCGCGCTGCGCTACGACGCCGCCGCGGGCGCGCAGGTCCACGTCTCGGTCGCGTCGCGCAGCCCGCTGGCGATCCGCCCGGTGACGGTCAACCGCACCCAGAGCGCGGTCCACGGCTTCGGCGGCGCGGCGTTCGCCGCCGCCGCCGAGGTCACGGCGGACCTGCTGGTCACCGACGCGTCCGGCACGTCCGAGGCGTTCAACATCCTCGATCAGCTGATCCGCGTGATGGACATGATCCGCGACGACCTCGGCGACGCGACGCCGTCGCCGCTGGTCGCGCGGTGGTCGCGCGGCTCCAACCAGGGCACGTACTACGACGGCTCGATCCGGCTGCTCGGCGCGTCGAGCGACGACGACGGCTACGACGACACGGTCATCCTCCACGAGGCCGGCCACTACGTCGAGGACACCCAGGGCCGCTCCGACTCGCCCGGCGGCGGCCACGACGGCTCGCCCACCGATCCGAACCTGGCGTGGTCCGAGGGGTTCTCGACCTACCTGGCGATGGCGGTCAACGGCGCGGCGTTCTACGCCGACTCCAACGCCTCGGGCGGGTGGGGCTACGACGGCGAGGGCTCGACCGAGTCGACGCCGACGCCCGGCGGAGCGATCGGCCAGGACGTCAGCGAGGACATGATCGCCGCGATCCTGTGGGACGTCGGCGACGGCGGCGCCGGTGACGACGATCCGATGACCGGCGGCAACCACGCCGCCGCGCTGCGCGTCCAGCCCGACTACCTGCGCGCCTCGTCGCTGCGCAACGTCGGCGAGGCCGGCGTCGATCTCGTCGACTGGCTCGACGGCTGGTTCGTCGAGCAGGGCCTCGCGAGCTGCGCGGCGATGCGCGGCGTCGTCACCCAGCAGCGCGGCTTCCCGTACGACTTCGCCGGCCCCGGCGGCGCCTGCCCGTAGCGGCGGCGTGGTCCCGTCGCGGACATGCGCCGCGCCGCCGTGCTGCCGATCCTCGCCGCCCTGGCCGTCCTGGCCGGTTGCCGCTGGCCCACGTCAGCCTGCGCGCGCGCGCCTGGGGCATCCCCAACGTCGGGCTCAAGGACGCGCGCGCCCGCCACGGCGCGCTCGCCGGCAAGACCGTGTGGTTCGAGGCGACCGCCGCCGGCCACACGCTGCGCGAGGCCACCGCCGAGGAGGTCGCGGCGTGGCAGGCGCGCCAGCGCGACGCGCGGCAGGTCGTGCTGCCGGCCGCCGCATCGTCCGGCCGCGGACCGCGGCCAGCCAGGCGTCCTCGGTGGCGGGCGTCGCGACGCGGGTGAGCTCGCGGACGGCGGAGTAGCTGACCTCGCCCGCGGCGAGCGCCGCCCGCGTCGCCGGTAGCTCCTCCAGGCGCGCGGCGACACGCAGGCGTTCCTGCGTCGTGCGCGGCCGGTAGCCCAGCACGCGCTCGACGTACTCGACGAACGTGCCGTAGCCGATCGGGATGTGCACATCGAGCCGGCGCGCCAGCAACAGCAGCTTCGCCTCCTCGACATCGAGCGCCGCGCGGCGCTGCGCGAGCGAGCGGAGCTGGCGGTCGATCGAACGCCAGTCCTGGCCATCCGCGCGGTCGCCCCGCTCACGCTCGATGCCACTCACCATCTCGTGTGCGTCCACGTGGACGCTCGAACCTTCGTACACGGCCCACTCCTCGTCGGTGAGCTTCACCTCTATCACGACATTTTCGGCGTCACCGTCTGCGCCAGGAGCCCGCGAACGCACCCGCGACCGCGATTTCGCCGATGTCCGACGAGGCGCTTGCGCTCCCCCGTACACCTCGTCAAGCGCAAAGTGCATCTTCGCGCGTGAATCGACGCACGGTCATCCGCGCTGTCCGGTTCCCGGACCTCCTCGGCGCTCGCTCGAGCACCGAGGCGCCGGGCCCCTACTTGGCCCGGCGCCGGTGCTCGCGGTCTCCCGGTCGGTCGTGTGGGGCGCGCCACGCCACGGCGCCTGGCACCGCCACGCCGCCGGGTCTCGCGCGTCCGCGGTGGGCTCGTCGGGCTAGCGCTCGCGACGCCGAACGCCCGCGCACTTCGGGCGTCGACGGCGTGCGGCGTCGCGAGCCATGACTGTCACCATCGCCGCGCGCGCCGTCCTGGTCGTCGACGCATTCTGAGCGACGCTGAGGGCGAACGGTTGGGAATCACAACCGGTTCGAGGAACCAGGGAGGTGATCACTCCTGAGAGGCGTAGCTACGCCGGCACCCAGGTGCCGTGGAACGTGATCGGGATGCGGTGATCGAACCACGCCGACGCCACGGGCGCGTCGGCGAGGCGCGCGCCGTCGAGCACGACGACGCCGCTGCGATCGGCGGCGCCGTCGTAGACGAGGGTCAGCAGCCACACGTCGCGCTCGTCGGCGCCGTCGCGCTTCGGCACGACCACGGCCTCGCTGCACCGCTCGTCCGGGCCGAACACGTGGCGCTCGAGCGTCGCGCCCGCGCCGGCCGCGCCGGCGGCGACGTCGATCGCCGCGATCGCGTGGTCGCCGTCGGCGGTCACCCACACGGTGCGCCAGTCGCCGGCCTCGCGGTCGGGGTGGACCAGCGGGAACTCGCACGCCACGTCGGACAGCGGCGTCGTCGCCAGCCGGCGCGCGGCCGGGTCGATCGTGACCCGGTGCAGCGCGCCCGGCGCCAGCGGCGCGGCGCTGTCGCGGGCGAACGCGCGCAGCGAGCTCGCGTCGGTGTAGCGCACCAGGTCGACGACGACGCGGTCGTCGTCGTCGCGCGCGGCCGCGACGTGCCAGTGCCAGAACGCCGGGGTCTCGAACCGGGTGACGGCGTGCGGCGCGTCGAGGTCGACGACGATCACCTCGGTCGCGGCGCCGTCGCGCCAGGTGAACAGCTCGTCCAGGCCGGACGCGCCGACGACGAGGCGGCGGACGTCGAGCGCCAGCGGGTGGACCAGGAACACCGCCCGTCGCGCCGTGACCGCGAAGTCGTGGATCATGACCGGCCGCGCCAGCGGCACGCGGGCGACCTCGCGCGCGGGCCCGGCGTCGGGCAGCTCGTACAGCGCGATCGTCGTGCGGCGGCCGTAGTCGACGCCGAAGTTGTAGCTGGCGCGCCGCGGCGGGACGCGGTGGGGGTGGGCCGAGAACGCGCCGCGCACGACGCCGCCGAGGTCGGTCTCGCCGATCGTCCGGAGATCGGACAGCGCGAGCTCGGTCGGGCGCGCCGCCTCCATCAGCGCGAGCACGCGGCCTTGCCACGCGATCACGCTGGTGTTGGCGACGTTCTTCATCCGCCCGCCGACGGAGTTGCGCAGCCGCCGCCACATCGGCGCGCCGAGGCCGTAGCGCATCCGGCCGGCGCGGCGCTCCTCGACCAGGCCCGCGCTCTGCGTGATCCGCGCGGCGCCGGTGACGCCGCCCGCGTCGAACCGGGCGGCCGTGATCGCGCCGTCGCCCTCGAACGGGTGGCCGTAGGGCACGCCGAACAGCCCGAACAGGCCGGGGCCGTTGCGCAGCAGCGTCCCGCGCAGCTCGTCGGGGACGCGGCCGCGCACCTCGAGCGGCTCGAACCCGTGCTCGCGCGGCAGGTCCTCGCGCCACAGCCGCGCGGACAGCGCGTCGTCGGCGGGGCGCGTGCCGGGGCGCGTGGCGGCGGGAGCGACGGACGGGCGGGCGGCGGCGGCGGCCATGCGCCGAGCCTAGCCCTCCCGCTCACTCCAGGGAAGCCAGCAGGTACGTCGGGGTCGGCGCCAGCCCCGGTCGCCACGGCGACACGCCGCCGAGGACGAGCGCCGCGTCGAGGCCCGCGGCGAGCGCGCCCGCGACGTCGGTGTCGAGCTGGTCGCCGATCGCGAGCGCGCGGCCGTCGCCGACGAGCGCGCGCGCCGCCGCGTACATCGGCGCGTGCGGCTTGCCGAGCGCGACGAAGCCGGGCGCGCCCGGCCGCAGCCGGTGGACCGCGGCCTCGATCATCACCGCCATCGTCCCGGCGGTGACGCCCCAGTCGCCGGGCCCGCGCGGGTAGACGAGGTCGGGGTTGGGCAGGACCATCGCCGGCACGACGCCGGCGTCGAGCGCGCGCACGGTCGCGGTGATCGTCGCCTCGATCAGCGGCAGGAACGGATCGATCGCGTCGTCGCACACCACGACCGCCTCGATCGGCGCGCCGTCGCCGTCGGGCGGGACGACCACGCCGCCGCCCGCCTCGACGTAGGCGGCCGAGTCGGGCGTGCCGAGGACGACGCAGCGGCGGCCGGCGAGCCCGTGCGCCGCGAAGTGCGGCGCGATCAGCGCGCCCGAGGTGATCACGCGCTCCGGTGGGACGTCGACGCCGAACCGGGTCAGCCGCTGCGCGACCTTGGCCGGCGCGCGCGAGGCGTCGTTGGTGATGATCGCCCACGGCAGGTGGCGGCGGTCGAGCTCGGCGACGAGCGACGCGGCGCCGGGCAGGGCGCCGTGGGAGTCGCACAGCACGCCGTAGGCGTCGAGGAGGACGGCGTCGTAGCGGTCGAGCAGGTCGCGGACGCGGACGAGGGACGGCAACGCGCCATCGTAGCCCGGACCGGGCGCGCGGCGCGCGGGCGCGATCACCCCGGGGTGGTAAGAACCACGGCGATGCGCCCGTACCTCGACCTCGTCCGCCACGTGCTGGAGCGCGGGGAGCGCCGCGCCGATCGCACCGGCACCGGCACGCTCGCGGTGTTCGGCGCCCAGGTCCGCTACGACCTGCGCGCCGGCTTCCCGCTGGTCACGACCAAGAAGGTGCTGTTCCCGGCGGTCGTGCGCGAGCTGCTGTGGTTCCTGCGCGGCTCGACCAACATCCACGACGACCTCACCCAGCACACGCCGATCTGGGACGCGTGGGCCGACGAGCGCGGCGAGCTCGGGCCGATCTACGGGTCGCAGTGGCGCAACTGGGGCGGGTACGACACCGGCCCGGGCACCGGCATCGATCAGATCACCGGCGTGATCGATCAGATCAAGCGCGACCCGACGTCGCGCCGGATCATCGTCAGCGCGTGGAACGTGGCGGAGCTGCCGCGGATGAAGCTGCCGCCGTGCCACGCGTTCTTCCAGCTGTTCGTCGGCGGCGTCGACGCCGCGCACCCGCGCGGCCAGTGGCTCGACTGCCAGCTCTACCAGCGCTCGGCCGACCTCGCGCTCGGCGTGCCGTTCAACATCGCCAGCTACGCGCTGCTCCAGTCGATGATCGCCCAGGACTGCGGGCTGGTCGCGCGCGACTTCGTCCACACCCTCGGCGACGCCCACGTCTACCTCAACCACGTCGAGGGCCTGAAGGTGCAGCTCGAGCGCGAGCCGCTGCCGCTGCCGCGGCTGGTGCTGGCGAACAGGCCGACGCTCGAGCTGCGGTTCGAGGACGTCGCGCTCGAGGGCTACCAGCACCACCCGTTCATCAAGTTCCCGGTGGCGGTGTAGCCGCGCGGCGCCACCGCTCGATGTGGTACGCGATCCCGTCGGCGGAGACGTGGTCGGCGAGCACCTCGGCGAGCGCGAACGCCGGCGCCAGCGGCGCGATGAACGTGTCGCACGTGAACGTCGCGTCGACCCGGGTCAGGTAGACGTCGCGGCACCGCGGGTGGGCGAACGCGAGCCGGTAGATCTCGCCGCCGCCGAGGACGAACAGCGCGGCGGCGCCGGCGGCCTCGGCGCGGTCGAGCGCGTCGTCGAGCGAGGTCGCGGCGAGGACGCCCGCCGGGACGGGCTGGCCGCCGCGGGTCACCGCGACGTTGATCCGTCCGGGGAGCGGACACAGCCCGGCCGGGATCGAGGCGTAGGTCTTGCGCCCCATGATCACCGCGTTCTGCGCCCCCGGCGGCGCGCCGTCCGGGACGGTCGTGGTGAGCCGCTTGAGGAACCGCAGGTCCTCGCGCAGCTTCGGCCAAGGTAGGTCGCCCGCGCTGCCGATGCCCCAGGCCGCGTCGGCGGCGACCACGCAGTCGAACGGCTTGCTCACGGCGCGCACCGTACCGCAGGATCGCCGCGTGCTCGACCCCGCCCCTGACCCAGATGACGTCGATGACCTCGATGCGGTCTCCGCCGGGCTCGACGTCGATCGCGTCGTGCGCGTCACCGACGCGGCGTCAGGGCTCGACGCCGTGCTGGTGCTGGACGACCGCACGCTCGGCCCGGCGGCCGGCGGCGTGCGCACCCGGGCCTACGCTTCGGCGGCCGCCGCGCTCGCGGACGCCGCCGCGCTCGCGCGCGCGATGACGATCAAGTGCGCGGTCGCCGGGCTCGACGCCGGCGGCGGCAAGTGCGTCGTGCGCGCCCACCCCGGGCTCGACCGCGCCGCCGCGTTCGCCCGGCTCGGCGAGGCGATCGAGGCGCTCGGCGGCGCGTTCCGCACCGCGGGTGACCTCGGCACGACCGCGGCCGACCTCGCGGCGATGGCGGCGCGCTGCCGCTACGTCCACACCGACGTGGCCGACCTCGCCGCGGCGGTCGCGCGCGGCCTGGTCGGGTGCGTCCGCGCGTGCGTGGCCGATCGCGGCGGCGGCGGCCACGGCGGCGGCGCCTCGCTCGCGGGCTTGCGCGTCGCGGTCCAGGGCGCCGGCGCGATCGGGGCGGCGGTCGCCCGCGCGCTCGTGGCGGCCGGCGCGGACGTCCGGATCGCGGACGTCGACGCCGCGCGCGCCGGGGCGGTCGCCGCCGCGACGGGCGCGGCCGTGGTCGCGCCGGACGCGGTGCTCGCGGCCGACGTCGACGTCGTCGCGCCGTGCGCGGTCGGCGGCGTGCTCGACGAGCCCGCGGTCGACGCGCTGCGCGCGTGGGCGGTGTGCGGCGCGGCCAACAACGTCGTCGCGTCGCCGGCGGCGGCGGCGCGGCTGGTCGCGCGCGGCGTGCGTCACGTCCCCGACGTCGTCGCCTCGGCCGGCGCGGTGATCGACGGCATCGGCGCGACCGTGATGGGCCTGGACGCCGCCGCGCGCGGCGCGCTGATCGACCGGCTCGGCGACACCGCGCGGCGCGTGCTCGACGAGGCGCGCGCCCGCCGCGCGCCCGCCGACGTGGTCGTGGCCGAGCTGGCGTGGGCGCGGATCGGCCGCCGGCGACGCTGATCTCGCGCCGTGCCCGGCGCCGCCGTGGCACGATCGCCCGATGCGCCTGCCCGACCTGCGCCACCGCCTGTTCCTCGCCCTCGGTCTGCCGCTGTCGTTGAGCTGCGGGGGCCCGCAGCCCGGCCCGGGCCCCGGCGGCGGCGATGGCCTCGTCACCGGCGGCGGCGGTGACACGACCGTGCTGTTCAACACCGTCGAGGACGCCCCGCCCGGCGCGCCGTGCGGCGTCGATCAGATCCGCGAGGTCGTGTGCGGCGCGACCACGCCGGGCACCTGCGGCGCCACCGGCGACAGCCTCACCAGCTACGGTCAGAGCTCGCTCCACGTCACCCAGGGCAGCTACGGCGCTCACGACGCGACGTTCGCCGACTTCGCGCTCGACCCCGACCGGACCGCCGCGTACCAGCACAGCCTCGCGGGGCAGGGGCTGAACGTGGACGAGTACTGCTGCTACACCCGGTGCACGCCGCTGCGGGTCGCGACCACCGCGGCGCTCGACGTCCCGCTGGATCACACCGTCTCGCAGCAGTGCATCCCCGCGCCCGAGGGCGGGACGCGCGCGCCGGCCGACGGCGACCCCGGCTGCCCCGGCGCGGTCGAGCTCGGCGGCGAGCTCCGGCCGCACGCCGGCGCTCGCGGCGAGGGCCAGTGCTGCTACTCGGTCGCGGTGTACGAGCCGCCCGAGCGCCACTACCGCGGCCGCGCGGCGCGCGTCGACGGCGAGGTCGTCGTCGCCGAGGTCGCGGCGGGGCAGGGCTGGCGCGCGGAGGCGGCCGCCCCGGACGTGGCGGCGCTCGCCCCGGCGGTGCGCGCGCGGCTGGCGGCGGCGTGGGCGGTCACCGCGCAGATGGAGCACGCGTCGATCGCCTCGTTCTCCAACCTGTCGCTGTGGCTGCTCGCGCTCGGCGCGCCGGTCGAGCTGATCGCCGCGACCCACCGCGCGGCGCTCGACGAGGTCGAGCACGCGCGCGTCGCGTTCGCGCTGGCGTCGGCGTACGGCGGCGCGCCGGTCGCGCCGGCGCCGTTCCCGGCGGCGGCGCGGCTGTCGGCAGCGGGCGGGCTCGAGGCGCTCGCGGTCGAGACGCTGCGCGACGGCTGCATCGGCGAGACCGTCGCGGCGGTCGAGGCCGGCGTCGCCGCCGGTCGCGCCGCCGATCCCGCGGTCGCCGCGGCGCTCGCGCGGATCGCCGAGGACGAGACCCGCCACGCCGAGCTCGCGTGGCAGATCGTCGCGTGGTGCGTCCGCGCCGAGCCGGCGGTGGCCGCGGCGGTGCGGGGCGCGCTCGCCGCCGAGCTCGCCGCCTCGACGAAAGTGGGTCCCGCGGACGACCCGCCCGAGGTCGCGGCCCACGGCGTGGTCGGACCCGCGGAGCTGGCGGGCCTGCGGCGTGCCGTCCTGCGTGACGTGGTCCGCCCGCTCGCGGACGCGGTGCTCGCGCCCGCCTGATCCGCCGGATCTTCCTTCCCGCCGCGCGGCGAAGTGCGGTACGTAACGCGCATGCGTCGCCTGACCTGCTCGTTCTCGTCGCTCCTGGTCACCTCGCTCCTGGTGTTCGCCGCCGCGTGCGGCCCGTCCGGCGGCGGCGGCGATGACGACGACGACACCGGCAACGACTGCTCCGGTGACGAGGAGCGCTGCGTCGGCAACCTGCTCCAGGTCTGCGTCGACGGCACGTTCGAGACCGGCGAGGCGTGCGAGGGCGCGTGCAACCTCGACCTCGGCGGCTGCGTCCAGTGCGACCCGCTCGCCGGCAACACCTGCAGCGACGACCAGACCGTCGTCGCCTGCAACGCCGACGGGACGTTCGGCAGCATCGTCGAGACCTGCACCAACGGCACCGCGTGCTCCGGCGGCGAGTGCTCGCGCGACTGCACCGCCGACGGCGTCGACCTGATCTACGTCGTCGACGACAGCTACCGGCTGCTCAGCTTCGACCCGCGCAAGATCGGCACCGGCCAGGACCCGTTCACGCTGCTCGGCAACCTGAGCTGCCCGGCGTCGTCGACGCCCGTCCCCGGCTGGCTCGGCGGCGTCACGCCGTTCTCGATGTCGGTCGATCGCGAGGGCTTCGCGTGGGTGCTCTACGCCAGCGGTCAGATCTTCAAGGTCGACATCAACAACAACCTGGCGTGCACCAACTCCGGGTTCGTCCCGCAGCAGGGCGGCTGGCTGCTGTTCGGCATGGGCTTCGTCACCGACACCGCGGGCGGCAACACCGAGCAGCTCTACATCGGCGGCGGCGACCCCGAGGCGACGCCGGGCGGGCTGTTCGGCGTGGTCAGCCCGCAGCTCACGCCGACGACGCTCGGTAGCCTGCCGAACACCGGCGAGTACTCGCCGGAGCTGACCGGCACCGGCAACGCCGAGCTGTTCGGGTTCTTCCCCGGCATCTCGACCGCGTTCGTCCAGCAGCTCGACAAGGCCAACGGCGCGGCCGTCGGCAACCAGCTGGCGATCCCGGGCGGCCTCGGCGGCGGCGTCGGCGCCCTGGTCGAGGCGTGGGCGTTCGCGCAGTGGGGCGGCAAGTTCTACCTGTTCGTGACCACCGGCGACGGGCTGAACTCGAACTCGACCGTCCGCACGATCGACCGCCAGACCGGCGGCTACGAGCTGGTCAGCCAGAACCTGCCGTACGTGATCGTCGGCGCCGGCGTCTCGACCTGCGCCCCGGTCGACGTCGAGTAGCGGCCGTCGCGCGCGCTACTCGCGCGCGCCGAACGACAGCGACAGCGACGCGCCGAGGGCGCCGTAGAGCGTGCCGCGCGTCTGCTCGCCGCCCTCCACCCGCGGCATCCAGCCGCCCGCCACCAGGATCGCCAGGCGGGCGCCGTGGAACGGGCCGTCGCGGTGGCGAAAGCCGTCGAGCGCGACGCCGAGCGTGGCGGCCGGGTAGACGCCCTCGGCGCGCGCGTCGACTCGCGGCGCCGCCGGGTCGGCGGGGTCGGGGCACATCCGGCCGAACGTGCCCTCGGTGTCGGTGCAGTAGCTGCCCTCGGCCGACAGCCACGTCGCCGACAGCGCGCCCGCGACGTGCAGCTCGGCGAACCGGGTCTCGTCGAGCACGCGGACGTCGACGGCCAGCTCGCCGCCGACGCGGGTCGCCGCGTAGGACGCGTCGTCCCGCGACGCCTCGCCGTGCGTGCCGTACGCCAGGCCGGCGAGCGCGACCCGGCGATCCGCGCCGAGCGCGCGCCGCACGCCGACGATCGGCTCGAGCTGGGTGTCTCCCTCGGGGCCGATCAGCCGCGCGCCGATGATCAGGCCGGGTACCGGGACCAGCCGCGCGGGCTCGAACACCGCCGACAGCTGTGCGATCGCGACGCCCTGGGGATCCTCGACCACGGCCGAGCTGAGGTAATAGCCGGGGGCCGCGGCGAGCTGGACCTCGACGTCCGGCCGCTGCTCGGGCACCGCGCTCACGGTCGTCGTCGCCGGGATCGGGCCGAGGGTCGTGCACCCGGCGATCGCGGCGAGGCTCGCCCCCACGGCCAGCGTACGCATCGCCCGAGCGTACCGCGGCGCGCGGGCGCTGTAACGACCGCGTAAGGCCGCCGCGGCGCGGGCATCGCCGGGCGCCGGCGCGCGTTCCAACGCGCATGCGCACCCGTCACCTCGTCCCCACCGCCCTGATCTCGATCGTCGCCGCCGCCGCGTGCGCCTCGCCGCCCACGCCCGCGGCCGCGCCGTGCTGCCCCGCCGGCGCGGCGAAGGCTGACGAGCCGCCCCGGACGATCGCCGTCACCGGCACCGCGACGCTCGACGTCGTCCCCGACGTCGCCGACGTCGTGTTCACGGTGAGCGGCGAGGCCGCGCGGCCCAAGGCCGCGACCGCCGCGGCGCGCGCGCGCCAGGCGCGCCTCGTCACCGCGCTGCGCGCCGCCGGCGTGACCGAGGCTGACCTCGCGCTGTCGCACCTGTCGATCGGCCCGACCTACGACAGCGTCTCCGGCCGTCAGCGGGGCTACGTCGCGTCGATCACCGTGACCGCGTCGACGCGCGACTTCGACCTCGTCGGCGACCTGATGGACGCCGGCGCCGACGCCGGCGCCACCGGCATGTCGACCCAGTTCCGCGTCGCCGACCTCGCGGCGCGCAAGGCCAAGGTCCGCGGCATGGCGCTCGACGCCGTGAAGGCGAAGGCGGCCCAGACCACCGAGGCGCTCGGCGTCGCCCTCGGCGAGATCCGGTCGATCAGCGAGGACGGCGGCTCGACCTGGGGCCCCGGCTGGGGCGCCGTCGAGAACGTCTACGTCCAGCAGGCGGTGTCGCCGTCCGGCGCCCACGCCGATCGCCAGCCGCTGACCCTGAGCGTGACCGTGACCTACGCGCTCTCGCCAGACGCGTGAGGGCGCGCGCGCGGGTCAGGCCAGCCCGCGTCGCGCGCGCGCCTTCTGCCCGACCTTGTAGAACCGCTCGATCACCTTGAGCTGCAGCGCCGGGAACGCATGGAATGCGTGGATCAGCGCGGCGCGCGCGCGGGGCAGCACCGTGACCAGGCGCGGGCGGTCGAGCAGCGCCGCGACCTCGTCGGCGACGTCCTCGGCGCGGAGCATCGTCCGCGCCGAGTACAGCACGCTCGAGGCGTCGTGGTGGGCGACGCCCTTGACCATGTCGGTCTCCATCGCGTCGGGGCAGACCGCGGCGCAGCGGATCCGCACGCCGGCGCGGTCGAGGTCGCCCTGCAGGCCGGTGGTGAAGCCGAGCACGGCGTGCTTGGTCGAGCCGTAGACCGCCAGGCCCGGCGCCGGCACCAGCGACGAGATCGACGCGATGTTGATCAGCGTGCCGCCGCCGGCGCGCATCGCCTCGACCGCGGCGCGCGCGCCCCACACGACGCCGAGCACGTTGACCTCGACCAGCCGGCGCACGGTGGCGTCGTCGTGCTCCCACGCCGCGCCGACCGCGAGCACCCCGGCGTTGTTGACCCACACCGTCACCGGCCCGCGCGCGGCGGCGGCGGCGGCGACCGCGCGATGGCTGTCCGGATCACGGACGTCCTGAGCGAGCGCCCACGCGCCCCCGCCGATCGCGGCGGCGGTGGCGGACGCGGCCGCCGCGTCGAGGTCGGTGCACAGCACGGTGAGCCCGCGGCGCGCGAGGCGCTCGGCGACGAGCCGGCCGAGGCCGCGCCCGGCGCCGGTGACGACGGCGATGGCGGTCATGGCCGGGCAGTATCGCGCGGCTCTCGCCGAAAAGGTGACGGCCCCCCTGAGTAGGAGGGCCGTCGGGGGAAGGCAGCGGGTGCTGCCCGGGGGGGCTGGAGCAGGCGGGGGAGGGGGACGCGGACGCGGTCAATCCACGACGACGCCGCACGGGAACGTCGCGGTGACGCCCTGCGAGGGGTCGGCGAGCAGGTCGTCGCACGCGCCGCCGATCAGGCGGATCGTGTCGGCGTCGACCAGCTCCCAGTCGGTGCCGAGCTCGAGCGTCTCGCCGCCGAGCACGACCTGGCCCGACGACACGAACGCCGGGTCGATCGCGCCGTCGAGGTCGAGCTCGCACGAGATCACGCCGCCGATGATCGCCTGGAGCTGTGCGGACAGCTCGGCCGGCGAGTTGGCGGTGAAGTAGTCGGCGTCGACGCCGGTGACGGCGGGGTCGTTGCCGACGCCGGCGTTGGCCATGTCCTGCAGGTGCGGCGCGCCGACGTCGTTGCCGACGCCCAGGATGTAGAGCCGGATGCCGGCGGCGTAGGCGCGCTCGGCCGCCGCGATCGCCTCGGCCTGGCCGTTCTGCGGGTTCGGCTGCTCGCACGTGTCGGGCTCGCCGTCGGTGGCGAGCACGATGATCGGCGGCGAGCCGGCGGCCGGCGGGTTCGCCATGAAGTCGTTCACGATCACGTCGATCGAGTCGCCGGTCGGCGTCTCGGCGACCGGCTGGTTGTTGTTGAGCAGCTGGCTGATCGCCGCGAGGTTGTTGGCCGAGCGCGGCACGCCGGTGATGTGCGGGCACGCGCCGCCGGCGCCGGTGTCGTAGGTGTAGAGGCTGGCGCCGAACACCACCGCGGCGGCGTTCTGCGTCACGACGCCGTCCTGCGGATCGATCAGCGCCTGGACCATCGACTCCCAGCGGTCGAGGCCGCCGCCGAAGCTCGACGTCATGCTCCCCGACTGATCGAGCAGCAGCTGGACGGTCGGCGTGGTGCGCTCGCCGACCAGCGACACGTCCGGGCAGTTGGCGTCGGCGGGCACCTCGCAGTGGCCGTCGTTGGTACAGACCTCGTTGTCCTCGCACCCGCCCTGGCCCTGCACGCACTCGGCGTTGCAGGTCCCGTCGGCGGCGCAGTAGAAGCCGACCGGGCACGGGTTGGTCTGGTCGTCGCAGGCGAGCTCGCAGGTCGGGTCGGGGGTCGGGCCCTCGCACGGACCGAGGCTGCCGCCGTTGCCGCACGCCGCCATCGCCGCGCCGGCGGCGGTCGCCAGCACGATGGTTCCCAGGAGTCGAACGAGGTGCATGGCCGGCTCTACAGCAAGCGGCGCGCCAGGCCCCGCGTCGCGGAAATCCCGAAGGATCCTGGCGCAACTACGCGACGTCCGGGGCCGCGGGCGCCATCCGGGGCCGTGGCCCCCGGGCCAACTGACCTGGCCGGCCACGCCGGCGTGATCCGCGGATCAGCGGCGCGGTCGTGCGCAGGTGGCGGCGCACCTGGGTGCACCGGGGCCGGCCGCCTACTTCTTGCGCTGTGCCGCGACCCAGAACAGGCCGGCCGCCATCAGCAGGAACGGCATCATCGGCCACCACTCGGTGTTGCCGACCAGCGACGCCGGCAGGTCGTCGCTGAGGTCGAACTGGCGGTCGACGCCGGCGCCGATGATGATCGACTGGATCACGCCCGCGATCGCGCCGCCGGCGATCAGGCCGGAGGCCATCAGCATGCCCGGCGAGAACTCGGCCTCCGACGCCGACTGGCCCTTGTTGCGGCGGTCGATCAGCCAGCGCACGACGCCGCCGACGAAGATGCCGCCCGAGGTGTAGATCGGCAGGTACAGCCCGACCGCGAACGGCAGCGACGACACGCCGACCAGCTCGAGGATCAGCGCCAGGAACACGCCGATCAGCACCAGTCCCCACGGCAGCTCGCCGCCGAGCGTGCCGTCGATGATCAGCGCGAACAGCTGCGCCTTGGGCGCGTCGAACTTGTCGGCCTTGCGCGCGAAGTAGGCGACGTTGCCGGCCTCGTCCGCGAGGTAGCGGCCGGGCCGCAGGCCGTCCACGCTCTCCGCGAGCACGACCACCTTGTACGGCTGGCGATCGGCGCCGAGCTCGGTCGGGGCGTCGGCCGGGACCTCGACCTTGCCGCTGGCCTTCTCCAGCCGCCACGGGTACGCCGGGCTGACGCTGGGATCGATCATGAACGCCGGCGCGCCCTGGGCGTCGACCAGGTAGCGGCCGCGGTGCATGCCGTCGGTGCCCGGGCCGTCCGCGCCCGGCTTGCCGCCGCGGACGTAGCCGACGCGGTAGCTCTGCCCGTCGGGGCCGGTCTGCGTGTCGCTCGACACGTTGGTCAGCGTCGCGCCGTCCTGCCGCACCGGCTGGTACGTCGTGCCGGAGTCGTCCAGCAGCTTGAGCGTGAGCCCGATCAGCAGGGCGGAGGTCACGACGCCGACGAGGATCGAGATCTGCTGGAACTTGGGGGTCGCGCCGACGAGGTAGCCGGTCTTGAGGTCCTGGGAGATCGTCCCGCCGTTCGACGCGGCGACGCACACCAGCGCGGCGGTGGTGAGCGCGAGCGCCTTGTACCCGACGCCGACCCAGCCGAGCGCCACGAACAGCCCGCAGGTCAAGAGCAGCGTCGCGATCGTCATGCCGGAGATCGGGTTCGACGAGCTGCCGATCTCGCCGGTGATCCGGCTCGACACGGTGACGAAGAAGAACCCGAACAGGATGACGAGCAGGGCGGTGAACGGGTCGAGGCCGAGCATCGGCGCGACGACGATCGCCAGGCCGATGCCGGCGACGCCGCCGAGGACGATCTTCATCGACAGGTCCTGCTCGGTGCGTGGCAGCGCCGCGCGCGCGCCGCTGTCGGCCTTGAGGTTGCCCATGCCGCGGCGGAACGCCGAGACGATCGTCGGGATCGATCGGGCCAGCGCGATGAACCCGCCGGTCGCGACCGCGCCGGCGCCGATGTAGAGGATGAACTCGCCGCGGATCTGGCCGGCCGACATGTCCGCGACCGCGGCCCCGCCGAACTGCGCGATCAGCGGGACGAGCACGACGAACGCGAGCAGGCCGCCGGCGAGCATGTTCGCGGCGACCTTGGGCCCGATGATGTAGCCGACGCCGAGCATCGGCGGCGACACCTCGAAGCCGACGGTGGCCTTCTTGAGGTGTCCGCCGAACTCGACGGCGAAGCTCGAGACGTCCGCCCAGACCTTGGCGATCAGGTTGAGGAAGGCGTAGCCCAGCCCGACGAAGAACCCGGTGAACACCTTCGTCGCCTCGGTGCCGCCCTTCTCGCCGACGATCAGCACGTCGGCGCAGGCGGTGCCCTCCGGGTAGGCGAGCTTGCCGTGCTCCTTGACGATCAGGCCGTGGCGCAGCGGGATCATCATCAGCACGCCGATCAGGCCGCCGAGCAGCGCGACCAGCAGGACGCGCGTCAGCTCGAGATCGAAGCCCATCAGCAAGAGCGACGGCAGCGTGAACGCGACGCCGGCGGCGATCGACTCGCCGGCGGAGCCGGTGGTCTGGACGATGTTGTTCTCGAGGATCGTCCCGCGCATCCCGAGCCAGCGGAACAGCGTGATCGACAGGACGGCGACCGGGATCGACGCCGAGACGGTCAGGCCGACCTTGAGGCCGAGGTAGACCGACGACAGCGCGAAGATCACGCCGAGCAGCGAGCCCATGACCAGGGCCCGGACGGTCAGCTCTCGCATCGTCGTCTCGGGCGCGACGTACGGCTTGTGCGCGGACGGTTCGGCGACGACCTCGGCGCGCGGGACCTCGGGAGTGCTCATCAGGCGCGCATCGGAACCGATCCGCGGATTCCTCGCAAGCGCTCCCCCGGGTTTGTCGCCGGCCCCGGCTGACAGCCGCCGGGGGCCGGCGTGACCTGCGCTGCTCGCCTACTCGACGACGAGGCGGTCGGTGCCGGAGCGGCCGAAGGTCTCGGGGAAGTACATCTCCTCGGCCTTGGTCGGCGGGACGACGAAGCTGCCGGGCGTGGTGGCGCGGGCGACGTAGGTGTAGTCGTAGATGCCCTCCCACAAGAGGGACGTGAACGCCTCGACGCGCTCGTCGCGGAGGTTCTGGTGCTCGTACCAGGTGCGGTACCACCACCAGTACTTGCCCTGGGACTGCTGGGACTGCGGGTCCTGCGGGATCGGCCCGGTGACGGCGATCGCGGGGTTCATCGGCTCGAGGCCGGCGGGGAGCGGATCGACGAGCGCGACGTGGTAGCGGCGGCTCTCGGCGATCATCGTGAGGCGGACGCGGACGCGGGCGCCGGCCTTGACCCGCCAGGTGCCGTCCTGGTCGCGCGAGACGTCGGCGGGATCGTCGACGGCCTCGTAGCGGCGGGAGACGACGAAGCCATGATCCGCCGGAGCCAGCTTGAGATCCGCCGGGGCGTAGCTCATGCCGACGCGGTAGTAGAGCCGGCCCTGGCCGTCCTTCTGGATGACGAGGTCGCCCTTGCCGCCCTTCATCCCGGCGACGTGCTGCATCGGGATGTCGAGCTGGAACCGGTCGGTCTGGCGGCCCTTGAACTCGTGGTCGCCGGCGTAGCCGTCGCCGAGCCAGACGCGGGCGACGAAGTCGGGCGTGACCTTCTCGTACTCGTCGAAGTAGCGATCGAGCGCCATCAGGACGAACACGTTCTCCTGGGTGTTGAGCCAGCGGCCGGCCTTCTTGTGGGCGAGCAGGCCGGTCACGACCTTCGGGATCAGGTCGTTGTCGCGCGCCTCCTGGATCAGCGACTCGAGGACGATCGCGTCGACGCGGCGGTCGGAGTGGAGCAGGAGGTACGCGCCGTCGGAGTAGGCGTACGACCAGTTGGCGGCGGCGGCGGTCTCGGTCGCCTTGTTGTCGAGGTGGCGCAGCAGCGCCTTGCGCTCGTCGGCGGCGCCGGCCTCGCCGGCCATGACGCCGAGCAGCCAGCCGACCGCCTCCATCGACAGCTTGTCGGCGCCGCCGGCCTCCTTGTAGATGCCCTTGGCGCGGGCGAGGTCCTTGTCGCCGAGCTTCTTGCGGACGTAGAGCGCGTACGAGGTGATCGTGCGCTTGACCTCCTCGGAGTAGTACCAGGGGTAGTACTGCTCGATGTTCTGCAGGTAGTACTGCGAGCGCTGGAGCATGTCGGCGGGGACGGTGAAGCCCTTCTGCTTGGCGAGCACGAGCGCGTTGGCGACGTGGACCGAGAGGAACGGCCACGACTCCATGCCGCGCTTCCAGAACGGGAAGCCCCCGTCCCAGTTCTGCATCGCCTCGAGCTTGCGCAGATCCTCGTCGACGCGCGCCTCGATCTCGGCCGGCGGCGGCAGGCCCTCGGCCTTGAACGCGGTGAGCACGTCCTTGAGCGCGGCGATGCCGAGCACGCGCGAGGAGATCTGCTCGGAGCACTCGAACGGGTAGGCGACGAGGTAGAGGAAGGCGTCGGTCAGCGCCTGCAGCTGCGTGGACGAGGTCTCGACCTCGAGCCCGCCGTACTGCTCGACGACCTTGGTCGGCAGCGCGACCGGCTGGCGGATCGCGCCGCTGTCGATCACGCCGTAGGTCGCGAACGCCTCGGTCGTCG